>JAKBAI010000026.1 GCA_021809185.1 Planctomycetota bacterium
ATAACACCAAAAGTTTTGCTTTGACCATAAATTACACTCACACATGAATCCAATATCACACAACAACCTAGAGTTTTCAAAACGTGATTGTTTGATCGAAGACGGATGAAAATCAATGCAAATCGTCAAACATGAGTACAAAGAAATCCATAAAGCAAGGGCGATTTAATATTTCTGCCAAAAAACATCCCCCTAGATTTATCATTATTCGCAATATCAGGGGGAAATATTCCAAAAATCAGCACTCACGATCCATTCGTACTACCTGCTGCGCTTAGTCGATTGCTGACAAAAGAAAAGGTATTATTGGTGGTTGATCCTAAAGTGGTGATCGCTGCAATGCAAACCACAATAATCAAAGCCAACATAACTGCATATTCAACGGCAGTTGGTCCATCCTCTTTTTTCAGGAATGTAACGACTTTCTGAACAAGATAACGCATATCGATACTCCTCATTTTAACCATATTACTTAATTGCTACATTTTCCCAATTGTCGGGACAACATTGAAAATACCACTCGTATGACGAGTATGCGTTGTAGCACAAATGATTCTTTGAGAAAAATTGGGGAGCAAAGACCGAATAGCTGTTCTGCGAGCATTGTAACGATTTTAGCTATTATTTGAATAAAATTGAGAAAATAGAATAATCAAATTACTCTATCAGTTATTATGATTGATCGATGTATATTCAATGAAGAAAATGAAGGAGATTATTTGTCAAACAATGAGAATGCTTACCCAAAATTCAATTTGCAGAAATCTTAATCTATGTTCTCGGATCCATGAAATTGGAATTGAAGAATGGAGAGAATGACGAAGCCATATTAAATGATCATTAAAAAAGCATATGACGGAAAAATATCGGAACGTTAATTGTTTTTCTATGGAATCTAGCAATCGAGATTGCGGCAGGGAGGTTAGGTATTGATGTTTTGTAAACTCGGACTGCCATAATTTCGATTGCCCAAGCCGATTCGATTTAGGAAGCGGTAGTGCCACCTGTGCCGCTGCCGAGGATGGTAGAACCAACGCTGCTGAAGGTGGTGCTAGCACTTTTACCAAGTGTGGTAATTGCTGCAATACAGACCACAATGATTAACGCTAACATAACGGCGTATTCAACTGCGGTAGGACCATCTTCTTTTTTCAGAAACGATACGACTGGTTTGAAAATCTTGTTCATTATTATTACTCTTTCTGTAATTAAAAATTAGATTTGAAGGATTGAATTTTCAGAGAAACTTTGGATCAAAATTTGATTTGATCTCGTTTAGTTGGTTTGTTCTTAATGCTTATTTGACATAAAAGATAATCAGAAAAGAATCAGCTTTACATTTAGATTCAGGAGAAATCAGCTATATTTTAGCAATCGAAATCACGATAGGGTGGTTAAGCATTGATGTTTTGTAAACTCGGACTGCCATAATTTCGATTGCCAAAACCGATTCGAATTAGGAAGCGGTTGTGCCACCCGTGGTGCTGCCGATGGTAGAACCAACGCTGCTGAAGGTGGTGCTAGCACTTTTACCAAGTGTGGTAATTGCTGCAATACAGACCACAATGATTAACGCTAACATAACGGCGTATTCAACTGCGGTAGGACCATCTTCTTTTTTCAGAAACGATACGACTGGTTTGAAAATCTTGTTCATTATTATTACTCTTTCTGTAATTAAAAATTAAAAAAATTAAATTAACATCTTCTTACAAATGGATACCACTTACGAAAACAAAATTCGTCTTAGGCATCAAAGGTCAACGGGGTGAGCGATTATTTTGGTTACGATTATTGAATCACCTATCTGAAGGTTCAAGCAATCGAAATTAGAACATCCAAACAATCAGATCTTGGGATCGCCCTAATTTCGATTGCCAAAACCGATTCGATTTAGGAAGCGGTAGTGCCACCTGTGGTGCTGCCGATGGTAGAACCAACGCTGCTGAAAGTAGTGCTAGCACTTTTACCAAGTGTGGTGATTGCTGCAATACAGACCACAATGATTAACGCTAACATAACTGCGTATTCAACTGCGGTAGGACCATCTTCTTTTTTCAGAAACGAAACAAACTTTTGGGTTAATTGACGCATAGTGGTGTCTCCTTTGACGCCGATAATCAAACTTAAAAAAATTTCTCTTTTTCCACTCAACCAACAGATTTGTCATCCTTTGCATTTTCGGGATAATCCATAAGTTGATTACATCAGGTATCTAGTTCAAAATTGAATCAGATGCAAGTATTTTGCAAAAATATTTTTAGAGAATCTCCTCGGAGAATTTCTAAAATTAGAATGAAGATTCGGATTGTTTGGCTAAGATAATCCGAATAAAAGAGAAATTAGCAATAATAATTTATCCATAAATGGTTGAAGAGTAATAATTTATGAACGAGTTCAATTCCCTGAGTCAGATAACGACTGGTGGAGATCGCCGGGCACCAAACCGAGCAATGCTACGTGCCGTGGGATTTTTAGATGAAGATTTTTCTAGGCCGATGATCGGGGTTGCTTCCCTTTTTAGTGAGATTACCCCCTGCAATTCCCATTTAGATCGTCTCGCACGTAAAGGTTGTGAAGGAATCCGAAGCGGCGGCGGGGTTCCGCAGATTTTTGGGGCACCCACGGCTTCCGATGGAATTATGATGGGGCACGGGGGCATGCGTTATAGCTTAGTTTCTCGCGAAGTGATTGCTGATAGTATCGAAGTGGTTGCGGGAGGTATGCACCATGATGGGCTACTGGCTTTTGGCGGTTGCGACAAGAATATGCCGGGCTGTCTAATGGCCATGGCCCGCTTGAATATCCCCTCGGTTTTTGTCTATGGTGGTTCGATTCTACCAGGAGTTGGCCCTGAAGGAAACGATATCGATATCGTTTCCATCTTCGAGGCTGTTGGTAGCTACCAAGCAGGTAAAATCGACCAAAACAAGCTGCACCGCATCGAATGCGAATCGTGCCCCGGAGCAGGATCTTGTGGAGGAATGTACACTGCCAATACCATGAGTTCGGCCATTGAAGCCATGGGCATGTCGTTACCTGGCGATGCTAGTTATCCTGCTGTTTCCTCGGCCAAAGAACGCCAAGCCTTTCAAGCCGGTGTTGCTCTAACTCATCTAATTAAACAACAGATCCGGCCACGGGATATTATTACGAGAAAATCGCTCGAAAATGCTTATACTCTGGTTCTGGCTCTAGGTGGTTCCACGAACGCGGTTTTGCATCTCATGGCGATTGCTCACGAAGCCGAAGTTCCTTGGACATTGGCAGATTTTAATCGCTTAGGCGACCGTGTTCCTCATCTTGCCGATCTGAAACCGGGCGGAAAATACGTTATGTTCGATCTCTATCGTGTTGGTGGTACCCCCGCTGTCCTCAAAGCTTTACTCCAAGAAGGGATGTTGCACGGGGACTGTTTGACCTGTACCGGTAAAACCTTAGCAGAAAATTTGCAAACGGTCCCCAGTGTCTATGATCAGTCTCAAAATATAGTCAAACCGCTGAAAGACCCGATGTTTCCAAGCGGGCATATTGTTATTTTACATGGCAATCTCGCGCCGGAAGGGGCAGTAGCTAAAGTAGCAGGATTGAAACAACGAACGATTACTGGTCCTGCCAAAGTTTTCGATGGCGAAGAGCCATGTTTTCAGGCAATCCAAGCCCGTAAAATCCAAGCTGGGGATGTGGTTGTCATCCGTGGCGAAGGCCCTGTAGGTGCTCCGGGCATGCCCGAAATGCTCGCGGTCACTGGTGCTCTGGTTGGCCAGGGACTGGGCGAAAAAGTCGGTCTTATCACAGATGGTCGCTTTTCGGGGGGCACTCATGGCCTGGTTGTGGGTCATGTCGCACCCGAAAGCTGGACAGGCGGGCCGATCGGTCTCATCAAAAATGGCGATCTCATCACCATCGATGCCGACAAAAAACTGCTTCATTGCGAATTAAATGAATCGGAATGGCAGGCTCGCCGTGCCCTCTGGCAACCCCAGCAAGCCAAGGTTCAACGCGGTGTTCTCGCCAAATACGCTCGAACTGTCCAATCTGCTTCCAAGGGAGCTGTCACTAGCTGATCGTATTTTCCCAAACCCTTCGCAGGGAATAGATCGCAGGGATAGATCTTGCTTAGAATCTGTCTCGAATAATCAAAATCGAACCGATTTCATTTTTGTCAAATCGGTGGATTATTGTCAATTTCAGGATAAAAGTTAGGGCAGGTATTCTTACCTGCCCTATCCTCCAGAAACTCGAAATAATCGACGTTTTATCGAGCCATTCCCGCTTTACGAAACCGCTTTACGAAACCTTCTGGGCAGGTTTGACGAACGATCCGTATCTCTTATCTCTGTATTTACCCTTTCATTATTCTTTGTTTCTCTAAATCAGACTTATCCGCGAACCGGTGATTATTGATTTTTCTTTAATCTTTTATCTCCTTTACCAAAATTATCCCTAGCTAATCCCTTCCAATCACGGCTCAACTTCATTTTCTTCTAAATATTTATAAAAGAAAATTAGATTTCTTCACAGATTTCTCAAATTCTATAAAAATTATTAGAATGTGCGCTATATTTTGAATTGAACGGCATCTATTCACTTGGGAAGAAAGGATCGATTTTGAACGAACCTATCGAACCACCAGCAAAAAATTTACAGAAGTATACGGAATATCTACTGCTTCTTGCCAAAATTCACTTGCCCGTGAAGCTCCAGGCAAAATTAGATCCTGCAGATCTAGTGCAGCAATCGTTGCTCTATGCCCACCAGCATTGGGATCAATTTCGAGGGAACAGTGAACCCGAGCGGTTATGTTGGCTCAAAACAATATTGCTGAACACCCTGGCCATGACCATTCGAACCTACCAGACCGAGGGGCGAGATATTCAGCGCGAGCGTTCGCTTCAGCTCGAATTGAACAACTCCTCCGCTCTAATCGAAAGGAGTTTAGCCGCAGACCAATCTTCACCGAGTCAACGGATCGGTAAGGAAGAGGAATTGTTTCAGCTCGTGCAGGCACTGAAGTTACTTCCCTATGATCAGCGTCAAGCAATCGAGCTGCATCATCTGCAAGGATTGCCGATCAAAGAAATTGCAACGATCCTTCAGCGGTCCCCCACCGCTGTTGTCGGTCTGCTGGTTCGCGGATTGAAAAAATTGAGGGAATGTTTGCTAGATAACAACCATTCCTCCTCATAAATTGGCTCGCTCAATATAAAATCACACCAAATAAAATCAGTCATTACAAACATTCGATATTCGAATATGGATATTTTCAAAGAATTATCTTCCGGAAGCGAAACAAATATCAGATAGTTATTCCATATGCAGATAGTACTTAAAAATGGTTTTATGACCGGATCTAAAAAGTAACTGATCATTGTTTGCGAGTAAAACAAACACAAGTAGAACAAACGCGAGTAGAACAAACGCAAGTAAAATATCGACAGGATGAATAACAGAGATAATCATGGACATCAAAGCCAACACTGATCTGGAAGAACAATTGAATGAAATTCTGTTGTTGTATCTCGATAAAAGAGACAATTTTCGTGCACACGAAATTCAATCTCAGCGTGAAACTCTTATCCGGGAACACCCAGAATTAGCAGATTTCCTGAAAGCCTATTTTAAGGATGAAGATAAGATTCGATCGTATATACCACCGCGAAACGAGGAAAATGAGGATTCCGAGAATCGATCGGCTTCAAATACGAACCCGAATCGATTCCCCTTTGGATCAGAAAACGTTAGTCCTGTGGCCACGGCAGTCGATTACGATTCAGAGCGTCCAAGAATGCCGGGAGCGATCTATTCAGAAAGGATGCAAATTCCTGAACGGCTAGGGGATTTCCAGTTATTGCAAGAGATTGGTCGTGGGGGGATGGGTATTGTCTACGAAGCGGAGCAGATCTCGTTGCGTCGCCGAGTGGCATTGAAAATATTGCCATTTGCCGCGGCATTGGATAATCGATTATTGCAACGTTTCCATACGGAAGCCTTAGCTGCAGGGCTTTTGCATCACGACCATATTGTCCCAGTTTATTCTGTTGGCTTTGATAATGGCATCTATTATTATGTCATGCAGTTTATTCAAGGGAAAAGTCTGGCAACCATTCTAGATGAAATCAAGTTCGCTCCGGTTATAAAAAACAAGAAAAATAGTTCAAACGAAGTTGCAAAAGGTACCGATCCATCCGATTTGATGGATACGGAAAACCAGCTTGGCGTCAAAACCGAGCCAGGCATCGATTTTCTCGATGTGTATATCATCCCATCCTCAGCAACCAATTCGAAATCGCCGCACGGGAATCAAAAGAAAAAATATTTTCGCTGGGTAGCTAAGATGGGATATGAAACGGCCATTGCTTTAGAGCACGCGCATCAGCTCGGCGTTATTCATCGAGACATCAAACCCGGTAATCTTTTGTTAGACCGGGACGGGCACTTATGGATTACCGATTTTGGTCTAGCCCGATTAATGAACGATAATCGTTTAACGGTCTCCGGGGAAGTTCTAGGCACATTGCGTTATTCTAGTCCGGAACAAACGCTGGGAAAACCGGGATTGATCGATCACCGTTCCGATATCTATTCGCTTGGGGCCACCCTCTACGAGTTATTGACATTGCATCCTATTTTCCCCTATGACGAACCAGGGCGACTTTTGGGAGCGATTGCCAACGAAGAGCCGAAACCGATGCACTTTTTTGATGCGACTATCCCCGCAGAGTTAGACACGATCATTTTCAAAGCGTTGCAAAAAGAGTCCCGAGATCGCTACGATAACTGCCAGGACTTTGCTGCCGATTTACAACGCTTTTTGGACGATGTCCCGATTTTGGCCAAACCGCCGACATTCCGAGAAAAAACCGTCAAATGGATCCGCAGGCACAAGCAACTCGTGACCTTGGGACTAGTTGCATCGATGTTGATATTCGCTGTGCTCTTCTTGGCCACCATTTTAACCGCATTCGCTTATAAACGCGAACAGCAAAAAGCAATGGAACTCGATCAACAGAAAAAACTCGCCGAGCAAAACTATCAACAAGCCCGGCAAGCCGTCGATCAATTTATTGAGATTAGCGAAGAAGAATTGATCGGTGAACCGAAACTCGATAACATCCGGAATCGATTTTTGAATATCGCGCTTGCTTATTATCAGGAATTTATTGATCGGCAGCCGGTCAGTAAACTAGAACAGGATGACTTGGCCTCGGTCCGCGATAAAGTCAAACAGATCGTCGAAAATCTTTCGATTCTGCGCCGTGCCAACCGGTATTATTTGATTAATTTACGACAAGTTCAAAACGATCTAAAGCTTACCGATGAGCAAATCAACCAAATCAATCAAGGATTAACCTATTATAAAGATCAACGCGATTCGCAATTGAATCGCCTATATAATACTTCGCCTGCAAAACGGCGAAAGAAGCTAGAAGAGATTATTGTGGAACAAGAGAAATTTCTATTGTCTATTTTAACGCAAAATCAGCATCAACGTCTCAAACAACTCTTAAGGCAATCATCAGGAATTCGGGCCTTTAATGATCCAGAAGTGATCACCTATCTCAAACTCGAAACCGATCAAATTGAAAAAATCCGCGAATTGGAAAATCAATATCTCCATTTCGATCCGCGCGAATTTTGGAACCAAGAAGAGAGTAATAATGGCCCCGAAACATTATTTCAGCCCAAAGAATATTCCGCAAATGATCCTGTGCCGAAATCGAATTGGCCCCCTTTCAATATGGGATTCCCTGATAACGAATTTGACAAAGATAAATGGAAATTGAAGTGGAAAGATTTTTCATTTGGCAAAGGGAAAAAAGATTTTCCCATGTTCTGGGACAAACAGAACTGGAACAATCAAAAAGGGAGTATGAAAAAAGAGTTTTTCCATTCTGGGAATAATCAAAATCGTCATGAAGATCCCATTTCGGAAAATCGAGATTTTCAGAAATGGGCAGAAAAACGCAATCAGATGTATACTCAAAAAGTACTCGAGATTCTCACCGCAGAACAGCAACGGCTCTGGCATGAATTAGTTGGTAATCCGCTAACGGGAATACTGACATTCTTACCAGGGGATTTTAGCGAGGGCCAGCCACAGCCAAGAGAACCATTTGCGAAAAAAGATCAGCCCGGCCTAGGTCCAGGATTTGGTAAGAACGGTTCCTTCCAACCAAAATTTCCTGATGGAAATTTTAATAAGTGATAATCCTCTATTTCTAAGGAGCAATAGTCTATATGAGAGTCCCATATCATGAATATTTTGACACAGTTTTAGGCGAGTTTTATTCAATTAGACATGTATTTAGTTTAGCCACAGAAAATTAAAGAGAAATACGAGATGAGACTCGGTTAATCAAAATAGTTGATGTCTCTCGTGGCTAACTATTGTTGATTTTCAGACCCAGAGATTCAGAGATTCAATCTTAACTAAATGGGACAAAAATCTGAAGGAGTTCTCTCTGGCTTCTCTATGGCTAAAATATTACTGATAATCAATAACGCTAATTAGTAGTTACAAAGCTCTCTGAAATTGATCTCAGAGACGATCCTATAAATGGATTCAGATATTTGTCGATCTTTTCTTATAGAATTTATCATGATGGGAATAGATCTAATAGAATTTTAAGCGGTTAGACATATATAATATAAATAAATATACATTATAGATTTTTTCAAAAAGGATTCATGTATGCAGTCAAGAAAATGTTTTGCTTTATTGATCATCTGCGCGGGGATGTGCTTTCTAGCCAGTGCTCCCAGCGGATTCAGTCAACCCGATCCCCCTCCTCCGAAGCTACAGACCAAACAGATTGCCCCTCCCCCCGGAAATGGAGACTTTCCCCAAAAAGGGATATTCCCGAAAGGAGTTCCGGATACCACAAATCAAGAGCCGATCTCTCCACCAAATTTTCCTGGCGGACAAGGGTTTCCTGGCGGACAAGGGTTTCCTGGTGGACCGGGGTTCAAAGGAGGCTTCGGTCCCATGAATCAAGTTCGCAAATTAATTCCACAATTCGATACCGATGGTGATGGGAAATTAAACACCCAAGAACGGCAAAAAGCGAGAGAATATCTTAAAAACAACAATAATTTCCCAGGGTTTGGTAAAGGTTTCAAAGGGGGATTTGGCAAAGGATTTCCCGAATTTGGGAAAAATGGGGAAATGGCTAAACCTGGTCCAAAAGTGACACCTGAAGAGGTCAAAAATTATGCAAAAGAAGATTTATACGACTCTGGCATTTTACGCACTATTTTTGTGAATTTTGAAAATAAAGACTGGGAAAGCGAACTAAGCGATTTCCACGGTACCGATGTGAAGATTCCAGCTACTCTAATCGTCGATGGTAAAAAATATCCGGAAGTGGGCATTCACTTTCGTGGCATGTCTTCCTACATGATGGTTCCTGAAGGCAGTAAACGTTCCTTAAACATTTCGATCGATTTTGGCAATCCGAAACAGCGGCTCTACGGCTACAAAACTCTCAATTTGCTCAATTCGCACGAAGATGCCTCGTTTATGAGCACCGTGCTATATTCGCATATTGCTCGCCAATATATCCCGGCCCCTAAAGCCAACTTTGTCAAAGTAGTAATCAATGGCGAAAGCTGGGGAATCTATGTGAATGCCCAACAATTCAACAAACAGTTCATTCGTGAAAATTTTCCAAAGACCAACGGAAAAGGGACACGCTGGAAGGTGCGCGGCAGTCCAGGTGGACGTGGCGGCTTCAATTATCTCGGGGATAATATCGATTCTTACAAAGCAATTTTTGAAATCAAATCAGGAGAAAATGAAAAAGCCTGGAAAGCGCTAATTCGATTATGCAAAACGTTGAATCAAACCCCTATCGATCAGCTCGAAGAGGCTCTAAAGCCGCAGCTCGATATCGATTCTGTTCTATGGTTTCTGGCTCTCGATATCGCTTTGATCAATGGAGATGGTTTCTGGACGCGGGCCAGCGACTATAGTTTATATCTCGATCCTGATGGTAAATTCCACATCTTTCCTCACGATATGAATGAGGCATTTCGTCCAGCAGGTGGTCCCGGTTTCCCTGGTGGTGGCCCGGGTGGACCAGGAGGTTTCCCAGGCGGTCCTGGTGGACCAGGGGGCTTTCCTGGTGGCCCGGGTGGACCAGGAGGAGGTTTCCCAGGCGGTCCTGGTGGACCAGGGGGCTTTCCTGGTGGCCCGGGCGGTGGACCAGGCGGTTTTCCAGTGAATATGAATCCTTTCAATCGCATGATGGGTCAGCCTGGGGAATTAATTTCGGAAATGTGGAAGAATCGCCTAAATCTCGATGACGAACAGAAAAAGAAAATCGATCAACTTCAAAAAGAGATCGATAAAAAAATTCTGGATATTTTAACACCGCAACAAAAATCGCTTTGGAACCAAGCGAAGCAACAACGAAATGCCAACAATCCGCAAGAGAATAATAATCCCAATCCTCCGAAGGGACCATTTGGCTTTCAACCACCTCCAGGATTTCCTGGAAATATGCCTGGATTCCCCCAAGGAGGATTCAGCAGCAGAAAGGTTGATCTCGATCCACTTTATGGACTGAACGATAATTCGAAACCGATGCGTAGTCGATTATTACAGATTCCCTCTCTGCAAAAAATTTATCTCGACCACATAAAAACGATTGCCACCGATTCATTGGATTGGAATAAACTTGGACCAGTGGTTGCTCGATTTCGCACTCTGATTCAGGATGAGGTGAAACTGGATACCCGCAAACTGGAATCTTACGAAGCTTTTCTGAATACAACAGCAGACAAAGTTTCCGAAAAAGCGAATAACTCTCCCAATCCCCGTATGAATCAGGAAATGCCCCTACGAACCTTCGCAGATGAACGACGGCAATTCTTGTTAAAATATGGCTCCAAGGGAAATAGCAATAATCTCAAAAAATCGGATTTCGATAATTCGAAAAAACAAGATAACAAAAAAGCAACCAGACCAGAAGAATAGTCTTCCGCAACGGCAATCTAAAATTGCCACAGGAATCGATTTTATGGCAATCTCAAACATCATCCGATAGGCCATAAAATCGATTCCGTCCGTATTTATCACCAAACAACCAATCAAAACAACATTTATCGTTTGATTTTCCGTATAGGATTCATTATGCCAGAGTGGATGTTCGAAGTCATTCAGAATAACGAAAAGATGGAATACAAACTCCTCCTGGTGCGAGCAACGCTTGCGCTCCTCTCAGGATTTGTTGTTCAGAAAATTTATTTACTTCTCCCAGAAAAGTCGAAAGTCGAAAATCGGCACACATTTCCAATTACACTGTTATTCCTTACCATATTAATTACATTTATCACCATTGTGATTGGCAATAGTGTCGCCCGGGCTTTTGGTCTAGTTGGTGCTTTATCGATAGTCCGTTTTCGTACCGTCGTTGAAGATACGCGGGATACCGCCTTTGTCATTTTCGCGGTTGTTGTTGGCATGGCGATTGGTGCTGGATATGCGCTCGTTGCGGTAGCTATTATCCTAAGTATGGGGATGATTGTTGGCATTCTTCGTCTTTATTATGCAAATTATCCTCTCTTGTTCTTTGTAACCAACCAGCTATCGATCACCCTGGAAGGAGATTCTCTGCAACGAGCAGCTCCTGGCAATCTAGGTTCTGAGCAGCAGCGTTCAACCGGCCAACGGCAGGTACCAAATCATCAAAGGTCTCTCTTCGAAGCGATTTGTTGCCGGATCGAAGAAATCCTAAAAAATTACTGTTCGCATTATTCTCTCTGTGCTTATGAGTTTGATGCTGCTTCGAAATCGATCAAATTAAAATATGAGTACTATACACCTCAAATCAACGATTTGTCTTTCGTTCATTTATCCCAATCTCTATATACTCAACCAGAAATTACCAACATCGAAATCAGAGTAAAGCGCTAATTCATTCAGGAGTTTTAACCCTCCGACTAGTCACGGAGTGCTTGCATTCTAATCAGATAAATCCCCTTGATCGCCGATCAAAAAGGGGGGGGGAATTACTACTCCCAAGGTTCAAGATCAAGAGGTTGACACCCTATACCTGTCTAACGAACGAAATATTCTCGCTCGATAATCATCGGATAATCCGTAGTCGATCTCGATTATAGACTCGTGGCAAAGGATCATTCCAATAGATGAGATCTTGACTCCGTGACGATGATCGACCTTGTCTGTCCAGGAAGAGTCAAATACTCGCGCTTATCGTAACCGAGAACCCCTAAGTAGATTTCGAAATAATTCGTAATAGTGATTTGCAAAAGTTGGAAGAGAAGATCGTTAGAGAATGATTGTCCATACTCGACTTGAAGACGACTCTCAGAGTCGAGCCATTTCGGTGCCTATCTCCGCTTGGGCAGAGAAATGCCAACGATCGTGGAAATCGATGTTCAAATCTCTGGTCTTGAATCGCGAAAGACTATTAGAAAGACCATCGTTAAACGTGATTTTGCAAATAAAATCTCTGAAATGATCTTTGCGTGGCATTCTAAAATAGTAGATCGAGAAATGTCTATTTCCCAATACAAAACCGGCTAAAGATTCGATCGAGCAAGTCATCGGTATAAACCGCTCCGACCATTTCACCGATTTGATCAAGAGCCAGGCGGAGTTCGACTGCCATTAATTCGGAAGGATCATCGAAGAGAGTCGAAGCATGTGCTTGGCGTAGATGGAGAATCGCGCGATCGATGTGACCCTGACAACGGCTCCAACTAGAGGCTAACGCAGGCTGACTAAACTTTTGCAAATGCTGAATCAACACATTTTTGAGCTTTTCAATGCCAAAGCCGGTATGAGAACTGGTAGCCAACCACCCCGAAGGTTCGCTAGCGGGATGATCCCATTTATTCAGGAGCATAATAACGGGAATACCTTCATGGTGTGAGATCGGTTCGGGCCAGGGAGCGATTTGGCTATCCGCGCACCACAAGAGTAAATCGGCCTGCAACATCTGTTCTTCGCGTAATTGCTGTGCTTGTCTTTCAATATCATTGACGACAATTTGCTCACCGGGGGTATCGATCAATTCTAAACTGCCATCGGCCCAGGTAACGCGGCGATAAAGATAATCGCGGGTGGTACCCGGCTGAGCAGAAACCAGTGCCGCAGCACTATCTGATAAACGGTTGAAAAGAGTACTCTTACCGACATTGGGATTTCCGCAGAGAACAACACGAAAAGGGCGATTCGATAAACCGCGTTCGCCGAGCTGTTTGCGTAAATTCATTAGATAAGCGAGTGCTTTTCCCAAACGCAACAGAAGATCTTTTTTCTGAACAAAAGTAATATCTTCTTCACTGAAATCCAGCCCTGCTTCCAGATCAGCAAGGAGATTGAGTAAATCGCTACGCAATTCTTGCAGCGGATCGGTTAGATTGCCACCGAGCTGCTTCAAAGCCCTGGTCAATTCTTGGCGAGAAGTGGCTTCGATCACGGCATGAACTGCTTCAGCACGAGTTAGATCACGCTTCCCCGATAGAAATGCACGCAGAGTGAATTCTCCAGGTTGAGCAGGACGCCCCCCCGCTCGGATCAGTTGGGCAATCAGATCATCGATAAATGGAGGAAGATTGGGTAGATAGATTTCGACAACATCCTGAGAGGTGTACGAAAATGGGGCTATGGCGATAAGTAACTCAATAGGAACCTTGACCTTCGATTCTCCTAAGAAGACGATTCCGCTAAGAGTACTTATTTTTTTAGTAGATTGCCAATTGGTTAAGGCCATTGGAGGTTGAAATTCAACCACCTTCGCCACGACCGGTCGAACATCGCTACCGCTCAAGCGGATAATCGCTCGAAGGCCCTGACCATTCGCTGAAGCTTGGGCTACAATGGTATCATCAAAATTTGTCATAAAAGATTCATGATTCTTTTCAAAATGGGGATCGGCAAAAGCTCGACCCCCTCTGTTATCCCCTTACTAATTTCACTCCTCCCCATATGAATCATGAGCGCTTTGATCGAAAATGATCCAATAAGAGAAGTTACCTATCACTACGTGGAACAATATGGAGCGACAAATCTTTCGAAAAGGGAATTTAAAACTCGATTATTTTTTCCGATTCTTTTTCCCTTTCTGGTCACGGTTTTGCTGAGGAGAACGAGAATTGTTCATCGGATCCCTGCGGATTTCGCGCTGGGCTTCGGCCTCTTTAATCACCTCTTCGAGTTTTTTACTCAACCAAGTTCGAAATCGTCCCGGCTTTTTGGGAGGTTTACCAGCTGATTTGGCCGGACCCTCGATAATCGGATTGCCCTGTTCATCTAGTTTCGGTTTCGGAATGAGTTTGCGTTCAATCATCCCCCAGATCGAGCCGATGATAAAATAAATACACAATCCTGCGGCGACTTTATAAAACATAAAGCCCATGAAGATCATCATATATTTCATCATATTTTGTTGCATCTGAATTTGCGGATCATCAGAAACGGGCATCATGCTCTTTTGTGCATAAATCATCAAGGCAATGGAAATAATTGGCAAAATATTCAGATATGGCCCTAGATAGAGCGAACTGCCAATTTCTGAAGGTAAACTGATAAACGGAATTTTTTCCGACCACCAGATGAGCATATCGGGAGCAGCGAGATTTTGAATCCACAAAAATGGACTCAACCGAAACAGCACACTCTCTTGCAAGGCAAAATATAGCCCCATCATGATCGGCATTTGTAACAATAACGGCAAACAGCCCCCCAGCATGCTCGCTGGGTTGATATTGTGTTCGCGATAGAGTTTCACCATTTCTTCGCGTTGGCGCATCATATCGTTGGGGTAGCGCTCTCTGATTTTTTTTACCTCTGGGGCGATTTTTCTCTGCTGGGCTGCCATGAGCTGGGACGATCGGGTCGCCCGCCGGGTAATCAGAGGATAGAGAGTGCCTTTCACCAGCAAAGTCATGATGATGAGACAGATACCCAAATTGGGGATGATCGAATAGAGAATATAAAGCAACGAATGCATTAAATTCGTGAATAAAATGACAATATCGGTCCAGTACATCGAATTCAAAAATCGACTAAATCCGTTCGGCAATGGGGCATCGGTCAAGCGATCGAGATTCAATTCCCCGGTATAACGGTCGACGAGACCATCTTCAACCGGTATATATTTATCTTTCAACTCCGGATCGGTCGCTCCGCTTGCAGTCAGTTGCTTCAGGAGCCGCACCTTGATCGGTCCCTGGTAAAGCAGATAAGAATGGTCAATCGGTTGATCGAGTTTCAATTCCTCTGTAATCGCTCGGGACACGGCATCATCGAGAAAAATTTGCGTTTTTGGAGCAGGGCCGTTCGGCGTCGAGCGCACAAACTCTAGAAACTTTTTGTTCTTTTGCTCATGATCGACGGCCAGGATCGAGGCAAAATACTGGATGGTTGCGCCTGTCCATTGGATCGACAATTTTTCTGTCCTTGTCAGGCGATCACTCCCTTCGCTATAGCGTATTTCGCGGGCATCCTCAATCGCTCGCGATGAATCCCCTGAATTACTGACAAATCCGGTCTGGGTGCCATGAAAATTGTTGGTATACCATTCCCCTTCCACAGGGAGATCGTGCGCCCCCATTACCTGGTAGCGGAACGAAACCGATTTATCAATTTTGCTTAGGCTTTCGATATGAATTTGCATGCCGATATGATATTCATTGCGTTTCAACGTGAAAATTTTCCGAATCTTCATCGGTTGCGGAGTATCCACACTCGTTTCTAAAACAACCTTTTGCATTTCAAGCTCTGGATCGATTGCTTTTTCTACAATCTGCCAATTTCTTACCCCCAGCGTATCGATCGGCTGGTCGTCGCGTGGATTTTCATAGTGGTACATCACATACGAAGGGAGCGTTAGCAGCCCATCTTCCATTTCGCGCGAAACTAGCCCGGGCTGAAGATCACTGGGTAGATATCGATCTTGCTCCTTCAAGCTGGCCGCCCGTTTGATTTTTACTCCAGGTAGTAATAGCAATGGGCGCTTTGTCCCATCCTCATTCTTTTCTGGAAGACCCATGCGATTAACCGCTTGAAAATAGGGTAATACGACGCGCTGGATCCCGGCCCCTCGTGTATTCACCAGAGCGCGCAAATGTGCTGACCCGCTCCAACCCAGGGGAATCAATTCATTACGATCAAACGCATCAATCGTTGTCTGTTCCGTTTCTGCCAGTAACGACAAATAATCGATCTTGTCTTCTTTCTTTGTATCCGCTTGTTCTACCTCCGTGACTGGGGGTTTGCTCCAGCGCGCTAACTTCTGAACCTGGGGATGTACCGTCGCCGCACTCCCCCCTAAGACCCCAATCATCTCCTGATTTCTCGGCAGGATCGGTTTCGGTGGCCATATTCTTTGTTGGATAAACATTCCAATAAAAAAAATGGCCGCCGATAACATCGCAAACACGACCATATTTCTGTTTGAATTTTGCATAGATTGCTTTCAATTTCCCCTTCATCTTTAAATTCAAGCCTTTATTGTAGGAAATTTCAGATCGAATGTAGTTTGATATTTGAAATCATTCGCTATCTCTATCCCCATTCTCTCTCCAAGTCTTCCCCGAGCTGTCGCAAAATCTTCATCTTCAAATAAATCGATCTGAAGTACCTCTAATTCAGTCCTTTACTCAATAAAATCAGTTGAATGGATGATGTAAAATGAATTCCCGAATATTGTGATTACCCGTTGTGATTGCCAAAATTCAGAAAATTATCTGACAATCATATTCTCCCTTCATTTACTCCCCTCATCATCTCTGAAGAAATACCTTGTTCTCTCTCAAATAATGGCTACCCAATAGCTCCACAATGACTCCCCATAGTCCGTTATCATGTTCTCCTCTAAACGGAAGATGATCCAATGTGTATCCAAAGATAAGATTAATGCCCTAAAATAAATATTGAATTCAAGAGATTTCAAAATATTAAAAAATATTCATATAATAACTTTTAAGAATTATTTAAGCCAATCGATCCAATTCCTGCAATCGACGATCGGCGTTGAATAAAGGGGGTTTTAGTTGAGATGCCCGCTCACTTATTTCGTCAAGATTTCCAATCGAAAGAAGCGTACCAATGCCCCGAAAAATAGGAAGTTTTTTGCTACGAGCGATGATTTCTCGCCTAGTTCTACCGCGCGGCGAATCGGGCCAAGTCCCCGTTAGTTCTTTCCAATCAAAGAAAATCGGCATAATATTCTTGATGTATTCCCAGTAACCTGGGTGATCGGTTTGAATCGTAAAAATCCCACCCAACTTCAGGGAGCGAACCACAAGAGTAAGAAACTGGGGTGTAATCAATCGTTTAGAAACATCCTTTGGATCATAATAAGGCTGGGGGTGATAGCAATGAATTTCCTGTACCGAGGCTGCCTCAATATATCGATTAAGTAGCTCATACGCACCGCCAACCGCAAAGCGAAGGTTACGCAAGCCCCGTTGATTCCCGCGTTTGCGAGCATAGCGAATAACCACAGGCAAAACATCGATGCCAAGATGATCGAATTCAGGCCGGGAACAGGCACTTTGAATCAAAAATCGCCCGTTGCCGCATCCTAAATCGATAACGATTGGTGCCTGGCGCCCAAAAATCGCTGTAAAATCAAGAAAACCATCTTCTGGGAATTTCTTGAGAGCGGTTTGAACCCATTGAGTAGGGTCAAGAATTTGACCTGGAAATGGTACCCCAAACTCTTTTTCTATCATTTTTTTCAATTTCTATTATTTTTGCTTTGTCATTCTCATTTTTGATATTTTGTGCTAGATAATTCAATTTTAGGATCAGCCAATTTTGAAATAATCCCCTTTACTTCCACAACTATTTTATATGATCCGATAGAGGATATTACATGTACAGATTCGATTTCGGCCCGATTTCATTTTTACAATACCTGAGAAACCGAAAAAAAACAGAAATATTCCGCTTGTTCTTTGAAATCGATTCAATCGAAGAAAACAGTTCAATTCTCTTATTCCAATGGCATTCTTCTGGATAATTCTCTGGGCAATGACTCCCCCAAAGTTGCCTTCATCCATAAGATGGAAGGAGATTTTATGAAAATGAACCAAAGCATAATATAAGAATTCAGATAAATTGCAGGGATTGTTTAAGGGATATGCCAAAACGAACAGACATAAAAAAGATTTTATTAATAGGTTCTGGGCCGATTGTCATCGGTCAAGCCTGTGAATTTGACTATTCTGGTACCCAAGCGTGTAAATCGCTACGCGAAGAGGGGTATGAAGTAGTTTTAGTTAATTCCAATCCAGCAACCATTATGACCGATCCCGATATGGCCGATCGGACCTACATCGAACCGATTCACTGGAGTATCGTTGCCAAAATTATTGAAAAAGAGAGGCCAGATGCACTGTTGCCAACTCTGGGTGGGCAAACTGGGCTGAATACAGCAATGGATTTACATCATCACGGTATTCTTGAAAAATTCAAGGTCGAGATGATTGGGGCCAACCCCGCTGTTATTCAAAAAGCAGAAGACCGATTTTTATTCAAACAGGCGATTCTCAAAATCGGTTTGGATGTACCAAAATCGGAAGTTGCGAAATCGCAGGGTGAGGCCTATCAGATTTTGGAAAAAATAGGCTTGCCGTGTGTTCTGCGTCCCAGTTTCACCATGGGGGGAACGGGAGGCGGAATCGCCTATAACCGTGAAGAATTTTTACAACTGATCGCACACGGTTTGGAACAAAGTCCTGTTGGGGAGGTTCTCATCGAAGAATCGGTCATCGGCTGGAAAGAGTTTGAACTCGAAGTGATGCGTGACCGGGCAGATAACGTTATTATTATTTGCTCGATCGAGAATCTGGATCCGATGGGTGTCCATACAGGGGATAGTATAACGGTAGCCCCGAGCCAAACCCTTTCTGATAAAGAATATCAGCGTATGCGCGATGCAGCGAAAGCGATTATCCGTGAAATTGGAGTCGAAACAGGGGGTTCTAATATTCAATTTGCCGTCAACCCCGCTAATGGCCGGATGATTGTTATTGAAATGAACCCGCGCGTCTCCCGATCGAGCGCTCTTGCTTCGAAAGCAACCGGATATCCAATCGCGAAAATTGCCGCGAAATTAGCGATTGGTTATACGTTAGATGAATTAAGAAACGATATAACCCGCGATACGCCAGCCTCATTCGAACCGACGATCGATTATGTGGTTACCAAGGTTCCGCGTTTCAATTTTGAAAAGTTTCCTGAAGCCGATGCCACACTGACCACGCAGATGAAGTCGGTTGGGGAAACCATGGCGATTGGCCGCACTTTCAAAGAATCGTTGCAAAAAGCGCTTCGAGGTTTGGAAGTAGCCCGCTTTGGCCTTGGCTGTGACCGCAATGATCGCTGGTATAGCGAATCCCCTCCCACTCTGGAAGAGATCTATTCCCATCTTGCCACCCCGAATGCTGAAAGAATCTGGTATATCCGTTATGCCTTCAAAATCGGTTTGAGTTTAGAGGAAATTCAGCGCCGAACTCGCATCGATTTATGGTTTTTAAATCAAATTCTGGAACTAGTCAATCTAGAAGAAAAACTAAAACAGATCGGTAGCCCCGACAATATTACCTATGAACAGATGTTCCAAGCCAAACAAAACGGTTTTCTCGATTATCAGCTTAGCGAGTTGTGGAATTGTTCCATTTTCGATGTCTACAACCACCGGTTAAAAATGGGGATCAAACCGGTCTTCAAGTTGGTCGATACCTGCGCTGCCGAATTCGCTGCTTATACCCCCTACTATTATTCGACCTATGAAAGCCCCCCTAGGCAAATTGCTGCCTCTGGAGAAATGGCCTCGCCCTTAATCGAAGATGAGATACGCCCTTTTAGCGACAAAAAGCGGATCATGATTTTAGGCGGTGGCCCAAACCGCATTGGCCAGGGTATCGAATTCGATTATTGTTGTGTCCAAGCTGTATTAGCTCTGCGTAAGGCCGGTTACGAAACGATCATGGTCAATTCCAATCCAGAAACCGTAAGCACCGATTACGATACCAGCGACTATCTATTTTTTGAACCCCTGACCGTAGAAGATGTTTTAAACATTTGTGATCGTGTCAAACCGGATGGGGTGATCGTCCAATTTGGTGGACAGACTCCGCTCAATCTCGCCAAGGTACTGGCAACACAAGGGGTTCCGATCATAGGCACTTCCGTGGAAAGTATCGAAATTGCCGAAGATCGCAAACTCTTCAGCCGATTGATTGATCAGCTCGGATTAAAGCAACCCGCTAGTGGCACCACTCAGGATTTGAATGGAGCGATTGCTATTGCCCGCAAAATCGGTTACCCTGTATTGGTGCGTCCCAGTTTCGTTCTGGGGGGACGCGCGATGCAAATTGTCTATGATGAAGGCAATATGGAACGCTACGTCCGACGAGCCATTGAGGCCTCGCCGGGCAAGCCGATATTGATCGACCAATTTCTACAAGCTGCCATCGAAGTAGATGTCGATTGTTTGAGTGATGGCGAACGGGTCATTATTGGCGGGGTCATGCAGCACATCGAAGAAGCAGGGATTCATTCGGGCGATTCCGCTTGCGTGCTCCCACCCCATTCCTTAGATGAGTCCATTATCCAGGAAATTAAACGGCAATCCAAGCTACTCACCCAAGCACTAGGGGTTCGTGGTTTGATGAATATTCAATTCGCAATTCAGTTCTCTAATTCAAGCACGCAAAAACCAGAAATCTACATTCTAGAAGCCAATCCACGGGCGAGTCGAACCGTCCCCTTCGTCTCCAAAGCGACCGGAGTGCCTTTAGCTCGTCTTGCTGCTCTAGTAATGGTTGGTAAAACATTGACTGAATTAGGAGTGGTGAATGAAACCATCCCAAGCCACTATTCGGTCAAAGAATCGGTTTTCCCTTTCATCAAATTTCCAGGAGTCGATATCATCCTCGGCCCAGAAATGAAATCGACCGGTGAAGTCATGGGCATCGACGATGAATTTCCTCTGGCATTTGCCAAGTCGCAAATGGCGGCATCGGCAACTATCCCTCTCCTTGGAAATATTTTCATATCGGTAGCCGATCGCGATAAATTTGAAATTGTCCCCGTTGCTCGTGATCTCGCTAACATGGGCTATCATCTGCTAGCAACACGCGGCACCGCAAAAATATTGCGAGAACACCAGATTCAAGTCGAAGAAGTACCCAAAATCCAGGAAGGTCGTCCCAATTTAATTGACCGGATGAAAAATGGAGATGTCGCTATGATCCTCAACACCCCCAGCGGCCACGGTCGTACCACAGATGAAGGTAAAATCCGTTCGGCAGCAGTGTCGCATCGCATTACCTGCATTACTACGTTAGCGGGTGCCCAAGCCGCTGTCGCTGCTTGCAAAGCTCTACGTGAAAAACCGGTAACCGTTACTAGTTTGCAAGAACGATTCAAAGTCGGAGGACGAGAATAGTAGGCGGGGGAAAGTACGCAGTAGGCAGTACGCAGTACGCAGAATTAAGAAACGGCTTCCACAATAATGGTGGTTTTTACTAGGTTACATCCTCAGTGTTCAATACGATTTTTCTGTGTACTGTCCGCTGCTATTTACCTACCGACTCTTCTCTGCCTACTGCGGTCGGCAGTAGGCAGATGGCAGTAGGCAGTAGGCAGTAGGCAGAATTAAGAAACGGCTTCCACAATAGTGGTGGTTTTTCACTAACTTAAACCTTCTGTGTTCAATACGATCTTTCTTTCTATTGCCCGCTACCCCTACCCACCGTCTCTTCTCTGCCTACTGCCGTCGGCAGTAGGCAGTAGGCAGTAGGCGGGAATAGTAGGCAGATGGCAGTAGGCAGTACGCAGAATTAAGAAACGGCTTCCACAATAATGGTGGTTTTTACTAGGTTACATCCTCAGTATTCAATACGATTTTTCTGTGTACTGTCCGCTGCTATTTACCCACTAACTCTTCTCTGTCATCTGCTCGCAGCCCGCTGTCATTTGCCCACTAACTCTTCTCTGCCTACTTTCCCCGCCTACTGCCTACTTTCCCCTATCTACTCCTTTCCTTTCAGGCTATTCATTAAGCCGTTTAAGATACGTCCGGTTTCATCGCAAAGTTCCTGAACGGGTTGAAAGTCGGATTGACTGACATACTCAAGGCGAACAGCGATCAGCAACTGGGTTTCAACTTCTCGGAGTGAAGCGTAGGCGATCGACAGAAATCTACCAAACTCACTAATTGAGTTTCGTCCCTGACCTTCAGCAATGTTGGATGGAATAGAGACCGCAGCTCGCCGCAATTGCGATGTCAGCCCAAAACGTTCGTCAACCGGGAACAGCTTGGTGAGACGATAGACTATCTCTACGAGGTCCATCGCCTTTTGCCAAGCAACCAAATCTTTGAAGTTCTTCGCTGTCATTTACCACCGCTCACTACCATCTGCCTACTCTTCTCTTCTCTGCCTACTGCCTACTGCCTACTGCCTACTGCCATCTGCCTACTCTCTCCGCCTACTGCCATCTGCCTACTCTCTCCGCCTACTGCCATCTGCATCTGTTATTTCGAAGGTGATTTTACTTTGGGAGGTTCTTTGGTTTGCGGTTTTGGCAACCCTTTTTTCGCTTGCTCTTCCCAGCGGAATTTCGTCTTGGTGGGATCAAACGGTTTGAGATACTCGTCATTGTTTTTACCGCAAGCCCAGATAATTCCTCGAGTTAAAGTATCCAGGAATTTTGGATCGGCCATTTCGGCATTGAAGTGGCCGATGGTGGTACCGAAAACTTTCCCTTTCCCATACTGATTTGTCCAGATACAGGTCTCTTCGGCTTTTCGTTCTTTATTGTAACCAACGGCTAAGGGTTTGCAGTTTTCACCTAGACCAACAATCCAGTACAATTCCCCTTGAATGGTATTCCAGGTTTCGCCGAAATCTTGCATGATTGGATGAGTTTTGTCTTTATTTTTGATTGCGATAGGGTAATTCGAACCGTGGCGATGCGAAGTTACTCCAAGAAATTTAAACCACTCCCCAGTACCATCGCGGTAACAGTGCATGGTGCAATGAATAACAACAGCAGCAATCCCGTCTCGATGCGGTTTTAGAATCCGCTCGGTCCATTTGGGATCTTTGGCTTCGGCAAAACATTCATTGTGGATGACGATATCATACCCTTTGGCCCAATCGTCTTTGGCATAGAGGGGGATTTTGGCATTAGAAGTCTTACCCCCTTGATGAACAATTGTCCAATCGATATAGGCCCGCGCAGCGGTCCCTTCGGTCAGAATCAATTTTTGCAAATCGTAATCGTGATAACCCCCTCCCGTCACCAATAACGCTTTGATAGGTTTTGGTGCTGGTTTCTTTTCCTGAGCAAAACTTCTGCTTGCAGATAAGAACGGAGAGAATGTCAAAAAAAATGTTAAAAACGACCCTAAGATTGCAGATAGTCGTGAAACTCGATATCCATCGAGTCGGGATACGGATCTTGGCAAAGAACCCATGCGAACCTCCTAAAAAGTCTTCAAAAAAACAAGTTTTGTTCTTAAATACTAAAATATCACCCCATGAAAATAACATCAAATGAAAATCATTTTGCGGGATAGCATGATTTTCACTTCAGGTGGATGATATTTTTCTAAAATATTATTCGATTTCTGATCATCGAATCTTGTATCACTAGATCTTCAAATCGAGTATCGAATATATTTATTTTAGCTTATGAAAACTTTTTCAAATCAACAGTCTAGTAAAAAAAATAGATGAATTAAAAATACAGATATGGTAGAGTGATTGGGTAACTTTTCTCATCGATCCGCGATGGTAAAGACTTCTCATTGGCCTGATTATTCAGGCCATGTTAAGGAATAACGATTGCCAAGAGGGCGAATCGACAAAGGAAATACTTTTTCTGAAAATGAATGACGAAGCGGATAGATCATTTAGCTAATACTGGGATAATCAGGGAGGCGTTAAAAAGCAACTAAAGGGGCGGGCGGTTTCACGGAATGCCGCAATGGGTAGATCAACTGTTTTCCATCCTGGACTACGAGGGCGCATCCAACGAGAATAATCGGCAATAGCAACCGCTCGGAGCAGATATCGTCTACCCGACCAGATCCATAAATCAGGTGTGCCGAGCGGGACATCAAAACCGGGGAGCAAATAAAACATGAAAAGTAACAAAGATCGATAGCCTGTCCCGAATTGTTGTTCCCATAGTTGGAGACCGTGGACATCCTCCTGCAGACACCAGGTTTGCCATATTTGCCGCGGATTATTGTTCGCTCCGCTTGGAAACTTTCTCCCCTTGACATCGATCAGTAATCGAACTTCCGAATGAGCATGAACCACATAGTCTAAACTTTTTACCGGTTCGTTATCTTCTTCCCAGAACGATCGTTTGGCTTGATTCACCGATACATAGCAGATTTTGTGCTTTCGCAAAAAACCTTCAAAAGCAGGCTCATAATGATTTTCTCGATCGGTCTGAGTCATTTGGATCGTTCCATTCGATCTGTTTGAATTTTGCAAAGCCGTATTACTTTTTCCTTTTAGATATACTTTCTTTTAATTATTCATTATTTTATTTTTCATCAAGAAAGCCTTGAAATTTTCAGATCGAATTTCAAGGCTTTTCCATAATTACAATATTATTATATCCAAATCAACTCATTTTTTCTTTGGTAATTCTTTCTTAGGCATTTCTTTTTTAGGCATTTCTTTTTTAGGTAATTCTTTCTTAGGTAATTCTTTCTTAGGTATTTCTTTTTTGGGTTCTGGTTCAGGCTGAGTGATCGCTTTAATCAATTGGCCATTATCCCCGTTGTAGATACGAATAATTCCTTCTTCACCTCCAGCAATGATTAATTTACCATCGTTGCTAATGGCGAGAGCATAAATAAAATCGTTGCTGCCAGGATAAGTGCGCATATTTCCCCCTTGAGGGTTCCACATCTTTAATTGATTATCGCCGCCAGTCGTGAGAAAATTATTCGTTTTGGCAATATACGATAATTTTGTTATCTGTTTGGCATGGGCATTAATCGTGCGGATTTGTTCCCCTTTATCATAATCCCAAATTTTAACCACATTATCGGCCCCACCACTTGCGAGCTGTTTCCCATCAGGTTGCCAACTCACATCCAGAACATGGTGCGTATGACCTTCAAAGGTTTTAGTCAATTTGCCCGAAGGAATTTCCCAGACTTTAACAAATTTATCGGCGCCGCAGCTCGCGAGGTGTTTACTATCGGGACTGAAAGCCAATCCAAAAATAGTATCGCTATGGGAATTTTTAATAAGCTGAATTAACTTACCATTGGAATCAAATAATTTTAATTCCCCATCCTGGGAGGGAGCACCTCCTCCAGTAGCCATGTACTTACCATCTGGTGAATAGGCAATCGCCATGACCCGATCTGCAAATCCATGGATTATCTGTTTCGGTTTCCCCGTATCAAGATCCCACAGAACTAGTTCATCGTAGCTTCCTGAAGCGATGGTTTTTCCATCAGGGGAAATGGCGAGAGATTCTACCAAGGAGAGATGAGCTGCGTGTACCGGTTTTTGGCTGGGGGAACGCAGATCGGGATTGATGAGGGTACGAAGGAGATACCCGGTTTTGCCATCTAGGAGGAAGATCTCGTTCCCTCTACCCACGACAACAATCGATTTTTCTGACTGAATAGCAAGCCCTCGAATCGGTTTCACTGTCGCTGGCGGAACATCTAAAATGACTTTAGGTTTTTCGATCTTCATCGTGGGTGGCTTGGCCCCCAGATCGATCCAACGCTTGACGAGAGCCAATTCCTGGGGAGTTAATGGATCTTCTCCTTTGGGTGGCATTATGGGGCGTTTTTGATGAGAAGCAAACAAATATAGATTGCTTTTCGCTGCACTCCCAGCGACAATCGCCGCCCCCCGCTTACCCCCTTTCATTAGTAATTCATAGCTGGAAAGATCTAACTTCCCTTCCTGAATTTTGCCCGAATGGCAAGATTGACACTTATCAGCAAAAATAGGATCAATCTCCTTTTCATATAAGATTGGATCGTTCCGCTTTAATGGGATTTCAGGAATGGGGATCAATTTCTTTTTCGGTTCTTGGGCAACCAGTTTGTTATCGATCCAGGAAAATTTCTGAATTGGAATAAGTAAATAAATCGCCAGCAAATACCCAATACATGATTTCATAACCGTATTTCTCCGTCTATTTCCGGAAGGTCAATTGTTTAAGATTCATCTCCTAGTATTAAACAATTAATATTAAACAATTGATATTAACAAAATTATTAATGATTGATCCAAATTCCTGGCTCAGGAAAATATCTTAGAAATTCTGTATTTTTGCTAAAGGGTGAAGTAAAGTTCTTTTATATAAATCAATTTTGGCAACATTATCTAATTCATCATTTTGATCTATACCAAATAGCTCAATTATTTCACAAAATTAGCTTTAAGCTAAATTCCAGATAAATCTAAGATAAAAATCTATTTCGGAGGAGAACTCCAATAAAACACATTTTGGCAGGTAGCTATAAATATATCCCGAGTCGAGAAGTTTTTCAAGCGGAGTGAATAAGTTCCTCTGAATATTTTTTAAGAATTCATTTCTAGAACCACTTTTCAGCTGATGAGTGAACCGATCAAACTAATATCCCAAAATGATACCCTTCAAAATTACCATTGCATATTCCAATAAAGGATCGAAGATCTAAGACCATTTTGATCGCTTCAGACAAGCACTTTTCCCAGCATACTTTTATGGCAACAAATCTGGAATATGATCGCTGTATCGGACCAAAGTCCCAAAAAAATCCCAGAAAACATTTCTTATTTTATCTGAATCAATCGATGTGATTTCTATTGTTATTTTACTCAAAAAGGGGGCGAATCATCCCACCCTTTCTGGTAAAATATTACAAGGACAATTGAGTCCAGAAGACAAAATTCGTCTTAGTTTCGAATATGAAATGATCGAGTTATTTGAAATCCCTGTCGATGAGATTCTCGAAGAAGGAGCAGAACTCTCTCCATTAGCTGCTCTTGGTAAACTGGAAGAATGGAAAACAAAGGAAGAATATCATAAAAAATTAGAAGGCGTATTGCTTAAAATCATAAAATTAGTCTCAGCAAAAATACCCTCTCAGAGCGAAAGAAAAGAATTATTTGAAACTAGCATTGTCTTAATGAACTTACGATGCGAGAAAGAAAACACCAGAAAAATATTTGAAGGAGTTAAAGATCAAATGCAATCAATGGATACAAGTATTGTCCAGGAAATCCTTTCCATGTGGACCGAAGAAGATACTCAAAGATTATTAAAAGATACGAAAAAGAAATCAAAGCCAAAGAAGAGGATCTTAAAGCCAATCAAGATGCTTTGGCAAGGCGAATTACACGAAGTCGAGAGAATATCTTGACGATGGGAAGAAAGACTCTTGGCGAACCGAGTCATCAGATTGTCGATCACCTCAATCAAATCAACGATTTTGATGCGTTGGATGATATCCTTTCTAAATTGATCGAAGCCACACCAACTTCTTGGGAACAGCTCGTTGGTTTGAGCCGTTCCTAAATCGGTAAACCATCATTCTGGATAAGTGAATCAAACTTGCCCAACGATATTGATTCTATTTTTCAGATTATTACAAATATAAAGTGGACGAATTACTCTCTTTACAGGTTATTTGATTTGTTCCTCTGAATAAAAATAGCATAATCAGATGGATTTTGATTTCTAATAATCTCAAGAAAAGAAGAGAACTAGAGAGCTTCTTCTAATTCTTGAGATTGCGTTTTTTATGAATCATTTGGAATCGAGATTAAAAATAACTTTGAAAAGTCGGTTTGATGATAAGTTCAGGGATGGACACTCGGGCAGGGAGACAAGCAATATAAAGTACCGCTTGGGCAATATCTTCAGGTTTGAGAATCTTGCTGCGGTGTTCTTCGGTAACGGGATTGGGTCGAGCGTCAAGGATGGGGGTATCAATTTCACCTGGATAGATACTGCTAACTCGTATATTGTTTTCTAATTCTTCGCCAGCTAAGCAAGAAGCGAGAGCGCTCATCCCAAATTTACTCGCTGCATAAGCAGCTCCAGCAAGCGGATAGGCACGTTTTCCAGAAACGGAATTGATATTAATAATTAATCCCTCTTTTTTGGCGATCATCGCGGGTAGTACAGCTCTCATGCAATAAAAAGCACCATTTAGATTGGTATCGATTAGTTGATGCCAACTTTCGATTGAGATTTCGCGCATTCGCCTTTCTTTGATATTTGTTCCTGCGTTGTTGACAAGGATGGTGATATCCCCAAATTTTTGTTTAACGACGTTTATGATGTGGTCGACTTCCTGAGGTTTGGTAATATCACCAGGAATAGTCATAAAGCGATCAGCAAAATCGGTTGGAGCCAGAGATTGAATCTCCTTTCCAACCAACTCTAATTTCTTCGCATTGCGACCAGCGATTGCTACTTTCGCCCCTTCTTGAAATAGTGCTTTGGAGGTCGCTGCCCCTGCACCACTTCCTCCCCCAGTTACCAAAACGATCTGATTTGCCAATCGAGCCATTTATTTCTGCCTTTTCCTCTTTACCTGAATGATAAAATTTCTTATGAACCATTAAATCAAGATTCTTTTCAATAAAGAATAGTCATTCAATAGAATATTCTATAAGTTAAGGTACGATTTTGAAGTCTAGGAAAATGAAATTGGAGAAGAAATGATAGTAGATTTGATACGAAGAACCGATGATTTGTGCGCTAGGTTAACCCAACTTCGGGACTCTCTTTGACCTGCCTCATCGCATGCAAGTTCGGGATCAATTGATGGCAGTTATGGAATCTCCAACATTTTGGGATAATCCCGAAAAAGCTCGGAAAACAATCCAACAGCTCAAACAGATGAATGCGGTCCTTAAACCGTATGAAGAGCTATTTAAAGGTTCGCAGGAACTTACAACTCTGAAAGAATTAAGCCAAGAGGATGAATCTCTGCTGGAAGAATATCAGCAAGAGGTGGATAGACTTAGCACAATTCTGGAAGATTTTGAGCTTAAATCTCTCATGAGTGGTAGTCAAGATATGAATGATGCTCTGGTGCAAATTAAGCCAGGGGCTGGGGGAACGGATGCGTGCGACTGGGCAGAAATCATGTTACGAATGTATAGTCGTTGGGCACAGCGGCACGGCTTTGGAGTCGAAATTCAAGATCAGATCGACAATGGCGAGGGGGGACTACAGAGCGTCTTATTCAAAGTAAGTGGTAATTATGCTTATGGTTATCTGCAAGGTGAGATTGGGGTACATCGGTTGGTTCGTATCAGCCCATTTGGTGGTGGGGATACCAGGCATACTTCATTCGCCGCGGTCGATGTTATTGCTGAAATCGATGATGATATCGATATTGAAATAAAAGAATCCGATTTAGAGATGCAAACATTTTGCAGTGGTGGTCCTGGGGGGCAACACCAAAATAAAACTCAATCTGGGGTCCGTTTAATTCACAAACCAACTAATATTCGTGCGGAAAGCCGGACAGAACGAAGTCAAAATAAAAACTACGAAAATGCTCTGAAGTTGCTAAAATCTCGTCTCTATGCTGTTGAAGAACAAAAGCGCATGGGTGATATAGAAAAACGATACGATGCCAAAGGGGAAGTTGCTTTTGGTAGCCAGATTCGCAGCTATATTATGCAGCCTTATACTTTGGTGCGTGATGAACGCGAAGGAATTGAGATCAAAACTCCGGATGTTAAAGAAGTTCTGGATGGTAATCTGGACGAATTTATGAATGCTCATTTGCGGTATCGAACCCAAAAACGGATGAATCGTAAAGAATCTGCATAAATTTAGCTCTTTAATCTATTGTTGACTATATTCGGTAAATCCGTTACCACTCCTGGTGCTATTTTGTTTGATCTAATAAGGTCAAATAGATCAGGAGATCTTTTCAACTAATTTTTATTCGGAATGATTCTGAGATCAGTCCCAAAAAAATGAAAATTAACGACAAATCGATCTCAATTAAAAGATCCGATTGGAGGGAAACAGATTTTGTTTGCTTGCATTTGGATATGGATACAGTCTGCCGAAGAGATGGAATCGTTTGGAGAATCATTAGGAAAATGTTTTGCTCCAGGTACTACTCTAGCCTTGATTGGGACTCTGGGAGCAGGAAAAACAACTCTAACACGAGGAATTGCTAGAGGCTTGCAAATTGAGGACGAAGGTTGGGTTAGCAGTCCAACTTTTGTTCTCATTCAGGAGTATCGAGCACGATTCCCTATCTATCATTTTGATACCTATCGACTCCAGGATGAATCTTCCTTTTTTGCTTTAGGAGTAGAAGAATATTTCTCTGGGGAAGGGGTCTGTATCATCGAATGGGCAGATAAGGTTTTTAATAGTTTACCTGAAGATCGTCTGAATATAACGATTCACCAAGTAGAAGAAATGTCGGAAAATTCGATCGATGCTTTGATACAATCCGCAATAAAATTGGAGAAGAGACCAGGAATAAGTTGTCAAAATGAAGAAGATCGAGATCAATTATCTGGTAGAATAATGAATGGAAAGAACGATCTGTACCTCTGGGATTCACAGAATCAATCGATGGTTCAGATAGGAAATTGGAATAAGTTAGGGAAACAATCTGGTAGTATAAACAAACCGATTGATGACAATCTTAAGAAAACGAGTAGCGAAGAGATAGTAAAAAATCATGAAAATAGTTTATCCGATCGTTTAATCGGTAAGCAATTAAATTCAGAGCGATTATTGCAAATCGAGGCGCAAGGTGAAAAAGCGAAAGTGCTTCTTGATGATTGGTTTGAAGAAATGTTCAAAAAAAGTTTGGCCGATCCAAGTAGAGAATGTTGAAATAATCGTCAGTAGTTACAAAACAATCTGGCCAAAAAAGGATACGAATCCAACAGTCCATAGAAACGTAAATCGGAATGGTGGCAAATGGCATTAACCCTAGAACAATATGCAAGTTATCTGGATTCAAAATCGTTCCAATGGCCAGTTCCGATACCTGCAACCAGTTTACGTGCTAAACCACACCTTAAGTCATTGCGAGGAATTAAAGCAGTAACTTGGACGATTTACGGAACACTTTTGCAGATCAACGAGGGGGATCTGAAATTTACCCCAGAAAATCAGTTAATCCTAAACATCGCGCTAGATAAAACGATCCAAGAGTTCAAGATGTGGCAATCGATGAGTCGTAAGCCAGGCCAACCAGCAGATTATATGCGTGAGATCTATCTACGCACGTTGAGTGATCTTCAACTCGCACCTAGTGGCGGAGAGAAATATCCTGAAATACTGAGCGAAAGGATCTGGGAATCGATTATTAAAAAATTATTTCAGAAAGAATATCAATTCGATATCGGTTTTTATGGTTCTCTTAATGAATATGCCAAAAAAATCGCGTTTTACTTTCATGCCAGCTTACAAGGAACAAAATCATATCCTAGCGCAGCGGCTACCTTAGAACAACTCGCGAATAACAAGATAAAACAGGGATTAATCGCCGATGGGCAATGTTTTACTTACGTCCAACTAAAACGAGCTATTTTCGAACAGAATCCGAAGATCGATCTGGATCAAATTATGCCACTTGAAAACCGGATTCTTTCGTGTGATCTGCGCGCCAAAAAACCGTCAGAAAAATTATTTTTGGGATCATTAGAACGATTGGGAGAACAGGGAATTGATCCCAAAGAAATCCTACACGTTGGCTCGAATCTAACACGAGATATTGCCCCTGCAAAAGAATATGGACTCCATACAGCGCTTTTTGCAGGGGATCGTGCTTCTCTTGTTGCTTCATCAGAACAATTAAAAGATCCTGCACTTCGGCCCGATTTACTTATTACTGAATTATCTCAGCTCCTGGAGGTTCTCTAAATCAAATTCTTTAAAGATACTGTTCTATAAATTTCACCAGGTAGGAAGGATCCTAAAAATGAAGAACGCTTTACCATCATGTTTTACAATAGTATTGAAGAAATCTAAGCAATTAATATTATAATCGTTTGATAAAAATGAAGGAAAAAAGCGATTTGATATTGCTTCAGCAAAAATAAAGAGTGTGTTGACGCTAAATAAGATAAAATTGAACAAATCAATCGAGTTAAGACAAAAAAGTCAGAAAAAATAAGTTCAAGAAGCGGAGAATGGAGGAAGAGTAGGTATGCCGCCAGAAATGATCATCCCATTGGAAGAAATTGATCTGAATTTATGTTATGCGGATAAACAAGGGATACGAGAGGTGATCCCGCAACGGTTTGAAATGCTCCAGTTAGACCGGATTGTATTGATGGATGTAAAACGGCAGTTAACCATCGGGATCAAAGAAGTACGACATGACGAATTCTGGGTACGTGGGCATATGCCTGGCTACCCTTTACTACCAGGAGTAGTGATGTGCGAGGCAGCGGCTCAGCTCGCTTGTTTTTACATCAAAAAGAATCATCTTATGCCCAATCATCTTATGGGTCTGGCCGGCTTGGATAAAACTCGATTTCGTAATATCGTTCGACCAGGGGACCGACTGCTCATCGTTGCCAAAGGATTGCGTATCCGCCCTTTGCGTTCCATTTTTGATGTTCAGGGATTCGTAGGCAATTCCATGGTTTTTCAAACAGAAGTTCATGGGGTTCCTATACCAGGCGAAGAACTGGTCATTCGAGACTCCTGATCTAAAAACGCATTCTAGGATCTTATAGTATTGAATTTCAGACATTGTGACCTTTCTAAATAACAGTTATCAAATAAAAAATGGGGGGATTTGGATTTTGCGATTATCCAAAATCCTACCGTTGGTGATGACAACCTTCTAATGCCAAAATTTTTATGACAAGAATTCGAAATATAGCAATTGAAGCTACTGCCCCCAATTCTTTCACCATCCCTGATTACGCAACGATTAGTCGAACGGCGACAAATCAGTCTCCTCCTGCACAAAATGAACTTGCAAGGGATAATACCGATCATTCAAAGCAGTTGGCTACGTCCAATCCGCAACTTCTGGACTGGCAGATTGTATTTGGAAATCGTCATCCTGTTGAGATCGAAGTTGGCTTTGGTAAAGGTTTATTTTTACTAACCGAATCGGAACGATTTCCAGAGCGAAATTATTTTGGTATCGAGATCGAAAAAAAATATCAGCTTTTAGCTGCTTTTCGATTAGCTCAGGCAGGTCGAAAAAATGTTCAGGTTACCTGTGGAGATGCCAAATTAATTTTGGCTAATCATATTCCTCCCACCTCCGTCTCGGTGATCCATCTTTATTACCCCGACCCCTGGTGGAAACAACGACATCATAAACGTCGCGTGTTTACCAAGGAATTTGCCCAGATTTGTGCGAAAATTCTGGTCCCAAATGGGGAATTCAAAATTGTTACGGATGTCAAAGATTATTATCAGATGGTCTTAAAAATTATGCAGCAATTGCCAATTTATCGTGCTCTGCCATTACCTGAAATCCAAAACCCTCAGCACGATATGGATTATTTGACTCACTTTGAACGTAAATTTTCCAAAGAGAAAAGAGAAATTTTCCGCGGATGCTTTCAAAAAATCGGCCTCTCAAAATCCGAATAATTGCTTAAAGGAGTTCAACAATCGTCTTTCATCGAAACATAAAAAATATCTCGCAACTTGTAAGCAATTGATGAAAGATCTTTTTATACCTATTTATGAATAATTAGTAATTCGAATTTATTGAATCTTATATAAATACACGATATTGCTACAAAATTGCAGTAAATTGTTTCCCATGGCAAAACCTTTTGAATTTTCACATTCTTCTTGCCATATTGGATAATTCATTAGAATATCCTCTAGCTTATCTCTCATTCTTGTGATTGAATCGAATCAAGCACAGAATATGATTCAAACACAGAAAATGATTTATAAGGGAAAGATCTATTTTTTG
>JAKBAI010000241.1 GCA_021809185.1 Planctomycetota bacterium
CTATACTGGCGGCCCCAATCTTTGGGATTACCTGCTATAAACGCTGATCCTGGTGGAAATTGATTATTATCGACATGATACATCGCAAAGCCTAAGCCGAGCTGACGCAAATTACTTTTACAACTCATGTTTGCTGCAGCGCTTCGTATCTTTTGCACTGCGGGGAGAGTGATTCCTATTAAAATCCCAATGATCGCGATTACCACCAGAAGTTCAACTAAAGTGAGACCAGTTCTCTTTTGCAATAAATATTTCATAACGATGCACCTCGATTGATCCTTCATTAGATCTTATTAAAAAGTTCTTGCTTAATAAAAATAAATTTGCGAATTTTTGTTCTCATCGCAAATTTATTTTTAGAATTGAATTTAATTAATAATATCCGACTCGATTACTATTAGTCCTTTTTATAAAAATACATCTAGACATTCGTTGACCCGGTTAAGTTTAATCGGTATCTTGAATGAATATTGATTTTAAGTATTTAGTAGAATTTACTTTTCCAGTTTCTAATATTTTTAATCGAATACCTTTTAAGTCAACAGAATTCTTGTTGCGAAAATCATTTTCATAATGAAACCAGAACCTAACTCATCGGGATGATATCACAAAAATGATCTTTGATTATTCTACAAACTCACTTTTAGCTCTATTAGATAATGGTTAGGAAGATGCCTGTCATTATCTAATAAAGCTATACTTAGAAAATACTTAAACGAATAGCAATTGATTACGGAAATTAGTTAGTCGTTCCAACCGGGGGGGTAGTTGTATTATATCCGGTTCCCAACCGGGAGGTATAGCTGTATTATCATTTGGGGTGAAAGATTCGAATCCACCAGCTTGGAAACATTCTTGCTGGTTTCCATACGGTAGTGGTGGCAACCATTGCTTGGTACCTGGCGGAATTGAAACCTCTTGTGCTGCTTGCCAATTCGTTGTTCCTGGGTCATACCCACAAGTTGGTGCACAAGCTGTATATGTTTTAAGGGTTACCGGAGTATTTGGTTTTTTTGGAGCAATAGGCAGATCTTCAAAACTAGCTACTCCATACAAATCAGTCCACGCATATCGTATCGAGTCACCTTCATCGTCGAAAAAGGCACCTGCGATTTTAGAACCAGACGTCCAGACAGCAGCAACACCTATACATTTATATCGAAAGCAGGAACGAGGAACCTTGGCAAGAGCCGCTGAAGCCTCGCTATGAGGTTTGAAAAAACTAGAGGAATACCCACCGGAAAAGCAGATAAGCAATAGTAGAACGACTCCATACCTTTGTGAAATCTTACGCATATTTGATCTCCAAAAAACAAACGACCTATATATAAAAGGTAACTCCTTTTATTCCCATTTCAATGCTGAAGAGTTACATTCTCTTCAACAAAATCCTGCGAATCGGTTTACTATTCTAAAGATTTTTTCTTTTGAGATTATTTTGTCGACGTGAAATCCAAACGAGGAAACTGATCAATAAAAGTATAGCAAAGACAAAAGAAATCATTAAGATCCAATCCCGTTTACTCCCCTTAGGAGTATCTTTTTTGGGAATCCAGTCAAAATTTTCTTCTGGGAAAAATTCCTTTCTATATTTATTTAGGAATCCTCGTTTTCCAAATAAATTCGGTCTCAAATTTTCATCGATATCATAATAAAATTCTGCGCATATTATCGTATAATCTGAATCGGGAGGAGGCATAACAGTGTAACATATTTTTTCTTTTGGCTTCAGTGGAGGAAAAAAAACATCGGAACTAATTTCACTATTTATTCGAAACGATTCAACTTTATATTTCCGTGTAAGAACCGATTTATTTATGTAATTTAAATAAGTCCAAGATTCTGGAATCGATATATCATTAACATTTTGGTAATTGATTTGAATATCAATGCTCGGCTTTTTCCCAACATAATTTATATAACGGTTAATAGCACTTTGGTTTAGTGGATCGACCCAGCACTCTTCGTAATTCGATGGTAAGGACTCGTGCATACTTGTGCTGAGAATTAAACACTCTTTACCATTAAGGGTTGCTTTTCCAGATATTCTTACTTCATCAAATTCATCCCTCATTTTAAGGTTATTTATTCTTAAAGCAGCTTCATCACCCAAAGCAAATATGCCGTGAGCAGCAAATACAGGATATATATCTGTATCGAGAGGTGGAATGGAATGCCAAGAATCTCCTAGTCTAATTGATCGATCAGAAATCAATCCCCCATTTTTGAGTTCTGGAGGTGCAATATAGGTAATATATTTTCCATCCCACATCGTCGTATCATTTAACAGCGGGTTCGAGGTCACACATTTTATCAATATTTTCCCTGAAGAGATATCAAATATGATTTCATATCTTTTCTGTTTTGGAAAATAATCATAATGATTGAGTTTTGCAAATAGCCCGGTCTTTGGAAATATGTTCCATTCATTGGATTTCTTTTTTGAACTTGAGTCATCAACTGCAACAATAATATATTCAATTGATTTAACTGTCTTAAATCGAGCCTGCCAATCCGCTAAGATTTTATCGAGGACCGGTTGATCTTTTGGTGAGATCTGAGCATACAGCGATTTAGAATTAGTTAGATAGGCCAGATATACAGTTAATAAAAGGCATGGAATTCGAGTAACCAAAGAAGAAATTTTCATTTGAGGTCTAGTCTCCAATATAATCTCCAACAATTTGAAAATCGGTTTCATAAGATATTCTCCATCAAGCGATCTATAAATCGATCGAATGCTTCCATTTTTCGTATTTTGAATCTCAACTTTTTCATGTAATTATCAAAGTTTTAGAGTACCCAATTGCGGCAATTGGATAGTCTTTTGGAACAATTTAACTATTTATTTGATGGTTTAAGATTCACCAATATAAGTCAATTTCCACTCCAAAACTTGTTTCTCCCCTTTAGGATTTTCAACGATTATTTTTACAGGGATTGTTTGGTACCCAGGAAATAAAATAGGTAGATCGATTTCGAATCGTCTTTCTATAGCGGATCCTTGAACCGATTGCTCGGATGGACGGCTTTCCTCTGGTTTATCACTTACTTCACGAATAGATCCTTTGTTTTGTCCTAATTCTAAGGAGACGATTTTCCAACTTTTATTGAACAATTTAAGCGATAATATTTCTTTAACATGAGTATTTATTTTTTGTGTTCCCACTACTCCTTGATACGGGGCCACAAGGATTGGAACTTTTGTCTCGCCATGTATATGCAATGTCGCTGCTGAAAATTTTCGATCCTGTTTATCAACGACCTGAAATTGGATTTTCCCTTTCCAAGATCCAATGGGTAATTCGGGGTTGGGAGTAATGTAAATGAATTGGTCATTACTTTCTGGTATTTTCTCCATACGAACAGTAGCTAACGATTCCGGAACAGCAGTAGACTTGATCTCTTTGATCGGTTGGTTTACTTTAACACGAACTTTTCGTGTAATATTCACCCCCTGATAACAATCTTCCTCAAATGACAACCTCGCAAACTCCAGACCTATTCGATGTTTTACTGTGCCCCGTATCTCCCAGCCTGAGCCTGGAAATTTTTGTTTCAATCCTAAAAGAGGGGTGAATTGCACTTCGAACGGGTGTTTTTCGTGAAATACCATTTTAGGTTGCCGTTCGGTTAGATCGATATGAACCGCTATTTTCTTCATCCCTCTTGGTGGGATCGTTAGCTCACTAGGTTCGATTTTGGTGCAGGTACACGATGGGGCGAAAGCTCCTATTTCTATTTCTTTGTCGGTCTGATTATGTAAAGAAATATGAGCGACAAAATCACGATCTTCCCAAACCTCACCTATCTCTAACTGATGGGGATCGATAAATATACCGTTGCGTTCGCTCGGTATTTGAATGATCGCTTCGGGGTTAGAGACATTTTCCGAAGGCAAATCCGCACGATTTTGCTGCTTTCTATCGTTAAAGCCAGAAAAATAATCGCCCGTTGCATAGGCAGAGACACACAAAACGAACAACAGAAGCCAGTACCATAATTTATAACAACTGGAGAGCAATTTATTGCGCAAAAAGCGAAAGAGTTTATCGATACCTTAGAGAAGTCGGCGCATTGTAGTTACCTCGAAAAATCTTTTAACCTAGATTCTAATTGATGTTTATCGTAATTGATGTTCTCTTGCAAATGAATGTCGCCATTTTGTTCATGAAGAGCAAAAAGGGACAGTTAAAGTAAATTTATCTTTAAGATAAATAAGCAGTATCTGTGAAATCATCCCATAAATAAATCCTCATTTAATAACAACTAACATACCCTTAGAGGCTACATTGGAGACAATATACTTCTATTACCATCTTCGAGAAAAAGATAGCTCGAAAAAGATAGCTCGAAAAAGATTTTTAGATCTTGGACTAGGCTTTCAATTTTGACTCTCTAACGAAATATATTTTGAATCTTGGACGAACCCCTATCTGGAATCTCCATCGAAAAATCAATTTAAATTTTATTCTCGAAATAAATAAAATTCAATATATCGAGACCTCTATAATTCCTCTTAATTAACAAATGATATTAAGTTAGTCTAATTTTAAGCAACTAAAAAGTGACTGTCAATAGAAAAATCCAACAATTTTGGAAAATTTTCAAAAAAGATTTTTTAGCTATTTATTTATGAAGTTAGTGATATTTATAGGCGGAACTATGGCGATCTCATAGAGAATCGACTCGCGAGTACCTACTCGATTCTTTCGGTGCAATTGCACTTAATACGCACTACTAAGCGGATTGTTTCTCGATTACTTATTTGTTTCTCTTTGGCTTATAGTCTTGATGCGGGCGGGACGCCCGCGATCCCAAAGGAAATTGACTCACTATAACCCACTCGATTCTTTCGGTGCAATTGAACTAGATGCGGGCGGGACGCCCGCTCTCTCACAGGGAACATTCTCTTTTAGGACACTTTCGTTTTTTTTTCAAACTATTTGGCGTTATCTGTTGACCGATAAAACCGACTTTTTTTATCATGCAATTAAAAATCGTTTGTCGTACAGAGCGAACTTTGTGGAATATATAATCTTGAACTCCACAAAGTCTCTAGCCCTATTCGTTTAAAAAGTAACGCCGATATTCTAATTCGAATATATGGAGATTAATAGATAGTTGTTTGTTTCATTCACTTCGAAATATGGAGAAAGTTTTTTTCCGAGAAAGGGGAAAGAATCCAAAATCGAGTAATCCAAAATCTATATTCTCTAGCCTTTTGGAGTTGTCGACCTCGGGTTAAAACGTGATCGAACTTTTGAAGAGGATTCCTCTGGAATTGAAGAAATAGTTGATTTACTGTCGCCAAGCTGTAAAATGAGTCTGAATTTTATTCAATCGGGTGTTTAACTGATTATCGAATATCTGAACGATCTTGTCCAGAAGAGGCATGAGAATGAATTTTGAAACTATTTTGCGTCAGCTTGTAGAAGTAGCAGAAAACGAAAAAAATCAATTCGATGATCAGAACGCTTGGACCGAGCAATCGGCTCAAACGAATGTCCCTCATCCCGAATCGTGGGATATTGCAGAAGTAGCCCTCTGGCTTGCAAAAGATGAATACCCTCAACTGATGATAGAAGATTATCTTTCTAAGCTCGCTTATTTTGCTTCCGAAATTAAGAGTCAAGTTGTGGGATCCTTGCAAGAAAAAGTATCTATTCTCAGCCAATATCTATTTGAAAAAATAGGTTTTCAAGGGAACAAGGACAATTATTACGATCCGTTGAATAGTTATCTAAACGAAGTAATCGATCGTAAGTTAGGGATCCCCATAAGTTTATCCGTAATTGTGATGCGCGTAGCGCGAGGAGTTGGCCTAGAGGTTCGCGGAGTGGCGCTTCCGGGGCATTTTATTCTGAAGGCGATCCAGGGGGAAGAATCGGTCTTATTTGATCCTTTCAATAAAGGTAAAATTTTAGATGTGGATCAATGCGAACAATTGTTGGAATCAGCTATCGGCTATCGATTAGAATTAACACCCGATTTATTGGTCCCTGCCGCGACTAGACTCATTATAAGTAGGATGTTAAATAATCTGAAAAGCATCTATGTTGAAAAGAAGGATTATCCGCGCGCAAGCCGAGTGATCGATCGATTGTGTACTCTCCATCCACAAGATTATGGACAAAAACGCGATTTAGGTATTATCTATTATCAATGCCAACAATTTGGTAAAGCGATCGATCCCCTCCAAGCATATATAAAGCAATTTCCGGATGCCTCGGATGCAAGTGATGTGAAAAAATTGATTCACTTGGCGAAACAAAATCTGCAAATGTGGAATTAAATGAAACTGGACGAGTCATCCCATCTGCTATAAAAGTGTTAACATAAATTGCCATCAGATTGGTCTCTAATTCGATTTTTTGAGCCAGGAACTGAGTTTAGAGGCAACTTCCGTTGCGGCAATAAGGCTATCGCCACTAGCGATTCCTTTGCCCGCAATATCGTAAGCGGTACCATGAGCAACACTGGTTCGGATAATCGGTAATCCCGCAGTAATATTCACACAGCGCATTCCCGATCGCAGTTTCATGGCAATGTGCCCTTCATCGTGGTACATGGCGATGATACCATCAAACTCGCCCCGATGAGCGCGCACAAAAAGAGTATCCGCGGGGAGTGGACCGGTAACCTGAATTCCTTCGGTCCGTGCGAGCTGAACCGCTGGCCTTATTATTTTCTCCTCTTCATCGCCAAATAATCCTTCATCTCCCGCGTGCGGATTAACGGCAGCAACGGCGAGCCGCGCTGGACGACCGCCAAGGAGAGGGGGGAGCCAGTGATTGAGCAGTTTTATTTTTTCGAGAACACTTGAAATGGTAATGTTAGCGAATATTTGTCGTAAAGCCATATGGAGAGTTACATGTGCAACAGCTAAACCATCACCATAAAGAAGCATCGCGAACTCTGGAGAATTCGTCAATTCCGCAAGAATTTCTGTGTGCCCTGGATACTTCAGCCCAGCAGCATGTAACCCCGCTTTATGCAATGGGCAAGTTACGATACCATCGGCTTCTCCCTTTAACGTCAACGAAATCGCATGTTTTAAGAAATCGTAAGCAGATTGCCCAGCAGCGGCACAAATCTGCCCCGATTTTACGCTGCTTAAATCTTGCTTGGTAACTTCTAAAAGAGGTATTTCTTCAGGAGTGGGGCGGGCTTCCTGCGTTGCACCTATGCACTTAATTTTGCATGGACTCGATACCAGTCTAATACTTTGTTCAAGCCAATATCGATCACCGACAACGATCGGAATTGCCATCGTGGTCAGTGCTGGCCAGGCTTTGGCAATAATTTCGGGACCGATTCCAGCTACGTCCCCCATCGTGATTAGTAAACGCGGGCGGTCTATCTTATTTGAATTCATTCGCTTTCGCTCTATTATATTAGATTATAATCGGGTTTAGATGCCAGACAACCTCATTGGAAAATCGGTGGGGGTGAGATTACGGAAACTTTTTTGATCATTGTTTTTCAGAAATCAGCAATCGGCATTTTTGGGTGTTATCCATTCTAAGTCTCATTCGACTAACTCTCATCCGATTATTTCTCATCCGATGATGCAGCTCGTTTTAGACAAATTCGAGTAATTTGTGGATTGCAATGGAAACGAAGTGGCTCTTTTTCTCCCAGGCCACGAGACACATGCAAGACCATATCGCCGATTTGAAACGTCCCCATATCGAAGCGCCTACCATAAAACGAAGGAACGAAGATAGAACCGAATAATGGTAGCCGAATTTGCCC
>JAKBAI010000242.1 GCA_021809185.1 Planctomycetota bacterium
CAACTGCATGAATTTAAGCTCACGCGCATCGGCAAGATTATCGGGGGGCCATTTACTCAACAAAACCTCTTGTTGCTCTAGAATCGCCCGATCGATTCGCCGAGGTTGATCGCCTGGCTTGTGACTAGTCTCTGCTATAAAAGTTACTGCCAATCCAGCGGTCTGTTTCAGGCGTTCACGCTCTTGAGAATTTAGAGGGACATCAACCAGCACTCGTAACATATTTGTCTCTACACAGATAATCTATAAGGAAAAACTTCTAGCTCCGAAGAATCGATTTTCAGAACAGGAATGCGACATTAACAAAATCTCACAACAAATAGTTGCCTGATATAAATAGGCAATTCAAATAGGCAACTATTGAAATGCTCTACATCTGCGCTTGCAAGATGCGGGCAGTATGTTTTCACGGCATATGCCTGCAAGACCACCGTGAGGGGTCATTTTATTTGGCGTTTAGCGGCATCGCATAATTCGAGAAAATACTGCTCAGAATCGCGACTATTTTTACTGCGCGCTAACGCCAATCCCTGCTCAGCGAACTGCAAGGCGAAAGCTCCATTCTTGAGCCGGAGCATTGTTTCGCAAGCGTTGCCGTAAATTCGATCCTCTTTTGGAAATTGAGCGATCAGTTCAGAAAATGTCTTCTGAGTTTGATCCGTATTCCCTTGTCTAGCCGTTAATTGCGCTCGTTTTAAGCCGTAATCGAGAGCGCGTTTTCCTTGATGATGCTGTTGATCAAATTGTTCTGCTTGGCTGAGTAGCTTAGCCGCAGTTTCAAAATTGCCATTGATCTGCTGTTGATCGATGAGATGTTGGAAGTATGGGTGTTTTTCTAGTGCAGGATCGATAACGGCTAAATCGGTAATTACACGCGCAAATTTACTTGCTAAATCGTTATCAGCATAACGCAAACTTGCTTGAAATGCCTCTGCTAATTGGCTTTCTGATAAGTCGTTGCTGTTTAATTGGCCGAGCTGACCTAGCGTGATCGTATTGAAATCGATTTTCGCATGCGGCGCTTCCTTAACATGTGGCGATCCCTGAGCAGAGCGAGAAGTTGCAGGTGATCCTATCGTTCCAGAATCGATCGTTTTCCCTCCTAGCGTCGAGCTGGGATTTGTCTCCATATTCTCTTTCTCCTTGTACGAAAATCCATAGGCAGTTGGGCTAGTAGGCAAGCAATTGGCAGATGATCCGGTTTCGGATTTCAACGAAGAATAGCTTTGCGGTGGTAATTTTAGGCGTTCACGCAGAGGGGCAAAATCATAGAGGAGCATGGTTTCGATGCGATCTTCTAGCTGCATCTGCGGGGAATGCGTTTTTGTGCAATCCTCCAAAAATGCAACAATTCCCAATAATCGTTTGTGCCCATCGGGTGTATCTACTACTTCAAGTGGTGTCTTGTCTTTCAAAGAACGTAAAGGGCGCTTGGGCCAGGTCTCTTCCCAATATTGGCGTGCCTGTTCTTTCATTTTCTGTCCAATAGCCGAGACATCAAAAGCATCGCCGCGCGGGAAGGCAATCGATTCGAGATTCAAGTCCCCAAAGGCAGCATTACGGACCTCCGCGCGCAGCTCACGGAGCGATCCCGCCAGTTTCAGTTTCATCTCCGCACTGAAACGTTCTAGGATCTCTTTATTCGTATGCCATAGTCGTAAAATTCCCTTCATGATCAAAAAATGGGCCGAAGCACTACAAACAGGACTGCCCAGTCCCATCATTAGAGCCATTTTTTCTTCAAGAAATATTCCTTGGATCATCTGTTGTTGCGGTTCAGATCGTAAGCCAGAAATTCGTTGAGCCTGATCCATCTCTTGCAAAAATTGGATAAAAGTCTGTGGTTGGGAGAGTTGAAATAATAAGCTGAATTCTAGATAATCACTGAGGTCTTGGGTTCCCTGGCCGCATAAGAGTAACTCGATTAGAGCACCAGTTTCTTCCGCTCGGCTGAGATCGTTTTCCAAATCAAGACTTTTATTCAACTTTTCCACCGCTTGCAAATGATCGCCAAGCCACGCATACGTTAGTCCCAGATTAAACCAGCTCGCACCATCCTTCGAATCTATTTTGACCATTTCCTCAAAAAAATTAGCAACTTCGCTCAATTTTTCCCCAGTACCACTGAGCTGATCCAGAGATTTTTTTAACATTTCTGCATTTTTTTCTGAAACGGCTCGAAATTTGTAGTCTTTTTTTGCGGTTTCAGGGAGATTCGATTCTTGTTCGTATTGATTCAAAATAGTTTGAATCTCGCGGTTGTTAGGGATCGTTGCAGCGGCTCGAAGCAAGGCTGCTTTTCCTGCAATCGGTCTTTGTAATTGAAACTGAATTTGGCTTATAAGTTGATAACATTGCGCAATCATTAAATCCGAACGAGGATCGTAGTTGTCGATTGCCATAAAATAGAATCGGATGGCAATATCTGGGTCGTTTTCCATCATTCGGATTTCACCACGAAACCAGAAGGCATTCGCATAATTAGGATCGATAGCAAAAGCGCGATCGAGAGCATTATCCGCTTCAGGGAATCGTCCTAAGGAGTAGAAAACCTGGGCTTGATAACACCAAACTTGGGGAAATCGTGGATATTTAGTGGTAAGATCCTCCATGATTTTCAGGGCTTCATCGACTTTATTTTCTTCTAAAGCTTGCCGCGCTTCTTCCACTAAAGGATAAAAGGGCTGACAACAAAATTTGAATGGTTTGCCACTGTAACATGGGCAAAGTTGGTTATTGGTATTCTGCATAGTTTCCCTAATTTTTTGGTAACCCGTTCGTTTTCATTTTCGAAAACATTAACTTTAACGATTGTATTGTTAAACCGAGAAAAGGAAGTTATATCAAGTGTTAATTCTATTTTTTGAAAGATTGACACTTTCATTTTATGAATTATGATTAGAATGAAAATAACTGATTTGTTGATTTTTCTCAAAATTGCTTTAGATTCAGAAATTTTTTGTTCTAGATTAAATTTGGAAATAAGAATTAGATGGAAAGGAACGGCCCTTTTCTGTCCAAAACCTGGTTTATATAGGGATTTTCAGCAATGAGTACTGATTTAGGTGCTTGCGAATGGTTTGTTTGGGATCTAAAACGAAGTAATTTGGTTAATCAAAACCAACTTGATGACGTTATTCTTGAGTATTTGAATAAAAATCCTTTTGCAGAACCTCCTGGTTTGGCAGAATTTTTAGTTTCTCGTCAAATATTAAGCCCATTCCAAGCGGAGCGCGTTTTACAGGGAAAAACTCAAGGATTGGTCTTAGGGCCATACGTGTTGCATGATGCAATTGGCAGTGGCAGCATGGGCCAAGTTTACAAAGCCCAATCTAAATCAGATAACGAATGGTATGCAGTTAAAGTTCTTCCTCGTCGAAGTATGTGGAACGTTCGGTTAGCTCGACGTCAAGTACGAGCTTTTGGCCAATTTAATCACCAAGCGGTGGTTCCATTTGTTGACGTTGGTACTGCTGGAGGACTGCATTATCTCGTTTGGCCTCTGGTTGAAGGGGAATCTCTTGAAGCTAAAGTCCAACGCGAAGGAAAATTAACTGCTACAGAAACAGCAAGCGTTGGGATGCAAGTCGCTCAGGGTCTGGCGATCAGTCATCAGAACGATCTGTTTCACGGATTAATCAAGCCTTCCAACATCATGATTGATCGGAAAGGTCAAGTGAAAATACTTGATTTTGGAATCGGTTCTTTGCTTGTTGAAAACGAAGGGGAATCGATCGTTGATACGATGTCAACGGCGAATACACTCACCAGTGGTTTGGATTGTTGTGCTCCTGAAAGTATCATGGAACCAACGAACCGGACCCCATCGGGAGATCAATATAGTCTGGGTTGTTGTTTGTATTATTGTCTAACGGGACGCTACCCTTTTTCTGATGGAACCGCGGTCGAAAAAATGATGGCTCACCAATTTAAACAGCCGACCTCGTTGAAAGAATTACGCTCGGATGCCCCAGAAGGACTCGTCGAAGTTATCGATCGGTTGATGTCGAAATCTGCTGACGCCCGTTATCGTGGAATTGATGAGGTAGCAGAAGCTTTGCAACCATTCGCTGGCAAACAAAATTTCTCGATGGGGAAAGACCAGCGCCCAGGTTTTAATCCAGCAACTTCCAATACCGATTTCAAAAAGAATTTTTCTGGATCATCTGGTCGATTACCAACGGTCCCTCGAACACAAGGGGCAAATTCTGGTCTTGCCAATTCTTCCGCAACTCAATCTTCCGGAGCGCAAAGCCCGATTTTGGAATCCCCCGATTTTGGTTTCTCTAATTCATCTCATTCTGCACCAGTATTACCTTCCACCGCACCTATTTCGCGACCATCTTTACCAAACAGACAATCGCTTCAAAATAACGCAGGGTCATCGAAATCGAATTCCCCTTCTAAAGATGAATTTGTAATCGCACCCCCTCCAATTCCTGTATCTTCCGCAGATCCTGCCCTATATCAGCAAGGTTTTGGAATTACAGCATCCGCTGGGCTAGAAGAGGCTCCTAAGCGAACCAATCTGATGCCATTGCTCGCTTTCTCTATGGCGATGTGTGTTTTGATGGGAGCCTATATCATCTACAAAGAAGTTTTCTCTAAGTAGTTTTGTTTTCTCTTACGCTCATTTGCTTCTTATCGAACATGAATGAACTTAGCTCAAGGAATGGAACACTTTACTGTTCCATTCCTTGAGTTTTTATAACGATCTCAGAATTACTTCGAAGTCTCTTTTCGAAGCCCCTTTGGTTGCTAAAAGTGCCATTTTGTTCATGAATCTTTTCAATAATATACTAAAGATCAAGCACAACAGTTTTTCCTAACGGCAAAACCTTTTGAATTTTCACATTCTTCTTGCCATACTGGATAATTCATTAGAATATCCTCTAGCTTATCTCTCATTCTTGTGATTGAATCGAATCAAGCACAGAATATGATTCAAACACAGAAAATGATTTATAAGGGAAAGATCTATTTTTTGTCAACAACGGACTCTTAACCATGAGCAACGACCCTACCAAACAAGATGCAACTCTACCATCATCCACGGAATCAACACCTCTTTCTCCGGATGGGGCAACACCAGAGATCCCAATTGATTCTTCGATTAAACCGTTTGCTTTACAAAATCCCCCAGAGCAATCTTTATTCTCCGATCCGTTATCGACATCCCCGTCATCTCTTGGGATGCCTTTTGATCCAGCATTTGGACCAAAACTTGAACCTGCTCTCGCATCAATTCCTGGGCCAACTCAAGCGGTTCCAATTCAAGAATCGAAAAGCCAAGAAGTTTTTTTTCATGGTTTAACAGGAACTTTGGTTGCTTCCGCTGAATCTTTGGAAAAGATTAAGACCCTTGATCCGTATTTGACAGGTGGTATCGGTTTATATGATCAAGCGATTCGTAATATGATCACTCTCAATCCCCAGGCTTTTCTCGATTTTATTTGTCTCGACTACCCTTTTCGGTTCCTCTTAAAAGAGATTCAGGATACACGCTTTATCGTCTTTCCCAAACAGCAAAATCGGATTGCTGATTTGATGTTTAAAGTAACAGCGGAGGGGATTGCGGTTGAGATAGCGGATCAGGAATGGCTCTTGGTATTTGAAAATGAAAGTACTTCTCATGGTTCCGAAAAGCTTCGGGGTTCGTTGTCACAGGTCGCAATCATTATCAATCAGTTATTTCATTATCGGAATACCTCTAAAGCGAAGTCAAAAAGTCAACAACAAGAAGCGTCAACAGAAGTGGGAATAACTTCCCCGGACGAACGGGAATCACTATCAATCTCCACGAATCTATCTGAAGTAACTTCTACTCCCTCATCGGAAACTTCTGCTCCTACAAATTCAAATACGGAGTCGAGTCCTCAACCCGACAAACCAGCTGAAACTTTAGCGAATCAGCATGTCGAGGAACCTTATAAATATCTTCGCGATCCGGTGGTGATTCCAGATCCAGAAAGTTTTCTGGCAGGGTTACCAGATGGGATCAAGGTGTTAATTCTTCAATTTTATCTTCAGGGATCCCCCAGAGTGAGAGAGATTAACCATACTTTGGGAGAGTTTGGTACCACCCATAAGCCAATTATAGTAGAGATGGGGAAAATACCCGCAGCCAAATTATTTGAATTTATCGAAAAAGATATTTCCGGTCGAATTACGGTGTTACCGTTGTTAGTTTTATGTAAACAAGGCTGCGAGGAAGAAAATCTGGAACGGGGTCGACAAATTTTGGAAAATCTGGTAGAATTATCAGATAGTATACGGAAAAATCTCAAAGCAATTATTGAGGCATTTGCTGAACTAAAACGAAAACAAGAAGTTTGCAAAAAGTATTTTGGAGAAATTAAAATGATAGAAACACCTCTTTCCAAAAAATGGTATGAACAAGCTGTATCCGGTGCCCTCGCCGAAGGCATTGACGAAGGGATGAAAAAAGGCATTGACGAAGGGATGAAAAAAGGCATTGACGAAGGGATGAAAAAAGGCATTGACGAAGGGATGAAAAAAGGCAAAATTGAAGGCAAACGAGATTTGTTGCTTCTTCTCTTGCAGCAGCGGTTTGCCAACGAAACTCTCCCTTTGGAGATCAAAGCAAGATTCGAGAAAGAGGCCAACCCCCAAACCTTTGACGATTGGTTTATGATTGCCCTTACCTCTACCTCTTTGCGTCAATTCTGCGATGGATTAAATTAAGCATTGGGTAAACTTGGAAGGGAATTCAACGTCCCTTAAGCCAAGAAATATCGTATTTTGGAGAAATTAAAATGATCGAAACACCTCTTTCCAAAAAATGGTATGAACAAGCTGTATCCGGTGCCCTCGCTGAAGGAATGAAAATTGGCAAAATTGAAGGCAAAATTGAAGGCAAACGAGATTTGTTACTTCTTCTCTTGCAGCAGCGGTTTGCCAACGAAACTCTCCCTTTGGAGATCAAAGCAAGATTCGAGAAAGAGACCAATCCCCAAACTTTTGACGAATGGTTTATGATTGCCCTTACCTCTACCTCTTTGCGTCAATTCTGCGATGGATTAGCGGTTACAAACTGATTGACATCGATTTCCTCTGAAATATCCGATTTTGAATGCGGTTATATGCTTTTAGATCCAACGAAAGATAATCTTTCATTTAAATAATGCTAGTGGGATCAGTCAAAATGAATTAAGTTATTGATTATATTGTCATAAGAATTTTATGATGTTTGGATTGCTGATTTTTTAAGGCCATATTTTGGTAAGATCATTCTCTTGATTAGCCTTTCATTTTAACAGGTTATATTAGGTCGATTACCCCTAAGAAATCAGCGAATCGAACACGAAGTAGTCATCTGATCGGTATTTCTTTGCGGTTATCTTTCAAGATCGATTTTTCTGATAGGAGTTCATCTTCAATCCAATTTGATCCTTTTGGCGAATGAATAAAAATCTCCTACAATGATTGGAAAAGTTGATTCTGAAATTGGAGATCGTATGCGTTGGTATGCTTTGTTTCTCGTTATAATGATTGGTTGTTCGCCGACTCAATCCAATTCTTCGGCCTCTCCAGAAAAATCGTTATCGAAAGTCGATAACTCAAAAGTCGTCGACTCAGAGAAATCTAGCCAACAAACGCAGATTGAGAGCGAGGAAAATCTTGCTCGGCTCAAACCTATCTCATCGGCTCAGCAATCCGTTGCACCGTCACCCCAAAAAAAGGATGTGGATAAAAACTTAGCGGAGAATAGCAACCAATCGAAGGCGAACGCAA
>JAKBAI010000243.1 GCA_021809185.1 Planctomycetota bacterium
TAAATGCATCTTACTCCGAAAAGAAGGTTCGTCCTCTTTAGATTTCAAGGAAAAAGTTCGCAGTTTAATTCTATTTCTAAGTGTTTCCGCTTGTTGTCCAATTTCGTCTTGAATCCCTAGATTATTTAAGAGTTTTTCTGCCTCTTCTAATCGATCATGATTAAATAATAATTGAGCTAGAACGAGAGTCGCTTCGGGGTGAGAAGGATTTGTTTCTAGAATAGTACGCAATTCTCTCTCCGCACGATCGGGATCGCTCAGTAAAAATTGTTTAGCGTTTTCTAAGGGTTCATCCGGTGGTTTCGGTAAAATACTATCGATAAAATCAGATAACGAATCTGGATCTAGTCCGCCGTCAAACCCATTGACAAGAGTTTGATTTTGTACAACTCGAATTGCGGGAATTCCCGAAACTTGAAATCGTGTCGGCCAATCGGGGTTTTCGTCGACATTCACCTTGGCTAGAACAAAAGCGCCATTGCGTTTCTTGGCCTCCGCTTCGATGAGAGGTGCAAGATAGCGGCAAGGTTGGCACCAGGGAGCCCAAAAATCAACAACCACCGGGACATGATTGGATCGCTCCAGAACTTCAGTCTCAAAAGATTGATCATTTACTTCAATGGTCCAATCGGTTTTCGCGGCATCAATCAATTTCCTATTTCCTTTCTCATAAAACAATAGAACTTCTACAATAAACAATTGCTACTTTTGTATACTCATGCGTTTACGATATTTCTCAAGCGGTGCCCCAGCAAGGCGTTGCGACAAGCGTTTGCCCCTTTGATCCGCATATCTTGCAGCCCTTCTTCAGAATAAAATGCGGAATGAGGATTAACGATAACACGATGGTAACAAGGATGTTTCACATCACGCCAAGCTTGAATGAAAGAGTCGTTATCAGCGGGAGGCTCCTGGGAGAGAACATCGATCGCAGCGCCGCTCAGCTGACCATTGGCAATCGCTTCTGGAATAGCCTTGGTATCGACAATATCTCCCCGCGCGGTGTTTATCAGATAAGCTCCTCTGGGAAGAAGAGCAATCGTTTGAGCATTCAGGAGATGGTGTGTTTCTGGACTCCGGGGACAATGGACACTTACGATATCGGACTGATTAAGCAATTCTGTCAACGATTCAACTCGAATTACCCCATAAGATTTGTCAAAACCATCTGCGAGATAAGGGTCATAAAATACTACTCGTAATCCAAGAGCTTTTGCTCGTAGTGCCGTGGCACTACCGATTCTCCCCAAACCTATAATTCCAAGGGTTCGCCCACGCAACCTATAGAGCGGAGCAATCGGCTTATAGGTCCATTCCGAAGCAGTATTCGTACTTGGCTCTCGGAGTTTACTATTTAGAAAATGGATCCCTCGGGTCAGTGCTAAGATCATCCCGATTGCCGAATCCGCGATTTCTTCGGTTCCATAATCCGGAACATTAGCGACAGGGATCCCTTTTTCTCTTGCAAAACGGTAATCGACATTATCAAATCCAACACCACAGCGAACAATCAATTTGCAATTTTGTAATTTCGAGATAGTAAATCGAGTTAAGGAAAGATTATGATAGAGCATGATGGCATCGGCTTGGGCTATAGTATCCGTTAACTCATTTTCGTGAAAGGCATTACAAGCGATTACGTCCGCAAGATCATCCAGGATTTTTCTTTCGGGCTGAAGATCATCTTGAATAAAATCGGTAATAAATATTTTTTTCTTCGTCATTCCGGGTTCCATTTTCTTTGATTAAGGGCTTTTTTCTTCGATAGTTATTTCATGAATTATATTGTAGGTTATCGCATAGGGAACCTCAAAGTTAGAAGATTTTGCACCGAGATCCATTTTGAATTTCTAGCTAGTAGGTATTCCCTTCTAGTTGGGAAAGCCCTCATTACCAAAATCAGGATTCGGATCTTTGTAAGTTAAACGATCCCAATTCGAAATATTCTGACAACAACGAGATTAACCTGGTCCAAGAAGAAAATCGTTGAAATAGCAGAAAAAAATGCTTGCGATTCGAGAACTTTTTTAGTAATTTAATCTCTTAAACAGATAGTCCCCGTAGCTCAGATGGATAGAGCAGCGGTTTCCTAAACCGCAGGTCGCAGGTTCAAATCCCGCCGGGGGCAGTTGGTTTTCTCTTTTTTACTTATTTTTATGCTTAAATTCAAATTTTTCTCCCTTCAAAACCGTTTGCTTCTATAGGAGTAGATCTTGCAAATATTGCTGAGTTCTGTTTTAGAATAAGCTACTTTTAAAGAATAAGAAAACGATCTAAACTCTACGTCGAAATCATTTTTGGCGGATCGTCTCTGTTCTTTAAGATTTTTGCAGGCACTCCGCCAACGATAACATAATCCGGAACTGCCTCAACAACCACACTCCCCGCGGCAATAATCGCCCCTTCACCCACAGATGACATGACTACAGCTCGTATTCCGATCCAGCTCGCAGTTCCAATGATCACTTTTTCAAATTTGCCCTGCTGATCTTTGATCGGTTTGCTGCGGTCAGCAAAACCATGAACATGCCGACCACTTGGGACAGAAACCCCGCTAGCGATTAATACGTTTTCTTGAATATCGACCCAGCCAAAGTTGCAATAATTCCCGATGTATACATTTCTTCCAATTTTGCAATCGAATTTAGAAAAAGTTGTCCCAAAACCGACCGTTACATCGGGATGACATTCCGACAAAACCCAACGGAGAAAAGCAGTTCGCATAAATTGACCCGTCAATCCTGGCCAAAGCGATAACAATTCGGTTGATCCTTCTAGGGCACGATCTCTGCCTAAAAAAATGGCACGGAAATAATAACTTGCTACGACAGGAAGTATTAAAATCCGTGCAATTTCCTGAACGGCTCTTTTGCAAATTTTGCGTTTTTCTATCATGGCCATGGAAGCTCAATTTGTTTTATTGATTTGATCCATTTCATTCTCGATCCCTATGATGAATTGGGACTCAATTATAAGAGAGAATTCATTTCTGAACCAGAACCTCTCTCCCTTCAATCGTCGAAGCTTTGATCGCGTCCAAGACTTTCAAAGTTTTAATCGCCTCGCGCGGGTGTGGGATAACTTCTGAATTATTCAAGATCGCTTCGCTTATATCATCGATCATACAAGAAATTTGATTAACAGGTTCCAGACGATGTTCCGTAAATCCATTTTCGCCATCCCCCAGCCAATACGAAGTTGGCTCTTTGGGTACCCACATATTATCGACTTTGAGAACCCCTTCGGTGCCAACTATTTCCAATCCTGCTCGAAATGGGGAAATAAATCCGCAAGAAAACGTTGCGTAACGATTGTTAGCAAAGGTTAATTGTGCACATAGATTGACATCAACTCCAGCAAATAAGGTTGATTTAGCAAAAACACTAAGCGGTTCTTCTTGCATCGCCCAACGAATACCGTAAACCGGATAACAGCCCACATCCAGCAACCCTCCCCCTGCACTATCCGCTTGGAGACGAATGTTTTCGGTTGACAAAGGCTGCAACGGAAAAGTAAATGCGCCATGCACTTGTTGAACTTGACCGATCTTCCCTTCCTGAATTATTTTCTTCATCAAATGAGTTCTAGGATGGTGTGGCCAGAAAAAGCCATCCATCAATTTTATTTTCTTCTTCTCGAAATAATCCACGAGCGATTCTGATTCTTTCGCGATTGGAGTCAAAGGCTTCTCGCACAAAACATGTTTGCCAACATCTGCACACTTACAAGCCCATTCATAGTGCATATGGTTTGGTAACGGAATATAGATCGCATCGATATTTTTATCCGCAAGTAGCTCTTCATAACTGCCGTAAGCTTGAGGGATTTCATCTACTTTCGCTGCCTCTCTTGCCTTTTCCAGTGAACGCGAAGCAATGGCTTGCAAACTCGCCTTCTTTGCACCCTTAAAGCCAGGAATCAATCGTTGATTGATTTTAGCAACCCCCATAATTCCCCAGCGTATTTTTTTTTCTGTATCATTCATTACGAAGACTCCCCATCTTTGATTTTTCAGAAACTTTTAATGCAAAATGAGAAAATTTTATTTAATCGATCTCATTTTGTTCCCATTAGCAGTTATTATTTATACCGATTGCTATCAAGTTTCAGCTTAATTTATAGAATGTTAACCATAATTCGACTGTTTTTTTAATTTACCTCTGTCTTTACTGGATCAAAGCGTGACCTCTATCCATCGAATCTCCCTAAATAGTCACTGGCAAATCATTTCCGGTTTAAGTTCCAAGGAGATAGTAGATAAGAAAAATCAAGCCTTTATTCATTTACCACTACTGCTTAGTGAACTGGGGAAAGATTTCTGGGGTGCAAAGATAACTTCAACTACAACCATAACGAATTCGATATCCAGAAATTTTGGTCGACCATCCAGAATTCTCCCCTCAACTAAAATTTGGTTGAATTTTATAGGGTGGGTTCATCTAGAATCTATAACGCTGAACAGCTTGGGAATTTTTTCTTCGGAGACTTGTTTTGATCAAAATCCAAATTATCAAATATCTGAATCCAATACAAGAATCCAGATTGTCCAACACCTTTTGCCACGTAATCAGCTCATCTGCCAACTGAAGTATCCAATGGATTACTCGCTTAATAAGACCTTTTCAGGGACAGCTCTTTTAGAGGAGGATCAGGAAAAGATGAAAATTGGAAAAGTCTATCTGGAAATTGAACAATTTTCTTGAAATCACGCTTTTGACTCACAAGTATATCAAAAAAAATCTTCACTCAGATACATTAAAAATGTTATAGTCTGATCAATAAATGATAAGTATAAAAAATGATATTTATATAGTAATATTTATATATCAATGGAATGATCGATTCTTGAAGCATCCGATGAGATATTGAATGAAAAGTTCGGGTAAAACTAGTTAATCAATCGATTCATCTACCAAGCGTTGAATATCTCGGATAATGGAATGCAGTTCGGTCATGGTGGGATTGATTTGAAGAGCTAATCGGAAAGATTGCAGTGCCAACTTTGGCTTGTGAAGTTTCAAATAACATTCTCCCATTCCCGCTTGTGCGCCAAAATGGTAAGGATTGATCTCCAGAACCCGAACACAATCGGCAATCGACTTATGGTATTCACCAATCTGGTAATAAAGTATTGCCCTTTGATTAATCACCTCCGCAAACCCAGTCGCCTCCATCGCGAGCTGAGACAAAGCCTCAATTTTCTTTTGGGGATCGGGTAAAGTTAAGATTTTTTTTAACAATTCATTCTGTTCCTTTGTACCAGCTCGAAACCATATTTCCCAAAGCGATTCTGCGGCTAAAGCAGCTGTAACTTGATCCTTATCGTGAAGGGTTTTGCTAAGTAAACCGTTAACGGCGTAGGAGCCATTCATTCCTAAGGCGAGAATTGCTGCTCTCTTGCTCTCCGAATGATTCAATTGTAATAATCGTAAAAGCGTCCCTTCTTCATATCGTTGATTTACTTTGCGAGCAAACTCTTGGATGGCCGTTCTCATTTTACTGGCCCACATTTCCGGATCATCCATAGGTCTTGCTTTTGGAAGTTTTCTAAAAAACTTAACAATAATTGGGAGTGTCATATACCTTAATATTGCTCCAGGTAATCGTTTCTAGTTTTAATAGGATCTATCTTTCACGATAGTCAATTTTAAGCTTAATGTCCATTCATTATCAGAATCATTTTGGTTTATTCGTTGCGGGGCCATTGATTCCAGTTGTGGTTGGATTCGGATTTACCAAATTTTGGCGATTTGGAATCGAATGATTCTTCTTCCAGATAACCACATCTTCAGACAATAGTTCTAATGATTTCAAGATTTGTGGATCTTTACCATTACTAAGATCTTCAGGGGTCATTTCAATCTGAACATCGGGAGCTACTCCCTGTTTCTCCATGTTGATCCCCTTAGCTGTCCAAACTCCTAATCGGGGAACTCGAAACGATGATCCATCGATCAAAGTGGTGCTAACAGTCCCGATAACTAATCCCCCTGTCGGAACACCGACAATTTTACCTAAGCCGCGACTCCGAAAGGCATTGGGTAAAATTTCGGCATCACTGTACGATTGATTGTTAATGAGCAAAATAACTGGCTTTGTCCATTTGCGGTCAGATGCTCGCAAAACGAACCCTTCATTACCGTTTCGCTGGCGAAAATATGTATGAGGTTCGGAACCTAAATAGTTCATAACTCGATCATGGGTGAATCCGCCCCCGTTAAAGCGTACATCCAAAACTAAGCCCTCTTTATCGAAATGATCGGAATATAAACTACGAACAAATATTTCTAATCCTTTGTCATCCATACTGGGTATATGAATATACCCTAGCTTATTGTGAGATCCGTTTGCTACTAATTGCTCATTATGGCTTACCCATTGACGATAGCGGCATTCCGCAATGACTTCCAAGGGTGCTCCTATAAGTTCTACTCTTCTTTTCTCTGGTTTAGATTGAGCTTCCACTGCCGATTTCGATTTCGGAGAATAGAGTTCTAAGCTTATTATTTCTCGAACTTTCCCGTTCAATAATTTACTTATATTCGTTTTGGGTGTAATGGAAACTCGATCAATACTGGTGACAACATCGCCGACCTTCAAAGCGAAACCTAATCGAGAAGCGGGGCTGAGGGGAATAATTTCTTTGATCCTTTTCCCTTCAGGTAATATTTCTGAATCGAAAACTATTCCTAACTGCGCGGTCGGGTCTACCTTCGCAGCTGTTCTACCCATAATACCCAGATGGGAAGCATTCAATTCACCTACCATCAAACTAATAAATCCGAACAGATCTTCTTTCATAACGATGTGCGCTACGACAGGACGATATTTGTTGCGAATATCTTTCCAGGGAACACCATGATATTGCGGATCATAGAAGGAGGTTGCTATATTCTGCCAACACTGATCAAACATCTGGAAATATTCTTCTTTGATATCAATGTCCATTTTAGCAACGAAGTCGATTGGTCGCTGTGAAGAAGAGCTATTCAAAAAGCTAAAATCGGAATCAACAATATTCACCGATTTGATCGTATTTGATCGATCCAAGAAATAGATAGTTCCTCCAGTCCGCGACCAATGGAGCTGATGAGGGTTTGCGTTGTTTGTTGTAATTTTTCGCAGTCCAGAACCGTTCTGACTTACCACCCATAAATCTCTACTTCCACCAAAATTGGAAACAAATGCTACCAGAGTACCACGGGGAGAGATCGATACTTCCGAGGCATTTTGTAGCGCCAGTTGTTTGGCAGTTTGATAGGCCCCCTCCCATGGAATCGTTGGGGCTGAAAATACATTCTTTTTACTTGCGGGTACACTCATGACAAAAACACAACGCTCGCCATTTCTTTCCCGGATAAAGCTGATTGTTTTCCCATCTTTGGACCAGGAAACATCGCTATTATAAGTAGCGTAACGAGAAATATTGACAGGTTTAGCTTGCCCGTTCGCCGGAATTGCATATAGCTCACTTGCAAACGACGCATCAGATCGGGCAAAGACCAGCCAATTTGAATCGGGGGACCAATCGTAATCGATAACCTGGCTTTGATCCACTAAAATCTTATTTGTTTTCCCATCGATCGAGCATAAATAGAGTTTGCCATCCCCAATATAACTAATCCACTTCCCATTA
>JAKBAI010000027.1 GCA_021809185.1 Planctomycetota bacterium
GGAACTTTCGGGAAGGGATAGAATGGACCGATATAGGGGAAGGCGTTGTGGGGATAAGATTGAGGGTAAGCAACCCGCGAAATATTCGGATATGGGGCATAGGTTGGCCACGAATATTGAGGCAAGGTAGGGCCATTCGGATCAATATTAGGAAATTGAGGGGCCGATAATGGCATTGGATCGCCCAAAGGAGCGCCACCCATCATGGCTCCGCCAGGGGGATTTCCCATAGCGAGCTGACCCCCATTTCCTGTCATACCCATCCCTGGAACCATGGGCGATTGAGCCTGGATTGGCTGAATCGCTGGAGTAACCTGGACATCAGAAACGATCTGAGAGACTCCCTCTACCTGACCAACTCGATCGATGATCAATTTCATCATTTCATCGGAAGCGATGGTCCCTTTGAGTTCTACTCGTCCGTTCTGAGCTACGATATTTATTTTTGTTCCGGCAAATCGGGAAACCCCCATTTGTCGAATTGTATTCGCAACTCGATCGGCGAGTTGCTGGTTCTGAATACTGGATGTGTTCGATCCTTGATTCAGATGAATTTTTCTCGGTTCTTGAGCGTTTAGACTAGAGATTCCCAGTCCTATCACTGCTGCAAGGGTTAATAATCTACGAACCGTCACTGGACATCCTCCTTGTATTAGACGGATAATTTTCGTACTTTTATCTTCGACGATCCATCCATAAAGAAAAAGAAATCCTCCTCGTTAAGATTAACTTTCCCTCAGATTCCTATGGCACAATCCTCTTGCAGGTCTTTTTGGGATTAGTTCATTAAATCGGCCTAATTGATATAATCGGTATGCCGTTTCGTACCGGTACTAATAGACTTACAATAAGTAGATTAGTTTCATTTCAAGTGGAGTAGATAAAATCCTATCTATTATACCCCCTTATTCTTAGACCTAGTAGGAATAATAGAAATGCCTATTTATCCTTACTTTTCCCAGAGATTCATTATCACTACATACTCTGACAAATAATAAAACGAAAGCGATTTTTCAAGGATGTTAACTGTTTCTCTACATGAAAAATCAAAATCAATCCGCATAGATTATATTGGACTGTCTCGAAGACCATAAAAGTAGATCACTTTCCCTTTCATTTTCCGAACCAATTCCCCATATAGATACTCTAAAGAAATAGAAAAGACAGATTCTGTTGACATTCTTCCTGGAGTCAGTACAATCTCTTTACACATGCACCCGTAGCTCAACTGGATAGAGCATCGGTCTACGGAACCGAAGGTTACAGGTTCGACTCCTGTCGGGTGTAATTGAATGAAATGCAAGATTTGGAACTACTATTAGTTTCTACCAATAGCCTATCCCAATAATTTCTTCAAAGGCAGTTTTGATAATTTCCAGCTAAATTAGTTTTTTATTTCGAGTCTTTAGAACACTAAATTCTAATATAATTTCGTTTTCAAATTTAATTGTCAACTTATTTTTCCGGATTTTTATGATCAAATATTTTTTTTCTTTATGGATTGTACTTGTTTTAGTTTCTTCCCATTTTACTCAATCGATTCGAGGGGATGAAAAGAAAGCTCCACAATCGGTAGAGGAATTATTTCATGGATTCGATCCGCGCCAAGAAGATCTCCATACAAAACTGGTGCGGGAGTGGGAGAAGGACGGGATTGTCTACCGTTATATAACCTATCATATTGGGATTTTCAAAGGGAAAGCTGCGCGAATGGCCGCATTCTATGGTTTTCCCAAAGGGGCCAAAAAAATCCCCAGTTTATTACATATTCATGGGGGTGGTCAACGTGCTTTTTTGAGCGAAGTTGAGTTCTATGCTAAAAGAGGATATGCCTGTTTATCGATCAACTGGGGCGGTCGAGAGATGGAGCAAGCTCAAAAAGGGGATGAGAACACCGATTGGGGAGCTGTTGATCCAACTCAAAAGAACGTGCCAGGTTATGAAAATATGAAGCCGGGAGAAAAGTATCTCGATCCGTTTGAATCACCGCGAAATAATAATTGGTTTTTGTTGACGTTGGGGTGCCAACGCGGACTAACCTTTCTCGAACGACAATTAGAAGTAGACCCTAATCGGCTGGGAGTTTATGGCCATTCGATGGGTGGGTCTTTAACTATTTATGTAGCTGGTAGTGACAACCGCGTACGAGCTGCATCACCATCCGTCGGCGGCTCTGGTTTTCGAACCCAAGTTCGGCCATTCTTATCTGCTTATAAACCAATATTACCCGATCGAGATGAGAAACTATTTAATAAAACTCTGGGATTCGAATCGTATTCTCCGCATATTCACTGCCCGCTTCTCTGGTTGGGTGCAACGAACGACTTTCATGGAGTGATGGATGATACTTATCGGACGGGTGCGTTAATTCCACATAAACAGGTACGCTATTCGTTTACCCCGCATATGAATCATCGCTTTACACCAGAGTTTGCGGTTACTCGTCCATTATGGTTTGACCAGTATCTGAAAAATTCGTTTACCTTTCCAAAAACTCCTGAATCTAAGGTTGTTCTCGACTCTGCGGATCATGTCGCTGAAATACAAATCTATCCCGATTGGCCAGAAAAAGTAGCCAGTGTGCAGATTTATTACTCCCTCAATGCTGATCCGCGCGCTCGATTTTGGCGTTCGGGAACTCCATTCAAACTAAACGAATCTTCTAAGAAAAATTGCTGGACTGCGAAATTACCTATTTTCAGTAATAACCAACCGATATTTGCTTTTGCAAATGTAAGTTATCCCATCGAGAAAACAGCATCGGAACCATATGCCCGACCAACTGAGCGATTTACATTAAGTTCTATTTTACAAATCGTCTCTCCAAAAGAACTTCAGAAAGCTCGGGTGAAAGCAACGGACACCCGCGAATCGGTGATTGAAGATTTTCAACACCAAGATTCCAAACAACTTTGGCGCGATTGGTATATCTTATCGGGGGACAATCCTCATCATTGGGAATACTCCACCCGCAAACTAAATGACCCAAAGTGGCAAGGTCAAGTCAATCAAACGTTGAATCTGGAAGTTCAGACCGATCGAGCGAACGAATTGATCATCCTTTTATCCGAAAATGAATACCGATTTTATCGCGGACCGCAGAAACAATTCATAGCAGTTGTTAAGTTAACTGGTGGCAAAGAACCGCAAACGATTGTTTTATCACCCAAAGATTTTCAATCGGTTAAGTGGGAAAACTTAAAATCGTGGCAAAATGTCGACTTGCTTTCGTTCCGAGCCTATTTCGAAAAGGGAAATAAACTCTTAGGCAGTAAATCCTGGGTGGGTAAACAACCGGTATTTCGCAAACTTTGGTGGCAAGAGAAGTAAATGGGGAGTGGAATGACCATTCACTTCTTTATGGGAAGTAAGGTAAATTTGTTAAAAACTATCCCCAAAAAGTTTTTTTAGATTGGTTTCTTGATTTGCATCTATTCCAATGAATGCGATGGCATTGCGAACCCCTCCTAAATACATCGCAACTGCTCGATTGGAACCGTCATCAATTTTATAACGAAGAGGTTCATAGCTCTCCAGAATAACTATTATTGGAAGTAATGGATTGAATAATTGAATATGTTGAACCATATTCCAAATTCGGTCTGTAAACACATTCTTCTTCTTAAATAATTCCGTAGTTTTGCTCACCGATTGTTGAGGAAAACCAGGCCTACCTCCGAAATTTTCCCATGTCTCACATTTATCGAGTTCTACAACTCCCAAGAACCATTTTTTCTCACCAATCATCTTTTCTCGGATTTTGTGATTATCGAAATAATCGTTTACCAATTTCTTATAATCGCCCTTAAAGAGCTCGATTTTTTCATTTAAGAGTTTTTCTCTGAATTCTTCTGGAGAGTTTGTAGGGGATTTCATTTTGTCGGCAAGATAAATTGTTTGTTTAACTTGCTTTGCATCGCAATTTAATAAAAACATTTTTCTCCTCGATATTTTAATTGTTTCCTAAAATGATTTTCCTTTTGCTGAATTTTATTCGTATTTATAGTACTATAAATATATACTATATTGATTATAATGAAAAAGCAATACTTACTAAGGAGTTTTTGTTAAATCGAAGGAATTTTATTCTAGTTGTCCTTATACTCCAAAATGAAAGCAACAGTTCTGATAGAGCCAAACGATAACCAATGTTATCTGAAAATAGAGTCCTCCTTCCCGAGGATGTGCTGAGTAGTTGCTTGGCTACAACCTTATTTTAAGATCACCCACTGCCAATATAAAGCATCCAAGAAACACAGCAAACCATTTATGGAAATTATTCCAAATCTTCTTAAAATAATTCAAATCAGTATTTGGTGGTTGAAAATCGCTTGGATATGCAGTGAAGAATTCAACCTCAAAAATCTTGGATTGCTATCACCGATTGCAAATAATTTAATAGCCCAAACTCAAAATTAGGATCGATTTTGAAGTTTACTCGAAATCAGCAAATTACTCTTCTTCCTTTACCTATAAAAAAAGAACAGCCATCGAAACCTCTCTCTCCGGATCGATTTTCCTTTAGGATCGTTAACCAATATGAATCGTTTCGAATCGTTAACCAATTCGGTAAATTGAATTTATAGATTTAAAATCTTGAATATAGGATAAATTAAATATGTAATTTGAATTTAAGATTAAGCGGGATACGGGAGTCGAACCCGTCTCACAGCCTTGGGAAGGCTGGGCACAGCCGATATACCAATCCCGCTTAGAAATTTATCTTATGGAACCGGTGAATAAAATACAAGAGTCTGAACTTTGGAAATTAGTTTGGGCTTCATTTAAATCTCTGAATTTCAACTTGGAAATGAGGGTTTAAGACTTAGAAAAATTCATGAATCGAATTAAAAGTGGCTTTTCAAACGAAAAAAGATCCTAAATTAATGGGCTTTATTGAACGTATCTTTCATTTTTAACAGAGGTGAAGGAGTGTTAAAAAGGATAAAGAAGCGAGAAAAATAGGTCTCGCGAATACGAGACCTATCGCAATTATAAAGCTAAAATATTGGATCACTATTTCGAAGGAGAAGAAGGGGTAGCCGAACCCTGTTTCATTCCCATAGCCCATTGAAGACCACCAATTAAATGAGCCTGAAACCGGGGGTCTTTCCAAACTTCGCGACGATGACCTAAAGAGGTATAAAACGCTTTCCCTTTACCGTATTCATGACACCAGGAAACGGCATAATCTTTATCCGATCGGTTCCCTCTACTCAAATCGATCGAGGATGGGTCGATGCTATAGATGATGTGCAGCTTGGAACGAGAGTAAGGAGCGGGTCGAAATTCATATATTTCATCTGTGATGATCGGGTCGCCAGAAAAGGCGCTTCCCGCTGGGTGATTGGGATCTTCGACCTTAATCTTTACCTTTTGATGCCATGGGTGTTTCAAGAAATAAGCTCCCACTAAATCGCCATAAGCAGTAGCACCATAAAGGGTATCGGTTGCACAATGGGTACCTGCAAATGCACCCCCATTTTTTACCCAAGCGGTTAGATCGTTTACTTCTTCTTTGGTTAAAGGATTGCCTGTGGTAAAGAACAGAACCGCATCAAATTTTTTCAAAGTCTCTGCGTTTACTCGTCCACAATTTTCTTTTTCTACTGTTTTCCCTGTGCGTGCACGAAATTCTTCCGAGTATTTTTCTAGAACAGATTTTTCTATTACTGTTTCTTTACCTTTTACTCGTTGTTTGTATTTCATAACCTGTTTGGGATCGCGAGTAAACCGGAAACAGGTGACATCAAAACCATTTTTGGGTCCGAGTTCTTTCAGGATATCTTCGGCAACGCCCACCGAATCGTGAATGAAACCTCCAGAATCGGTTATCAAAAGTAGATGTTTGAGTTTTTCGTTTGGTTCTGCACCTAAGATGCTAGATACGATGCTAGATTGCATAAACAGACAAACGTAAGCAAGCAAAACAACAGTTAAACCGCCCGGTTTTCTCATTCGTTTTGCTCGAATAAATCGAGACATAATCTATACTCCAAAGTTGAGGGAGGGTTGGTAAGATTAATTATTTTAGATAGATCGACAGAAAATGGATATACCATTTTTTTGAAAAAAACAAAATATTTGCCGACTTACGGATATGGAATTAAAGAAATGTTTCTTATTGAATAATCAAACTTAAAAAAATAGGGGAATCGACTATCACTTAAGCCGATTCCCCCAAACTTATTCAAAAATAGAAGCTAAGTAAATCTTTAACAACTATCAAAAATAAAATAGATTACTTAATCACTTTCGCATGAATCGCTAGATAGAGAGAGCTTTCGCCGGAATCAGTAACGATCGTCAATTTATCATTCAGATCCATCTCTTTACTCGGTTTCAGTTTAATCGTTAGTACGTGAATCGCTTTGGAGCCAGAAGTTTTATCCAATTGAATCGAAGCTGAAGCCCCTTCGATCGCTAAAATCTGAAACGGTTTGGTTCCACGGATCATCACTTTTCGTTCGATTTTTTGATCCTTGACCGATTGCAACGACAAGGTGCCAAAATCGATATTGCTTTGAGAAAGCACCAAAGCAGGTTGAACTTCAACGGTTAAAGGTACGCGAATACGTGGCATGGAAGGATTCGAAGTTTCGATCCATACATCGGAATACCATTTTCCTACAGGTAATCTAGGATGAAGTTTGGCAGTTAATTTATAAACTACCTCTAGCCCTTCTCGTTTGACAAGTTTCAACGAGGGGAGAATGTAATTCGATTCCGGGGTCGGTTTCGAAAGAGTCCAATTGGCATCTCCATAAAAAGAGATCATCATGCTTGAAGTCGATTGAGATTCTTTACTTATCGCTCCAAAAGCAAGAGTATCAGGGTTCATGGCAAAGTCGGTCCGACCAAAAGCACGAACAACAACAGAGGCTTCTTCATAAACCGGGGAGGAAAAATTGACAAAAATGGTTACTTCCTTGTGTCCGATAAAACGCGAAGAATCCATCTGCGCTAAAATATTGATCGATTTCCCAGGTGCTATCGTTGCAACTGGTGCAGAAGCGGTTGTACAACCGCAAGAGACGCGCAAACTGCTTATAGTAAGAGTTTCCTTATGAGGATTAGTCAATTTGAAATAGTGAACCAGCACAGGTCCGCGCGGCACATTCCCAAAATCATGAACTTTTTCTTCAAAATACTCAGCAGCATTCACATGAATTGGGGCAAAAAACACACTCACTAACACAACGGAGGCAAACCAGCGTAACATCGTATTAAACTCCAAAAGTAAATCGATTTTGTGGACTTCAAATCGATAAAATACCCTTTACTTTATCCTATCGCTTTTCTGACCAAAGTTTGTACATTCAACCTAAGGAATTAAAGTTTTTCAACAAACAATTTCCGTTACTATTCTCTTTATTGCATTAATTCAATCATCTATTACAATCCTCTTTCTTGTGCAAACAATATTTATCGTCGGGTTCGATCGTTTTCCCTTTGCAAATGATTCAAAAAAACAAAATGTCCTTTTCATCTGTCTAACTGTACCAATAAAAGTGATTAATCGTTTCTCACTCAATCCGAGAGATCTTTGAAAGTCCGCAGACTCTTGTTTTTCTATCTAAAGTTTGATTCCCCCAACTATAGTAAGACCTCCTAACAAGGTTCTAAAAACAAATATTTATCAACGAGGATCTACTATAAGGATCTACTATCGATGAGCCAGGACCGCAACCCAGATTTTATCTGCTTTGTGATCTTTAAGTAATTTGGCGATTTCGTTTACGGTTGTACCTGTAGTAAACACATCGTCTACTATAATTATAGACTGTCCAGACAAGGACAAATCCGATTTCATTGCAAAACTCCCTTTGACATTCTGTCGCCTTTCTTTCGCCGATACGGTCGTTTGTTTTCTGGTTGCCCGGATTCTCTTTACCCAGTTTGGTTGCAGTGGAATCTTCATTTCCTTAGCAATCTGTTCTGCTAAGGTTTCGCTTTGGTTGTATCCCCGTTTCCACCAACGTGTCCAGTGTAAAGGCGTTGGAATAACCACCGTTGGGTTTAGAGAGATAAATTGGTCTCGTTTCGATTCTATCCAAAGTTTGCCGAGCTGCACCGCAAAAGATTCCCCAGAAAGCGATTTCATCCGCAAAATCGCTTCTCTCAACATACCATCATATATTCCAAAACGAAATGCCCCATCAAAAGAATAGTTTACTGCTCGGCATTGTCCACAACGATCAGAATATGTTCTTTTTGAAATCACTCCTATGGGTAAATTGCTTAAACAACGGTTACAATACAAATTCGTATCGGAAGTTAATTGTTGAATACAATTTTGGCAAAAGACGGGATCAGTTCTTTTTCCCAACGGATCCGCAACGGTAACACTACTCGATGTTGAAACTCCCTTTTCTGAATTGTAATCTGTATTCTTTATCGTGGGGAAATCGATCGGTTCTCGGCATCCAAAACATAAATTGGGTAAGGCAATTTGTAAGCAACCCGCATAGATTTTTTGAAGAATATCTTTAAGCATAACGCTTCTTCTAAAATCAAATAATTAGGTGAATAATTCCATCTTTAGGCTTTAAGTTATTTTGTTTAATATTCATTCTCAATAATTGAAAAAGAAAATTATTTCTAATAACATCAAGGTTTATCAAATATTTCGATCAGATAAACTTTTCCTATATTTTAACTGCTGAACAGAATCATGCAAGCATTTTTTTGTTTCTCTTAGAATAATGCGGTGATTCTTCTTATGAGGTTTTCGGTTAATTCAACAAGAATTGATAAAATGATTTAATGGATAAAAATTGGTTGAAAGCAGAATTAAAGAAAATCGCTCTCGAATTAGGTTTTGAGTTATTTGGTGTTGCTCAAGCGAACAAAGCAGATCATTTTGATCGTTTTGAGTTATGGTTAGATGAAGGGTGTGCTGCGGAGATGGATTATCTCTATAAACACCGAGAGGCTCGCCAACACCCAGAATCGATCTTTCCTGAAGTGAAATCGGTTATCATGTTGGGGGTTTTCTATTCAAGCCATGTTGATGCAGATAAGAATCCCTTCGATCAATATGATAGCAATATAAACAGTGAGCTGATCTCGATTGAAAATAAGACGATTTTTGGAAAAATTGCTCGCTATGCTCGCGGACCAGATTACCATGAATGGATTCGGGATCGATTAAGACGGTATCTCAATCAGATTCAAACGTTGATTCCTGATTGTCAAGGGAGGGGTGTTGTTGATACTGCTCCGTTGCTAGAACGGGATTTTGCTCGCAGGGCCGGCTTAGGTTGGTTCGGCAAGAATACAATGTTAATTCATAAAGCACGGGGGAGTTTTTGTTTTCTCGCTGCCTTGTTAATCAATAAAGAAATAGAACCCGATTTGCCGTTTACAGCCAATCATTGCGGGAGTTGTACCCGTTGTTTGGAAGCTTGTCCCACGCAAGCTTTGACCAAACCAGGATGGTTGGATGCTCGCAAATGCCTCAGTTATTGGATTATTGAACATCGTGGCGGGATTCCGAAGGAATTTAGCTCAAAATTGAATTCTTGGCTTTTTGGCTGCGATATTTGCCAGGAAGTTTGCCCATGGAATCAGGAAAAATTCGCTGGAGAAATAACGTTCCCCAAAGAGGAAAAACTGAGCTATATCGATCTATATCAATTATTGAATATGGACGAAAACGAATTCTACCAGACTTTTCGCCATACCCCCATTTGGCGAACAAAAAGAGAAGGTCTTCTTCGTAATGCGATCTTGCTTTTAGGAGAACAAGGGGACCAAAAAACACTTCAAGTCCTGGAAGATTTGGAAAAAAGAGAGGATCCCATTTTCCGAAATCCAACTCTTGTTCATAGCACTCAATTAGCAATTTCTTGTTTAAGTCAGAAGCTGAATTTGTCTAATTAATCCCCGTTCTTTCCATATTGTTTGCTTCTTAAAAAATGGGTTCAAAACGTGCGGAGATTCATAAAATTCAAAATGCCCGATCCGATTTCGTCGCGGTTTCTTTCAATTCTGCCTATTTTCATCCTGTTGTTCCCAAAATCAGATTTATCTGAAATTTTTATCTAAATAGGAGTCTTCAATTTGAACGACTTTTGACATGTACAATTTTAATTAATAAGTAACCTAAACTACTAAAAATAACCAATAGACGAACTGTTTTTCAGGAAACAATCAATCGAGATTCGATATAGTTTAGCAAGTGGTGCAAAAGAATTTCAACAAAAAACGATCTTTTTAGGAAAAACTTGAAGACAAATCGATCCGTTATGGTCATAATATTAAAGAAGAGTTCATCCAAGATGAATCGGTTTTTTGAATCCTACTTTTGGGGTACTAATAATGAATCAGAATGAAAATTCCTCCCGGCGCGACTTTCTTACCCATAGCGGAGTAGCTTTAACAGGGGTTTCTGCATTGGGTGCAGCATCTGTAATGAGTCCGAGCGGAGTGTTTGCAGCAGAAAACAAAAATAGCGCTCGATTGAAAGTTGGGTTGATCGGTTGCGGAGGTAGAGGCACCGGGGCCGCTATAAACGCCCTCCAAGCCGATCGCGATACGGAATTGTTTGCCTTAGCGGATGCCTTTGAAGATCGACTCAAAGGCAGTTTGGCGGGATTGAAGCGGAAAGGGAATTTAGCGAATCAAATTACGGTTACTCCAGAAACTTCTTTTGTTGGCTTTGATGCTTATAAGAAGGTAATCGATTGTTGCGATGTTGTATTACTATGTACACCACCTCATTTTCGACCACAACATCTCCGCGCAGCGGTTGAAGCTGGTAAACACATTTTCTGTGAAAAACCGATTGCGGTGGATGCTCCGGGTGTTCGTTCGGTGATCGATTCGGCTCAGCTCGCCAGGAAGAAGGGGATTTGTTTGGTTTCTGGCTTTTGCTATCGTTACGATCAAGCCAAACGGGAAACGATCAGAAGGATCCACGACGGGGCTATTGGAGACATTGTCGCTATTCAGATTTGTTATAATACCGGTTCGCTCTGGTATCGTCCTGCAAAGCCCGAAGCGAGCGATATGGAAAAACAGATGAGAAACTGGTATTACTATACTTGGCTCTCAGGAGACCATATTGTTGAACAGCATGTTCATAATTTTGACAAAACTGCCTGGGTTCTCAATGGGGAAATGCCAATCGCTGCAACGGGAACAGGGGGGCGCGAAGTTCGTACGGATAAGAAGTTTGGAAATATTTTCGATCATCATGCGGTTGCTTTTGAATACAAAAACGGGATGCGATTGTTTTCTTATTGCCGACAGCAACCCGGTTGTACTTCCGATGTTTCCGATCATATTCTAGGTAGCAAAGGACGCGCAGAATTAATGAGTCATCGTATTATTGGACCAAACAATTGGGAATTTCAGGGGGAAGCTCCTGATATGTACCAGGTTGAACATAATGAACTATTTAAATCGATTCGTGCGGGAAAAACCTTCAACGATGGCGAATCTGCTGCATTCAGTACTATGATGGCTATCATGGGTCGCATGGCAACTTACACAGGGAAACGGGTCACCTGGGAACAGGCGTTTCATTCCAAGGAAATTCTCGGTCCAAGTAATTACGAATGGGGAGCACTCCCTGAAGTTAAAATCGCTATCCCAGGCGTAACCAAGCTTATTTAGTACTCAGAAGCTATAATTTAACTTTACCCACAAGGCAATAGCATGAACGATTTCGTTTGAAAAGTAGATTTTAAGATTGAGAAATTGAAATCTCTGTTCTTTTAATCCATTTTTTTCGATCGTTCTTCTGGTATTGCCTTTTTAATCATGATTCAACTTTAATTTGAAAAAAAAAATTGGCTTATCTACTCTTGATTGAAAGGAAAATGAAATGATAAATCGGCGTCATTTTTTACAAACGACTTCTTCCTTAGGATTATCCGCACTGGCTTTACCAGCTGGTTTGACAACACTCCTCCATAATCCGGCTCCCATCATGGCAGCAAAACCGCAATTAAAAAAAGCAGTCAAATATGGTATGATCCAAGTGAAGGGTTCGATCGAAGATAAATTCAATGCGATTAAAAAGATCGGGTTTCTTGGCGTGGAAGTGGATAGCCCATCCGGAATCAATAAAGAGGAAGCAAAAAAGGCACAGGAAAGTACCGGGATTAAAATTCATGGGATTATCGATAGTGTGCATTGGCGCGATACGTTATCTTCGCCTAGTGAAGAAATCCGCAATAAGGGTTTGAAAGCGCTTGAAGGTGCTCTTCAAGATGCCGCTTTCTTTGGTGCTGATACGGTTTTACTTGTTCCTGGGGTCGTCAACGATAAAGTTTCTTATGAGCAGTGTTTTGAACGGTCGCAAGCGGAAGTTAAGAAAGTGCTTCCACTCGCTGAAAAATTGAAGGTTCATATAGCTATCGAAGTGGTCTGGAATAACTTCATCACGAAACCTGAACAGTTGATCGAGTATGTCGATGCGTTCAAATCTCCCTGGGTTGGAGCCTATTTTGATTGTAGTAATATGGTTAAATACGGAGTCCCTTCCTCGACTTGGATTCGAAAATTGGGTAAACGGATGTTGAAGTTCGACTTCAAAGGCTTCAATATGAAAAAATTTGAAGCGAAACAGAATCCTTGGGTCGAGATTGGTAGTGGTACGGAAGATTGGCCAGAGATTGTTAAAGCACTAGGTGAAATTGGGTATAATGGTTGGGCGACCGCTGAGGTAGGTGGTGGGGGAGTCGATTTCTTAACTAAAGTGGGTAAACAGATGGACAAAGTTCTCGAATTGCCTTCGAATAGCTGATTTGTGAGCTGATTGCATTTGCTCAAGCTTTTAAGCTCAAGCTTTTAAGCTCAAGCTTTTAAGCAATTTTTCCAAGGAATTGGTCAAAATGTTAAAGTGAAAAGCGTGGGTTTCCTCTTGAGTTTGTAATTTTTTTCTGAAATCGAAAATGGAATAGCTAAACGCCAAGGGAGAACTCTACTCTTTAATTTCGAATGAGTTGAATTTAGAATCAGAGTTTTTATGCCTCCGATTTTACACTTTCTATTTTACACTTTCTATTTTACGCCTCCCACTTGACTTGGATTACGGTTTGAGATTTGACAGGGGATAGACATCTCTTGATAGAGGTTGAAAAGAGGTTGATCGCACAATCAACCTCTTTTTCTTTTTTTGGGATGGTGATTTCAGCAATATTCTGAGAATAAGTTCTTTTGAACTTTGAGCGATTACTTCGAAGTGACGATTTCGTATTCCTTCGAAAGTTTCAAATAGGAGATTTCGGAGTCATTCTAATGATTAACCCTCGAACTAAAACAGTTAAGAGTTCACTTTAACAAAAATATTTTTCTTTTTCTGTGACACAAGAATTTATAACTTATAATCAAATGGAGATGGGGATTCTTTGGGTAATTGTTTTGCCTTTATTATTCTGGTGGTGAATGCGTCGATTGGTTTCATGCGTGGTGTTGGTTCTAATCCTAGTTATTTTGTTTCAGCAATTGTTGCTTTTAAGGGATCCTGCTCGGTTCCCTCCACATGATTTCGTCGAATATTATGCAGCAGGAAAACTCAATCTTCAGGGTCAAAATCCCTATAACCCTCAATTATTATTGCCTATTGAGATCGAGGCTGGTCGAAAACTAGATGAAGCGGTGATGATGTGGAATCCGCCCTGGACTCTCACTCTAGTAATGCCGTTCAGTTTGATCGATGCAAATACCGCAAAGGTGGTGTGGGTATTAGTCGATTTGGTTTTACTTATATTTTGTATTGATCAACTTTGGAAAATCTATGCTCATCCTAAAAGTTGGCGATTGCTTCCATATTTGTTCGTACTAACTTATTTTCCACTATTAACTTTACTCATATCTGGACAAATCGGGATTTGGCTTTTGCTGGGAATTACTCTATTTTTAAAATGGGAAAAAACAGAACGTTACTTTTGGGCAGGAGCCATAACCGTCCTCATGGCGATCAAACCTCATCTGTTTTATCTTTTTTGGGTGATGGTATTTTTTTGGGGTTGTCGAAGACGGTATTCATTATTATTCGGAGGAATTATCGCTGGATTGATCAGTTCAATCATTCCTATTTTATTCAATTCCGAGGTCTGGTCGCAATATCGAGTGGAGTTGTTACAAAATCCACCGGTTCAATGGCGGTCGCTCACGCTAGGTTCGGTAATTCGAGAGATCGAAGTACTCTATTTTTCGCATCAAGACTATAAGAATCATTTTTCAGAGCAATTCATTCCGTTGCTTTTTGGTTCGATGTGGTTCCTTTTTTATTATTGGAGATATATTCCTGGTTTTACTCTAGTTCAATCTTGGCTGTCTAAAAGGAGTTCTAGATTCAGTACTATACCAGCCGATATTCCATTATCTGTTGCTCCATTAGCGGCTCCAGCTACGACTGATCAAATGCAGCTGGGTCGGCATTCGCATAGTACCTCTTTTTCGTGGGTGAATGAGATACCCAAATTACTATTAGTATCATTTATAACCTCTGCGTATGGTGCTTGGTTATTCGATATGGTGGTACTTCTACCAGCGGTTATTCATTTGTTGAGTTTAGCAGTATCTTACTCTGATCGGCTTAAAGAAAATGGTCGCTCTAATTCATCGTTGAAATGGTTGCTTGGTCTATGGATTGTCTTAAATGGGTTGGGGTTGACATTGCATTTAATGAATTTTAGCTCTTTCCATTTTATCTGGTATGCACCCTTTCTGACACTCTATTATTTCTACGGAGTTCGAGTATTGAAAAGCAAAGACGGACCGTTTTCGCAATAAGCTTTCGCAATAAGTTTGAGGCGATGAGCTTTCGCAATAAGCTTGAGGCGATGAGCTTTCGCAATAAGCTTGAGGCGATGAGATTGTTGAAATGAACTCCTCATCCCTCGAGACCGATAAGGCTTTTTTTGCTCATTAATTTTAGTATTATCTCAAGGGGTTTGCTAGAGACTTCGATCGTGTGCAGCTTGGAATTACTTCCGTCATCTTGGCGGACTATTAAAGGATTTTTCAAGCGAGGATAGAAGAATTTACTTGGGACGAGTGCTTTCTTATACTTGAAAAGTGGACTACGATTCAAATTTGTTCTGGGGGATCTATGAGGCGAATGATTTCTTTTTTCATGCTAGGATTAGTGCTTTTGTTGTTGATTCAACAGCTGTGGAGTTTGCGCGATCCGGTGCGTTTCCCTCCCGATGATTTTGTTGAGTATTATGCAGCGGGGAAATTAAATCGCCAGGGTCAAAATCCCTATAACCCAGACTTACTTCTTCCCATCGAAAACGAAGCGGGGCGCAAGACTGAAGTAGCGATCATGATGTGGAATCCCCCTTGGACTCTTACTCTGGCGATGCCTCTTAGTCTATTCAATTCTGAAGATGCAAAAGTCCTTTGGCTTATTATGAGTTTCGTTTTGGTTGCCTACTGTGCCGATCAGCTTTGGAAAGTTTATGATGGGCCTAAACATCTACGTTGGTTGGCTTGGGTATTCATGTTGACCTTTTTCCCAACTTGGATCGTCTTCGCCGCTGGACAAATTAGTGCTTGGCTCCTATTAGGGATAACTCTATTTTTAAAATTTAGTAAGTCGAATCGCTGGTTCTTAGCTGGTGCCAGCACTGTTTTTATGGCGATTAAACCTCATCTATTCTTTCTCTTCTGGATCGTAATCTTTATCTGGGGTTGCCGAAATAAATATAAGCTTTTGCTCGGCGGAATCGTTGCTGGCCTGATTACGGCATTTATTCCAACTCTCTTTAATCCGGAAGTTTGGTCGCATTATCACCAAGAGTTGACTCAACGCCCCCCCGCTCAATGGAAATCTCCAACTTTAGGGACAGTTATCCGTTTGATTCAAATGAAATTAACCGATAACTCGGTCTCAGGAACTTTTTCTTCGCAATTTATCCCGTTATTTCTAGGATTATTTTGGCTTATTGTTTATTACTGGCAATTCATCCCATATCTAAATAATACTAAAATGACGAAGCCTGTTGACGATTCAGCAGATCCAGGATCAGGTGACACCGATCACTCTCATTCGAATGGTCGTTTTTGTTGGTTGATCGATCTCCCAAAAGTCATTTTAATATCTTTTGTTACCGCTGCTTATGGCGCTTGGCCTTATGATATGGTTGTGCTCTATATTGGAGTTGTTCATCTTTTAACATCTTCGGTGAAGTTAAGCATTCAGCTTGGCGAAAATAGAAGAAAAAATACGATTATCCAGTTATTAATGGGATTGTGGATTGTATTAAATAGTATGGCTTTTTTAATGAATCTTGTTGAAGTCGAAGCATTCGGTTTTATATGGTATCCCCCATCGTTTGCTATTATTTATTTTTACGGGATTAAAAAATTATCGATGGATCTAAAGAGAGATCATTCTCTTCAAGGAATTACTTAGGTCTAAATGCGTAGAATACTTTCGTATCTGATGTTGGGTTTAGTTATCATTTTGTTGATCCAACAATTGTGGAATCTGCGCGATCCGTTGCGTTTTCCGCCCGATGATTTTGTTGAATACTATGCAGCGGGCAAATTGAATCGCCTGGGCCAAAATCCCTACAGTGCAGAATTATTACTCCCCATCGAAAACGAAGCGGGGCGAGACACTTCCGTTGCTACCATCATGTGGAATCCCCCATGGACGCTCACTCTGGTTATGCCTCTTAGCCATATTCATCCATATGATGCTAAAATCATCTGGTTACTTACTGGGTTGGTTATTATTTGTTATTGTGCAGATCAATTATGGTTTCTTTACGGTGGATCTCGCCGCTATCGCTGGGTATCCTTTATCTGTCTATTTACATTTTATCCGATTTGGCCTTTATTCCCTGCTGGGCAGATCGGTGCCTGGCTTTTGCTAGGAGTTACCCTTTTCATAAAATGGGAAAATAAAGGGTACCACTTCTTGGCGGGAGCGATTACCGTATTGATGGCGATCAAGCCTCATCTATTTTATCTTTTCTGGTTGGTTATCTTGATCTGGGGTTGTAGAAAGAGCCGCGCTCTTTTACTAGGTGGGATTACTGCTGGCCTAATTTCTAGTTTAATTCCTGTTTTATTCAATTCAGAAGTTTGGTCCCAGTATCTAGACGAGTTTAGAAATCGACCTCCGTCGCACTGGAAAACCCCTACGCTCGGAACCGCTATCCGTTTAATCGAGATGGAGCTACTTGGAAAAGATGTTTCGCGAACCTTCTCGTCCCAATTCATTCCTCTCATTCTGGGCTTGATTTGGCTAACCATCTATTACCGTAAATATGCAATTTCATTTTTTCGATTATTTGATCACCAAGCTAGAGGCGATCTTGTATATTCTAATTCATCTACTCCAATAATGTCCTCGGAGCATTCCAGCGAGATCGTTTCTGAGCATTCGCCTTTGCAATTTAATTGGTTATCAGAATTTCCCAAAATCATTTTAATCTCTTTTATTACAACTGCTTATGGAGCATGGCCTTTCGATATGATAGTTCTATTACCGGCAGTTATTCAACTTTTCTGTTTGGGACTTTCTTCAAGAAACGATTCAACGCGAGAGGACCATTCGAATTCTCGATTCCGAGGGTTCATCAAGTTATGGATTTTACTAAATGGATTGGCCTTTCTATTGAATTTTTTCGGGTCTGATGCTTTTTTATTCATCTGGTATCCCTTTGGCCTAACGATTCTATATTTTTTTGGATTGAGAAGATTCTCCTTAAAGAGAGAGCAGTAAAACGTGTTAAAAAAAAGTTTTGTACCTGAAATTGCGATATTTCTTATCACTTGGCTTGTGTTAATGATCGGGGGGCGGAGTCGATTTTTTCATGATCCCGGAACTTTTTGGCATACCCGAGTTGGTAACGATATTCTTGGTAGTTATGGGTTTTTCGATAGCGACCATTACACCTTTACTTTTGCCGGAGAAAGATGGATCCCTCATCAATGGCTAGGAGAAATCGGTATGGCCCTAGCGCATGAGTGGAACGGATTTACCACGCAATTATTGATCGTGGTAACGGTTATATCTTTAATGTTTACGTGGATCGGTTCGCGCTTTCTAGCGGCAGGAGTTCATCTATCTTTAGTGGCGGTTTTCCTTGCGCTAGGGATTTCCGCAAGCTCTACGCATTTTCACATTCGACCACATATTATCACGATTGTGGGTATGGCCGTCCTTACCGGTTTATTAATCGATCTGGAATCACAGAAAATCACTTGGAAAACTTGGTTGATGATTCCATTTTTTTATGTTTGGGGAAATATCCATGGAGGGGTTTTGGGTGGCCTTGCTACTTTCGCTCTGATGATTTTTGCCTGGATGATCTGGTCTAGAATCGGATGGTGGCGCGGACCTTCGATTGCTTATTTGATACCAAGGCTAATAGCCATTTTTGTAGTAAGTATTATTGTTATCCTTTTTAATCCCTACACCTATCATCTTCCTGAATCATGGTTAGAGATTTACCGTTCCAAAGTTTTACCAGAAATTATCCAAGAGCATGCCCGGCTAATCTGGACCGATCTAACTGGGATTATGGTTGCTTCTCTAGCGGTTATATTCGTATCCTTATTTGTTTCATGTTGGCCGCAACGCCCTAAGGCAACTTGGTTTATTCCTCTAGTCTGGTTCGTACTCGCTTCTCAACGAATTCGTCATGCTCCGCTATTTGCCGTGACTGCTCTCGTCGTTATTGCTGATATTTTTCCCTACAGTAAATTTGCAACTTATCTGGAAAGAAAAGGTTCTGATTGGTTTATTCGTCGATCAGAGGTTACAGCATTTCGAACATGGCAACAGCGCATCGCTTTTGTACTATCGGTGGTTATCTTTTTGGTTACCTGTTTAAGTTTAGAAAAATATAAGATCAAAATACCGGTGTTGGGAGCCGATTGGGTCAAACTTGACCCAGAAATCTGGCCGATCGACTTATTACCTGATTTGAGATCGATCCCAGAAAATCCTGAGCGCCCTTGGCATTTCTTTAACGAATTCAGTTATGGGGGTTTTTTAATTTTCTTTACTCCGCAAAATCGAGTCTTTGTCGATGATCGATGTGAACTTTTTGGCGACTCTTGGCTAAAAGATTTCGTCTCTGCTGAAAATAATTTCGGAACATCAGAGTTTTTGATCAACTGGCAACGAGATTATGGTGATTTCGATTATGTTTTAACACGCAATGAGTCTTTTTTTGATCATGCTTTTCAGAGCGATTCCGATCATTGGAAAGTGGTTAAGTCGACCCCAACGGCCAATCTTTTACAGCGAATCTTGCCCAGTTCGAAACCGTAGTTTTTTTGATTGGCAGGAATACTTGAATTGTTTTGGCTGATGAACTAAATATTTAGCCACATCGTGATCACCGAGAAAAAAACTTCGTGGAGCAATCAATTTTGGCATTGTTCGAATCTATGGGGATGAAGATCAAGAATTAGCCATAGAGAACGTTCCGTATCTGAGCAGGCAATCTCCTCATCTTGGATTTCTATTTGATTTCTGAGATTAAAATTTTATGTGTCCATTGAACTCGGTGATTATTCTCTCTTGAGGCGGACAACCTCTATCTGACATCGGTTTAAGTAAAAACTTGAAAAGTTCCATTGAAGAAACAGCCAAATTCTAACTTTTTCATAAAATAATATGTACTGCGATTGTAGCCTCCTATAAAATTTCTCAAATGGCTTAAGGAATTTCCTTAAGCAACTGTGGGAACCGAAATGTGAATGATCAACGAGATCCATTATCGAGTGAAAATCAACATCAGAAAATCATTGACTTTTGCTTGGTTGATTTAACACGAAATAAATGTCATTTTGAGAACTTGTCGGCAGAGTGTTTCAGCTCGGAATCGAATCGGTCAATCAAGAGGTATGTAAAGACTTGTATTATCATTTTCGGTTTGACTTTGACTATTTTTGGGTATCATCTTCTAGGCGAAGAACCGATTATCAAGAAGGAAGTTTGGCAATTTGATAAAGTAAAACTCAAGAACGGCTATTGCATGCAAGGGTTGCTTTTAGAAGAGACGGAGCAACAAGTTCGGATCCAACTCGTTCGAAGAAATCCAGGTCGACCAACAGTTACTTTCACAACGGCGTTTAAGAGAGCAGAAGTTGAAAAAATTGAAAAATTAAGAGATAATGAAAGAATAAAACTCAAAGAAAGGGTTGCTTCTTTAGATTTGGATAATCAGCTTGGCACAGCTCGGTTGGAAAATATCGAGCTGCAACGAATCTCATGGAATGGGGAGAAAAACGGAGCGATTTCTTATCATGGCGATTTTTTTGAACTGATTGCAAATGCACCAGAGGATGTAGTAAAACGATCGATTGTGAGATTGGAACAAATTTATGCTGTATACAGCCGATTTTTACCACCAAGAGTAACAAATGCAAGACCAACGACGATTTATCTTTTGCAAGCAAAGTCCGATTATTTGAAGCTGGCCAATTCTTCCAATAAACAATTTTTAAACCCAGCATTTTACAACCCTGATAAAAATCAGATTGTCATTTCTATATGCGATTTGCAAAAAGTCACCGAAGAACTCGATCTATTTCGCCAGAAAGTTCAGGTTGAATTAAAATCGTTGGCACAGCAAACGACCGAACTAAGGAAACTGTATCATAAGCAAGAGGATCTTGAACGATTCATGCAACCGATTCAAAATAGCCGCAAAAGATTAGTGGAGGCGGTACGCTATAATGATCGACTTTTTGACAAGCTTTCTAAACAACACTATCGCGTGCTTTATCATGAAGCTTTTCATGCGTATGTGATGACCTTTGTTTTTCCGATGATCAGTAAAATCGGAGATAAAAAATCGGGAAGAAGAGGACCAGAATTACCCAGATGGTTGAACGAAGGATTAGCCCAAATCTTTGAATCCGCCATAATTGAAGGGAATGAACTGAGGATAGGTCATGCCGAGGAAGATCGCTTAACTCGTTGTAAAGAATTGTTGAAGAAAAAACATTTAACACCGTTAGATACTCTACTTCGTTCGGATTTGAAGTCGTTTATCGTGTTCCATCACGGAGATCGATTGGGTTCCGATGAAAATTATCTGACCTCTTGGGCCTTGGCGATGTATCTGTTGTTTGATCGAAATCGGATTGTATTCCCGACTTTGACGAACTATTTGGAAAAGTTGGCAAATAACGAAGATCCTGTAAAAGCATTCGAGGAATGGACAAATCAAAGGTTACCAGAATTTGAAGAGCAATTTCAAAAATATATTCGTCAATTGCAAAGAGATGGCTCGATCTTTGTCTCCCCAGCCGAGAAAAAATAGCCTATTCAGAAGAAGTGAATCAAACGATCTTGGAGTGGAACAGGAGAATAGTCGACAAATCAAAGTAGATTTTATATAATCATAAGTAGATAATATTGTTTAAGAAAATAGAAAGATAATATCGTGAAGATTTGGATTCAAATCATCGTATTTTGGTTCGGTTGCTTAGCCCATAGTTTTGCAGAACAATCGATCCGATTGATGGCTTTCTTCACCTTTTTTTCAACAGATACTATCGATAGTGAAGCAGACTTTCTTACATCTTCCGCACAAACAAACAAATTTCTACTGATGTGGTTGTTCCTACAATTATTCCCAATAATTGCCGTAACTCCTTGGATGAGTGTAGTTAATAATTGGAAAAATGCTAAAAAATCTCAAATTGCTTTAACCGCCTTGCTGAACATCTTTGTTATTGCATTTTTTCTTAACAAGAATTCATCCTGGGTAAGTCTTGTTTTCTTAATCATGCTTGAAGGGGCATTCTTTTTTGTTTATAAGCAAGTCTGGATGGTTGCCATTGTTCGAAAGCATGGATTGGCTTTTCCAGTAATTCAAGCCTGTTTTGTTCTAGCCAGTCTTTTAGGAACTTTAGGCGCTTGCGTTGCTCAATTTCAAATAGCACCAGGAAAAGATTCGCCGGTAGGGAGTCTAGATCTTTTCCAACAACTCACCATTTTTGCGTATATATTTTCAGTTCTAATTTTAATTAGAACCCCACCGTATAATTTTTCAACCTGGAAATTATCAGATCGAGTAATCGGCTTTTTTGTTCAGAATGTAAAACAAGTACTTGGCCATCGTGACACCGTTAAATCATTGATATCAATGATGATAAGTGTTGTTGCTATTACCCTATTTTGCAGAATGCAGGATTGGTTTCTGACTCCAAGCAAGATGTGGCTTTTAGCCGAGATGATGATCGGGGTTTTTTTGGCAATGTGGAGTAGTCATCCATTTCGAACCATTGCGTTATCCGGCTATCTTTCCGTTGTGTTGTTTGCAGCTACTAATTATGCTTATTGGTTTGATGCCTGGGAGATGATGAACGGACCGATCGCGATTTTACTAACTGCAATCATCGTGCCGATCTTTAGTTTCTACCAATCGAGACAAAGAGAGCCGCAACAAGCAACTGGTCTCGGGATCCTTGCTGCTGTTTGGGCAACTACGCTGATGGTGGTTGGCTCTATCCTCTACTTCAACGATTACCTTCGACCACAAATCATTGGAAACAACAAACCTTTGGAGCCACTCCAAACATCCTTCTATTATGTAACTCAGGTAATGATTGTAGGGATAATTGCTTTGCATTATCGCCCAATTTTTGAGGGGAGTGTCGAGATTCTCCTTAGGATTTTGTATCGAATCAAATCAGTTGGTCCTGGGGTTACAAAACTTCCTTGGCGTGGTCCCGGATTATTAGTAGCCAACCATGGAGCGATGCTAGATCCGCTTTGGCTGGCCAAAGTGGTACCCATGCCAACAACTCCGATGATGGTGAGCACTTTTTTTGATTTACCGGTTATTTCTTTTTGTATGAAAAGAATTGTTGGTACCATCCGAGTAGCAGATTGTTTTTACCGTCGAGAAGCACCAGAGATCTATGAGGCGATCGATGCGATTGGTCGTGAAAGTACGGTGATGATCTTTCCTGAAGGTTGGTTACGCCGAGATGAAGAACGCCCTTTACGCCGATTTGGTCAGGGGGTCTTCAAAATTCTGGAAGCGAAACCAGAAACTCCTGTATTCCCTTGTTGGATCGAAAATGGATGGGGAAGCTTTTTCTCTTACAAAAATGGCCCTCTCATGAAGAAAAAGCCTTTCGATTTTATGTATCCTGTTACTATTGTGATAGGCGAACCGCTCTTTATTTCCAAGGAATTGTTAAAAGATCATAGACGGACAAGGATGTTTCTTATGGAGAAAGTTGCTGCAACAAGAGAATTCCTTGGCTTCCCGCCGATTCCGATTGCCGATCAATTTATATTTGATTCTTCAGAAGATGAACACTCAGGAGAGGAAAGTATAAATGGGGACCGAATTGAAAAAAACGAATCGGGGAATAGAATTGGGGAATAAATGTTGAAGTTTAGTATTGCGAATCCGCAAGAATTGTTAAAAGTCCAACGTGAAAGGATTCGTGCCATTGGAACAGAAGTTTTAGAAGGAGAAGGGGTAAAAAATGCCCGTATTAGCTTGGCTTTTGTTGATAATTCAACCATTCATCAAATCAACCAACGCTTTCTACAACATGATGAACCAACTGATGTGATCTCTTTTCCTTGGTCTCGACCAAATGCGAGCTGTCTCGAAGGCGAGCTTGTCATTGGCGTTCAGGTTGCCGAAGAGCAGGCCAAAGATCGTGGTCACGATGTAGAAAGTGAAATTGCCCTTTACATTATCCATGGATTGTTACATCTATGCGGATATGATGATCATTCCGACGAAGAAGCAGAGGAGATGCGCAATCTGGAAAGAAAATATCTTCTAGCTCTCAAGTACCCTGATATTTCAGGAGGCGAATAACAACAAATCATAAATCAGGCAGTGGCACTCGCGCTCCCTTTGATTCATTTTTTTCTCATTGACTCTTTAAAAAATCTTTTGAAATCTTTTTAGAAAGATATGGAACAAACCTTGTCGATTCGGATAAGTTTACCACAATAAATATACCGCTGGTAAGCTGATGCCGTGTCAGTAACAACTTTGGTTGAACCATCAGCTAAGCCAATTTACAAAGCTGATCGAAATTGAATATTTGAGAGAACCGATAGTTGAGAACCGATAGTTGAGAACCTCGATGATAATGAATTAGATTCATTTATTTGTTTAGCCTTCATTTGAAAAGAATTTATGAGTTTTGCGTTATTGTATTTCACAATAAAACAAAACAAATCAATCGAAGTATATCAAAAACAATCGATTTATCTCGGATTCATTGGCATCAGCAAAAATATGTATAAGGGGAATATATGGTGAGCACACTTTTGCGAAAGATGATCTTAGGACTGCTTTGTACCTGGTTAATCGCTAACCAAGGTCTTACCGTCTCTGGAGCGGAGAAAGAATTTTTCTTTAAACCGAAAGATAAAATTGTTTTTTTGGGGGATAGTATTACGGAACAGTACCAGTACTCCAGCTATATTGAATTTTATTTGACGACTCGATTTCCCAATTGGCAATTGACATTTTTAAATGCAGGGATAAGTGGAGATACTGCGAACGGTGGGGCAAACCGATTTCAATCGCATATCTTAGATGAAAAACCGACTTGCGTAACCATCGATTTTGGTATGAATGATGGAGGTTATGGCAAATTCGATAAAAATCGGAATAAAGTTTTTATTGAAAAGACCAAAGCGATGCTTGAAATGGCTAAAAAGGCTGGGGTGAGAGTTGCGCTAATCTCTCCGAATGCCGTGGATCGCCGCTATAAATCGAATGGTGCAGAATATCTGGAAACGCAAAAAGAATTTTATGCTCCTTTGAAACAGTTGGCCGAGGAATTCAATCTTCCTTATGCCGATCAATACACCATGACTCGAAAAGAATTTGAAATGATCGAGAAAGCGAATCTGCCGAAAGTAAGACCCTTTGGTGACGGTTTTCATACCTCCCCTCCTGGTGGAATTATGATGGCTCATAGCATTCTCACTCTGCTCAATGCTCCAGCTTTAGTCAGTTCAGTAAAAATCAATCTAGAGGGGAAATCAATCAAGGCCGATCAGGCAGAGGTAACTGAAACAGAATATGGAAACAATTCGGTTTCATTCACTCGGAAGGATAATTGTTTGCCATTGTGGGTTTTTCCCGATGCTCAAACTTTGCTTCCATTTATTAATAACCTGGATGATTTAAATCGATACGAATTACAAGTTTCTGGTCTTGCTTCTGGGAAGTATTCTATATTGATTGACGATAAAGAAGTTGCTCAATATAGTGCGGAAGAATTGGCAAAAGGGGTAAATCTAGGGAATATTGACAAAGGGCCGATCGTCGACCAAGCGAAAGCCGTTTTTAACGCGATCAATAAAAAGAATGGGAAAGTGCATTATCGTTTTCGACAAGTCGTTATGTTTAATCCAAATCTTCCCGATTGGTTGAGCGATTTGAGTGGAGAAATTCAGAAACGTAAGAAAGTCCAACTCGATAAAATTCTTCTGGAAATAGCTAAAGAGCAAGAAGAGATTTATAAAATGGTTCAACCAAAACCACATAAATTTAAGGTTGTTGCTGTTAAGTAAAATGAATCACAGGTAACATGTGGTTGGAACCTGATCTGAATGGGCATTTCAACATGTTCCTGTTCAAAGTATTTCAAAAAAAAAAAGAAATTTATAAATCATCGTTAATCAGTGATTATCGGTGATTTTTTATTGGATAACTTAAATTTGATTCGAGTTGATTGGTTCATCGAATGAAAAAGAAGATAATCGCTTGTGAAGGGATCAATCTATTTCTAGAAAGTCTAAACAGATTTGAAAGTTGAGTTTTATTCGATTAGAAAGAAAGCAAAATGTCAATTGTTGTAATCAATGCGGTAGGTTTGACCCCAAATCTTTTACCCTATGCTCCTCAGTTAAAAAGATTAGCCGAAAACCAATGGCAGATAGCGATGCGCGACATTCTCCCTGCGGTAACTTGCTCTGTTCAAGCAACACTTCTAACCGGAAAACCAGTTCATGAGCATGGGATCGTTGGCAACGGCTGGTTATATCGAGATACGCAAGAGGTAAGATTTTGGCAACAATCGAATCACCTTTTACAGAAAGAGCCTTTATATGTAACTGCTAGAAAAAGAGCCAACAAAAAAGGAAAGGAGTTTCGATGCGCGAAGTTGTTTTGGTGGTTCAATCAAGGAGCGATGGTCGACTATTCGATTACACCAAAGCCGTATTATGGGATCGATGGGAGTAAGGTTTTTGGGATAACGGGAACTCCAGATTCTTTAGCAGAAGAAGCAGAGAAAAAATTAGGGGTTTTTCCGTTTCATACTTTTTGGGGGCCTATGGCTGGTTTGCCAAGCACGGAGTGGATAGCAAAGTCAGCGGCTTGGGTGATGGAAAGCAAAAAACCGGATTTGACTCTGGTTTATCTTCCTCATTTGGATTATGATCCGCAAAGGTTTGGCCCAGACCGTTGTCATTTACCGCAATTAGTTAAGGAACTTGACGATGCCTGTTCTCCGATTCTGGAAACGGCTAACCGATTGGGAGTAAAAGTTTGGGTGTTGAGCGAATATGGTCATTGTTCGGTTCGGCGAGCCATTTATTTGAACCGAATCTTACGTGAAGAAAAATATCTGAAAGTGAGAACTGGGCCTTTTGGCGATCAGCTCGATTTGTTCGTTAGTCGAGCTTTTGCAGTCTGTGATCATCAACTTGCACATATTTATGTGAAGGATGAAAATGATGTTGATGGAGTAAAAAAATGCTTGCAAGGAATACCTGGAGTTGCAAAATTGTATTCTGGAGAGGAGAGAAATGCTATTTGTTTAAATCATGTTCGTAGTGGGGAGATCATTGCCTTATCTGAACAAGATTCCTGGTTTGCTTATAATTTCTGGTTCGAAGATTCACGTGCTCCGGATTATGCACGTTGTGTTGCCATCCATCATAAACCAGGATATGATCCTTGCGAATTATTTGTTGATCCAACAATTTGGTTCCCTCAAATGAAAATTGCGAGAAAACTCTTACAGAAAAAAATCGGATTCCGGATGATGCTCGATGTTATCCCATTGGAGGCATCGATCGTTCGAGGAAGTCATGGTTTAATCAATAATTCTTTAAATGAGGGGCCAATATTAATCGGGACGGGGAGAAAACCAAATGAAGGGATGGAAATGACCGAATTTAAAGAACTCCTCCTCCAAGAATTGGGATTATAATCGTTAAAAGCGATGGATCCAAAAAAAATGTCATTTAAAAATTTTATAAGATTGTTGAAATGGTTCGAATAAACAAAATCTAACTTATAAAAACTAGTCAAAAACAATCTAAAATCATAATAAAGAGATAAGCTTAAGATAATCAAACAATGATTCTACTCAGAATCTCATTTTTTTTTTTTACTCTGGTGGAAAGATCTAAAAATGTAACATATATTTAAAAAAGTTTTGAGAGTCGCTTCCTCGCGAAGGCAAAAATAGGTTACTTATGGTAGGTCGAGTATATTTAGAAAGATACGAAGCCCTTCGTCTCCTTGGTGAAGGGGGGATGGGAAAAGTTTATCTTGCACGCCAAATCGATCTTGGTCGGCAAGTGGTCGTTAAAGTTATGCACGACCACATTGCTGCAGATTCGATGTTTCGAGATAGATTTCAACGTGAAACATTATTAATGGCACGTTTTCAACACCCCTATGCAGTAACTTTATATGATGCGTCCTTAAATGATCCCAATGGTCCATGTATCATTATGGAGTATGTTCGGGGGACCAATCTAGAAACAATTCTCCAAAAAAATGGAAAATTTGCTCCTGCAAGAATAACTCGATTTTTGAGTCAATTATGTGAAGTTTTAGATTCGGCTCACCAGGAAGGAATTGTCCATCGAGACTTGAAACCCGCAAATTTGATGATTGTCGATTTCGATTCTCCAAGAGAAAAGATTAAGGTTATGGATTTTGGGTTGGCTAAATTAGTACATCCAGATAAATCCGATTTAATTAATAATACGTCGATATCTCAAGTCGAATTTGCAGTGGGAACACCTGGATATATAAGTCCAGAACAAGTTCGAGGTGAACCTAGTGATCACCGGGCAGATATTTATAGTGTCGGAGTAATTTTGTATGAACTCTTAACCGGGCGACTACCTTTCAAAGGTACTTCAACGATGGATGTTTTGCTAGCGCATGCAACAGAACTGCCACCGAGGTTTTGTGATCTAGATATCAGTCTTAATATTTCGCGATCTATAGAGCAAGTAGTGTTTTCCTGTTTAGAAAAAGATCCCAACAATCGACCACAGACCGCACTCGATCTGGCAAATGCCTTTGAAGTTGCTATCGGGATTGAAGATTTTGAAGATGATCAAAGCGAATGGGAAACAGAACCAGAAATCCCGGCAATTATTGATGAACCCGATACACTAACTTTCCGATTAGAAGCTTGGATGCCCGAATCGATTGCGATTCTAAAATTGCGAGGCTTTGTTCAAGATGTGCAAGGGGAAATTATTGAAAGTATTCCAGGATTAATTCGTGTCCGCATCGGTTCGCCACAAAAATCGTCAAGAGGTTCTGGAGTATTTTCATTGTTAGGTTTGGGACGGAAAGATAAAGGGTTGAATATAGAACTTTATCTCCATCAATTAAGTCCAGATCGAGGAAATCAACTTTTAATTCAAGTTACTTTTCGCCCTAGTAATAACAACGAATTGAACGACCCTGTTTGGCGACAACGCTGTAATAATATTTTTGTGGAATTGAGATCGTTCTTGATCGCTACTCAGCTTGTTTAGCTTTTTGAGCATTACTTTTTGGGCAATAAAAAAAGAAAGAGTTTACTCAAACTCTTTCTTTTTATGTTTAGAAATTCATTTCAAATCTTCAAATTTCAAATCTTCAAATTTCAATCCTTTGAAAAGAATTATTAGTTCCCAGGCGAATTTGAAGAAGAATTCCCAGAATTATTGTTTTGAATCAAACTAGGGATTGCGGGTACTTTTGACAAAGTATATTGAGAATTCAGATTCCCATCTGCTGTAGAAGAAGAAACTTTCGGGATTGTATTTTGGTTGAGTTTTTCTTTAATTGAATTCAGATTTTTCTCTGGGTTCGTTTCTTTCAGAGATAGTAAGTTGGGGTAGGGAGGGGCTGTTGTCGAAGGGGTTGAATTCTTAGAAACAATCGTTTGTTGAGAATTCGAGATTGGTAGATTCCCTTGGTTATTTATGGAAGAGAGGTTTTGATTAGAAGTCGTATTAGCAGCAATCGGCGATTGAATTAATGAAGGAATTGTCGGGACAACGGGAATCGGATAGCTAGGGCTGTTGGTTGAGGCATTGAAAGCTTGGTTATTTGATGGAGTCGAACCAAAAGAATTGGTGTTTTTCCCTGTTTGGTTGATCGGTAAAGAATTGTTGACCATTGCAATGGGTTGCTGCGATTGCACCGGTTGAGGAAGTTGGTGTGATGCATTGTATCCTTGGAAATCAAACGATTTTGGATTCTGATTCGAAGCAAAAGAATTACCCAGATTTTCAGAAACTACCGAAGGATTGTTAATCTGCAATTCGTTTTGAACATATCTCACACCTGGAGTGAGCCGAATAAGTCCTTCAACCAGAGTTTTTTCTTTCTCTGAAATGACAGTACCGCGGAGCAAAACAACGTTATTGTTATCGACTAAAATCTGAAGATTCCCAGGGTTTTTTACTTTGGTAGATCGATTTACTATGTCGCGTAATTTTACTTCCATAGCAGATCCAAACGGGCGGTTCGTTGAAAACTGTAAATTTGCAGAGAAGAAAAGACGATTGGCACGGAATGGATTGGATGGACCAGCATAACGAGACGCATTTCCAGAAGTACCACCAATACCAGCAACTCCCCCCGCCATCCCGGCTCCGCCTCGGCCACCAATCCCACCAATCCCACCAATCCCACCAACTCCACCAGTTACCCCAGCTCCACCGGTTGTAACTGTACCTAGGGAGGGTTGATTAAATCCTCCTGGAGTATATGGAGTTGTGCCTATGGTCGCACCAGCTCTTCCTTGATAAATAGGATTATCAAAGCTAGAAGATAAAAAATTGGTTTGGCTTAAACCCGTTGAACTGTTACCCCCCAAACCACTTGAAGATAATCCGCTAAAATTTCCAGTTCCTGAAAATCCACCACCTCCCGATGAACCCGAAAAGGTGCCGCCACTTCCTGCAATCCCGCGACCACCAGAGCTTCCCCCAAAGGCAGATCCTCCGCCAGACATCGAAGTGCCTCCCAATAAACTCCCGCCGCCCGATGAGCCCCCTGAGTTCAACCCCGATATTTGAGCATGCGCACGATTTTGCATAATCAAAATGGTATTGAGAATAAAAATATAAATCGACAATTTCATACACTGTTGAAGCTTGGGAAATGTCACTTTCATGCTTTGTAATCCTTTCCTATCGAACCGCTTCTAAATAAGAGGAATATTGTAACGACAGAGAATAATTCATACTTCGTTATTAAATAGGTGTAGTAACAACGAAGTCGGGCCTTATGTTCTCTCTGACCAAATTATCATTTTTCTCATCCAGATAATAGCTTAATGGGGAATGAAATAATGCTTCCAAAGATTGTTAACCTGGTTTTTGCAATTTATTATCCAAAAAATAAGTAAAATACGCTCATTCTATCATTACTTTAATATTACCTTGCGGAGGTGAAAATTTTATGAGAAAGTTTTTCCCTCCTTAACCATAATATCGACTTTTCCAGTTCTCATAGTTTATTCGCTTTTACCTGTTAATCCAAAAGAATTGGATAAATCATTTTTAACAAAACTAAAATGGAGAAATGCAAAGTCAAATTCTATTTATAAAAGAATTAAAATTTGTAAAAATTCACAATCAAATCAGGCTTCATTTGTGTAGGAATTGAGACCAAATAAGCTCATTTTTCCTAGAATATCTCTAATCGAATAATTCCCAAAATTTCAAGAAAAAGGAGAAAGGTGATGCAGCTCGGTTTTGTTAGTGCGGTACTGGGAGATCGTACGATTGAAGAGGTATTGGCATTCGCGGCAGATGAAAAATATATTTGGGTCGAAATGATGTGTTGGCCTAAAGCCGGAGTCGATCCTTCACTGACTGGGATTGCACACATTGATGTAACCCAGAATAGCGATGCTTATGCACACCATATTCGAGATTTGTTAAGAATTCATAACGTAAAAATATCTGGACTTGGATATTATCCAAATCCTCTCGAAGAAAATGAAGAAAAGCGTAAACAGATTGTCAATCACCTTAAAAAAGTGATTCAATTTGCCCCAACTATTGGTGTAAAGCTTGTTAATACTTTTATCGGTCGTCAATCATCGCGTCCTGCGGATGATCAATGGCAACTGGTTCAGGAAGTCTGGACTCCCATTTTAGAAGTAGCTAAAAGTAATGGTGTAAAAATTGCCATCGAAAACTGTCCAATGTTATTTCACCCGAACCAATGGCCGGGTGGAACCAATCTTGCAAATTGTCCCGCCCACTGGAGAAAATTTTTTGATCTGTTTCCAAGTGATACGATCGGGTTGAATCTTGATCCTTCCCATCTGATATGGTTAATGATTGATCCGATACGAGCAATCAAAGAATTTGGAAGTAAACTTTTTCATGTACACGCCAAGGATACTAGGATCGATTACGATAAGCTCTATGAAGTTGGTTCCCAAGGGATGGGTTGGCATGTGGCGAAATTACCAGGGCTTGGTGATGTGAATTGGGGTAAATTTATTGGCGCGTTAGCTGAAGTAGGTTATCGGGGACCGATCTGTGTTGAAGTAGAAGATAAAGCGTATGAAGGTTCTCTGGAAGATCGTAAACGGGCACTGCGCCAGAGCAAAAGATTTCTACAATCGTATGTTGACTAAAAGCTATTGATCTCCTGATTGTTTTTTTGGGTCACATATTTTAATTGCTTTCCTCAATTTCTTCAATTCGAAAATGGTGTTGGGAAATTATATCACCCCTTAAAATCGAGTTGTAATTTAATGGGTGATATAATGAGCTAGTTTGCTTTCGGCGATGATTGGATTTCGATTTACGGAGAGGATTCTAAAAAGTTGCTCTTGAGAATATAATCGCGGATTTCTTGGAACGTCTGTTCAAAGACGATATCTCCATTTAGAAATACGGTTTGTAATTGATCTTCTCCCATTTCTTCCTGGTGTTGAGTCTTCCAATGCCCTGAAGAATCGAGACATAGTTTTAGACGACCTGCTTTAGATTGTTTATTTAAATCGGTGATCGGTCGTTTAAATACATCTCGGTTTTTACCATCGATGGTGATAGAAGAACATTTTAAGGCAAACTTTTGTGTATCCCGATTCATCTTTTGTAACAATCCTCCTCCCGAACCGAATGCAATATTATCGGCAGACCAATAATGTTCCTTCATTGTTTGTAAAATGACCCCAAGCATTTTAAAGTCAATTCCATCCCCTTGAATCAAGCGAATTTTTGGATGAAGTACTCGATAGCCTTTGGCATTCACCTCCGTACCAAACGCTTCCCCGAGGATCTTTAAGACTTCCAATAAAATCTTGGTAGGCTCTCCGCTATCCGGGCGTACGATCAAGATGCCGTCGCGTTGTAGAATTTTATCTTTGAGTTTTGTCCCCCAATATTCTCGGCAGGCACGGTAAATATCAAAACTATCGGAGACACAGGCAATCATTCCATGGGGATACTGATCCAGTAAATTTCGCATGGCATCTAGTTCATGGGTTTCGCCCCAACTTGTTATGGTACTATGTTCGGTAGCTGGGATAGAAAAACCGGCCATGGATTCTCCATAATATTTGCTCGTTAGCAAAATCCCAGGGATAGTATCCGTCCCCTTAAAGTGCAAAAGGTGAGCTGCTGCACCCAGCGCTGCTTGTTCGGGACATGTTACCCCTCGAAAACCAAAATCGTGTAATTTGAAATCGATCTGTTGCGGGTCTCCAGTGGATTGGAGATAGTCTAGAATTATTTTTTTCATGAACAGGCTTTGCGAAGCAACCGTACATGGATACCATAGTTGAACGAGAAGGGACTCCAAATAATTGGTTAACCAGAACGCATCTGGATCGGTATTTTCTATCGTGAATAGGGGATTGCTTTCAGGCACGATACTCCCTTCTTTCACTGCCTTGATCTCGATGGGGAGTTTACCATGATGCTTGTAAAGAATCGATTCCCAACCCTTACGGTTAAAGATAGCTTGACCGAAATGAATGCGGAGTAGATCATCCGCTTCGCCAATCATCTCCTGAGTAACTCGATTCCCTGCAAGATATTCCTTCATGAGATAATTTAAGCCAAAGAAAACTGTTTTTGGAAATTTGCTTCCCGACCGAGATTCGAAATAGGAATATACTTTTTCTGTACCTGGAGGGTAAAGTTTATAATGGGAAATTTTGTAGGAATCTGTCAGTAGACAGATATTA
>JAKBAI010000244.1 GCA_021809185.1 Planctomycetota bacterium
AACCATCGTAATCTCAAGAGTGGAAATCTTTAGAGGATAGAAAGTTGTTTCCGCTTGACATTTTTGGTTCAATTGCCAAACTTTGGTACGATAGGTATTTTGAATTACGATTCAGAAGCGATTACAGAGAGATCGGATTATAATAGTACAAAGTGATAATCAAAGAGTCATTTTAATAGACGAATAGAGAGAGAATAGATTTGATTACCCAAAAATAGGACGAGGTTACCAGAAAGATGGACTGAGATAATTTTGGGGTGGATCGTTGTCATCAGATAAAGCAAGAACATAGGGGGAGTGGTGGAAAATGAACGATTTTGAAACCGTGGAGATGCTTGCCTTCAATCTTAAATTGATTGGTAAGAAATCGAAGAAAAATGTGCTGATTTCTGCCGGGAAAATGGCGGATAAGGAGAAGATGTTTCCGGCAATCGATAAGTTATCTCGATTGAATGTCTCGATATACGCAACTCCAGGAACACATCGATTTTTGACTCAAAAAGGGGTCGAATGCCAAGAACTCTATAAAATCGTCGAGCGCAAGGAGCCGAATATTCGTTCCTTTTTGAAGGAAGATCGTCTCGATTTGATCATCAATATTTTGACGGGGAATAATGACTATGATGAGTCATCCGATAGCAATTTGATCCGGGCCATGGCGATAGAAAACGGCATTCCCTTAATAACCGATCTGGATGTTGCGATATTGACGATTGATCAATTGATTAAGAAAGATCGCGAAGGGTTTTATAAATATAAATTAGCAGATGTCAAAAAACCTTGGGATATTCGTTCGCAATTCTTGCAGCTCGTCGATCAAAACGGCGGTTTTGCTTGTTACCATGCCCATTTTGACAAAGCGTATCTAATATCGATGGAAAATCTACGCTTAAGTATGGTAGATATGCAAAAAAAATGGGCATTATACAAACATCTAAAAGAGAATTATTCCAAAGAGGATTTGGTTGAACGAATTTCGCGAGGAGTTGAAGCCATGATTTCTCAGGGGGTAACGTATTGCCGTACCCTTGTGGATGGGGATAGTACCGTGCGAACGCTACCAACAGAAGCGGCTTTAGAAGTACAGAAAAGATACAAAGATCAAATTCATTTTGAAATTGGGGTTCAACCTTTGCAAGGAGTGTTGGACGAGGAGTCTCAGAAATGGTTTTTGAAATCTTGCGAAATGGCGGATCTGATTGGCGGTTTGCCTTCTAAAGATCGGCCAACGCCTGAAAAACATCTCGATGTGATTATGGGGATAGCACGCGATTTGAATAAACGTGTCGATGTGCATGTCGATCAGGAAAATAATCCTTTCGAAAATGAGACGGAGATGCTCGCCCGTAAAACAATAGAGCACGGTCTCGAAGGCAAGGTTAGTGCGATTCATGCTATCTCTGTATCCGCCAAACCGGTTTTGGAACAGGAGAGAATTTTGAAATTGGTCAAGGATGCCGGGGTTAACGTTATTATTTGCCCCTCTGCCGCTTTGAGTATGAAACAGCTCGATATGAATGGACCTTTACATAATTCTATTGCGCCGTTAGCACGGTTACTAGAGTTTGAGATTCCGGTCTATCTGGGTGTCGATAATGTCTACGATCTTTTTATGCCTGTTGTTGATGGGGATATGTGGTTTGAGTGCCGTATGTTGATGGAATCGTGCCGATTTTATGATATCAATCGAGTAGCTCAAATCGCTTGTGATAAAAGAGGGTTTGTTAAAAACGGACATTGATCGGAAAGCCTGTCTCGAAACAAAAGGGATTAATACCTTTTAGATTCATGCCACTCGAAATGAAGTTTATTTGCATATTAAAACTCTGTCTCTGTAAGAGAAAATAAGGTTATTTTTGTTCGCTGATGGATCATGCTTCTTGCAAAGGTTTCAATAATAATGGCAAAACCGGTATTGATTGTTGGAGCAGGACCAGTTGGTTTAACTATGGCTTGCGAATTGCATCGCTATGGCATACCCTTTCGTATCATTGATAAACTGGAAAAGCCGAGTGAACAATCGAAAGCATTGGTTGTCTGGCCCAGAACATTGGAATTACTTTCTCCATTGGGTGTAACGAAAGAATTTACGAATACTGGATTTTATGCTCGTGGCGGCCATTTTTATAGTCAGAATAAGAGACTGGGGACATTCGAAATTAGGATCGATGATTCCCGGTTTAAGCAAGCTTTGATGATCTCGCAATGCCAAACCGAGAGTATCCTCACAAATTATTTACGCAAGAATGGTATCTATATCGACCGTGGGGTTACCTGGTTAGAACAGCAAGAGAATAATAATAGAATTCAGGTGAAACTTCAACTAAAAGATGGTAATATCGAAACCGCCGATTATGAATATGTTATCGCTTGCGATGGCGCTCATAGTCCCATTCGACATCATCTAGGAATCGAATTTGCTGGCGAACAGGATCCCCATGACTGGTTTCTTGCCGATGTCGAGTTACTAGGGTTGGATGATCCTTCGTATTTACATCTTTGTTTATCTAGTATTGGTCCTGTTGCTCTTTTCCCTTTTGGAAAAAATCATTATCGCGTTATTGGCGATATGGGCTTCGCCGCTAGTTCAGAAAAAAGAAAAGATCCTCTCCAAGAAGAGGTACAGGCAATTTTAGATGAACGGACAATATTAAAATGCAAGATCATCAAATCGATATGGTTGTCTTCGTTCCGGGTTCATCAACGAAAAGTAAAAAAATATCGACAGGGGAGATGTTTTTTGATGGGCGATGCCGCTCACATCCATTCACCGGCAGGAGGGCAGGGTATGAATACCGGCATGCAGGATGCGATCAATCTTGCCTGGAAATTAGCCTATGTTCTCCGCGGTTATGCGCCGATGGAGATTTTGGATACTTTCTCGGTTGAACGGGAGCAAATTGGACAGCAGATTTTGGCGATGACAGGTAGAGTGACCAAAATGATGCTTTTACAAAATCCGATTCTCAAACGATTACGTAATACTTTTCTTGCATTAATGCTCTCCGTCCCTCCGATTACTCGTTTGCTTGCCCGGCAAATGGCTCAGATGAGAATTGCTTATTCTCATAGCCCACTGCACCAAGAAGGGAAAGGCTTTTTCCCCAATGGGATTAAACTGGGGGAGCGTGTCCCAGATGGAGAAATGATCTTTTTATCGAAGTCCGGAGTAAAACAAAAAATCTATCTTTGGGATCTGCTTCAGAACCCTAGCTGGAAACTTATTATCTGGACCGATCAAGCGATGATGATCGATGAGGCAAATCGGTTTGTCAATCATTTTGCAAATCTGTTTCGCAATCAGATTCAGTGTATCATTCTCTTAGGAGGTACGGAATTTTCTTTTGATCATTCCGCTGTCATCTGTTTAGCTTTAGATCCTGAAAAAATCTTTGGCAAAAAATTGGGGGTAACCGCTTTGTCTTCTGTGTTTCTGGTTCGGCCCGATGGATATTTGAGTTACCGGCAACAATCTTTTCAAATTTCCCCTACGGAAGCCTATTTGCGTAAATGGTTGTTCCCTTCTTGTGAATGATAAATTTGAATGAAAATATCATCTATGAAATGTTCTTTGAAGCCAAGATCAATCTGCATGGGAGGTGACAATGTGGTAACAATGTGTGGGCAAGGTGGGCGCAAAGTGATAGCAAAGTAATTGTCTGAAAAATGGAAGAATAATTGGAATTGAAAGCGTGAACAGCTTTTCGCCTTTGATACTTCCATTTTTAGCTATTCAAGGAATTTTGAGATTCGTATTTGAGTCTTTTCATCGGTTCAGATTTAGCTGATTTTCACTTTTCTATTTGAGCGATTATGATCCGTTTAATTTTTCGACCTAATCGCAAAACGAGATTAGAAGTTAATTCGATTTCCATTTTTACATCCGTACATTTCGTTCGCTCTGGTCCATAGTTAACGGCACCAGCTCCGATTTTTTGCCTTGCTTCCGTGTTGCTTGCGGCCAACCCAGAGAGTACCAAAAGTTTTACAACAGAAATCTTATTGTCTTTTAGCTGATCTTGTGAAAGAAAAAGTTCATCGATTTGATCTGGATCTTGTTGTTTCGAGAACTGTTTCTCCCAATCCTCTGCCACCTGAAGTGCAACAACCTGACCATGATAATATTGCACGATTTCGTGAGCAAGACGTTTTTTAGCAGCCATCGGATGAGTTTGAATTGGGTTGCATAATTGATTGATTTCAGTACTGGGTAAATCGGTCAGAAGTTGAAACCACTCGGGCATCAATTCATCGGGGATGCTCATGGTTTTTCCAAATTGCTCGCGTGCCGATTCGCCGACCCCAACGTAATTACCGAGGCTTTTCCCCATTCTCCGTGTGCCATCTAAACCTCTCAGAATAGGCAATGTAATACAAATTTGTCCATTCTGACCTGCGTTGGCTTGTAAATGCCGACCTACCATCAAACTAAATAGTTGTTCCGAACCCCCCAATTCGATATCGGCTTGAATTTCGACACTATCGTGCCCTTGCATGAGGGGATAAAGACATTCATGCAAATAGATCGGAGAGCCTGCCTCTTTCCGTTTACTAAAGTCGTCCCGTTCCAGCATTCGTTGCATGGTTATTTTACTAGTGAGAGACAAAACATCCAAAAATTGAAATTTGCTAAACCATTCTCCGTTATAGTGGATCTCCGTTTTAGTTATATCGATGATCCTTTCAATCTGTTTTAGATAATCTTTGGCATTGGCTTCTACTTGTTCTTGAGTCAATCTAGCTCTTGTTTGATCCCGCCCACTGGGATCTCCGACTAGGGCAGTATAGTTACCGATGATGAGAACAGGATGGTGGCCCAATTCCTGAAATAGTCTTAGTTTACGCAACGGCACGGTGTGGCCGAGATGGACATCGATGCCTGTGGGGTCTATTCCATATTTGACTCGGAGTGGTTTCTTTTTGTCGATACTTGCTTGTAATCTTTGGAGCAATTCGTTTTTTGGTTCGATCTGTTCGGTGCCGCGAGCGATTCGATCCAATTGTTCCTGAGCGGTGAGAGTCATGTTTAAATTCCTGAGTGCTTTATGATTGCGAAATATATGATTGCGATATAGATTTACGATCTAAAATCTTAGGGCTACGAATAAGAACAGAGAGGATCATCCAGATCGAAGGCATGGGTAAAATGGCGGATTTCCGGATAGTTTTGAGCGGATGGCCAAGATATTAACAAAATATCAAAGCGGATCGGTATATTTTGTAGATGGTGCTGATGAATATATAAATAAGCAGCGCGGACAACATTTCGCTGTTTTTTTTGATCGATCGATCTTGCCAGCTTATCAAAATCTCTTGTTGCCGTAGATCGTACTTCCACTATAACCAGTGTGTTTTTGTCCAAAGCGATTAAGTCGAGTTCGCCTAGGGCATTCAGATGATTATAAGCAAGAATTCGATAGCCAGATTTTTTCAAAAAGCGTGCACCTGCTTTTTCGCTTCGATTGCCAAACCAACGCCGTGTCCAAGGATAACGCGAAAACGAAATCGTAGCTCCCAACGGTTTCTTACTAAAAGAGTCGTCATTAGATGGAGAGGAGATCGATTTCATAGCAAAGTTTAGTATATGATGACTTCGAAAATCAAAGAGTGAGTGAATTTGAATAAGAGGGATCATGATTTAACTTTTCAGATTTCTACCAACGAAATCAACCAATGAAATCTATAAATTAAAACTATCCCCTTCTCGATCCCCAATTAAAATTCCTCGATATGAGATAAGACCGATAAAGAAGAAGTTATGATCTACCTCAATGGAATGAGCGATTGAATTCTATTTTTCAAATTTTATTAGGGCGAAAAGACTTTGGCTTCGATTAGTTTGCGGACTTCGAAGTCGTGGTTGGTTTCTCTTTACGTTCTTTAAGACGAGTTGCTTTCCCAACGCGATCACGCAAATAATAAAGTTTAGCTCGGCGAACTTGACCAGAACGTTTTACTTCGATCTTGGCAATCTTAGGAGAATGAATTGGGAAAATTCGTTCAACTCCTTCCCCTTGAACGATTCGACGAACCGTGAACATTTCGCTGCTGCCTTCACCGCGTTTCGAGATAACAACCCCTGTAAAAACTTGGAGTCTCCCTTTTTCACCCGTTTCAATCCATTGATGAACATCTAAAGTATCGCCAATCTCGAATTTTGGTACTTCCCGATTTTGCCCTGTTTTTTGAAGTTCTCCTTGTTTTTTTGTCAGTTTTCCCGATGTAATCTGATTTTGTTCTTCAACAAGTTTAAGAATTGAATTTTTCATCGTCTTTCTCCATTTTCTGGGGAATTCCCCTTGCTTAATTGTTTGATAATTATCTGTGTTTAATTTTATCGATTATTTTCTTTATTTGTTTTTGTCGCTATCTCTTGTTGCCATCTCTTGTCGCCATGCTGCTATCGCTTGATGATCACCACTGAGTAAAACATCTGGAACAGAAAGTTCTCGAAAAACTCTTGGTCTCGTATACTGAGGATACTCTAGCCAACCGCTCTGTGCATGAGATTCATCGATCAAACTAGTTTCATCTCCCAATACTCCAGGAATGAAACGAATAATGCTATCCATAAGTACCATGGCAGGAACTTCTCCGCCATTACAAACAAAATCACCTATAGAAACTTCTAGAGGATTTAACCCTATACGAATCCGCTCATCGAAACCTTCGTATCTGCCACATAGAAAAATATATCGAGGCCGCTTTACCATCTCTAACACGAGATTATGGTTTAATCGTTGACCGGAAGGAGTCAACATCACCAAGGTTGCAGGGGTTGGATCCTTACTTTGAACTTCTTCGACGGCGAGAAAGACAGGTTCCGCCATGATTAACATTCCTGGCCCGCCCCCATAGGGGCGATCGTCAACCGTTTGATGTTTATTTGTCGACCAATCCCGCAAATTCCATAGATGAACTTCCACTAGTTTTGCTTCAATCGCTTTGTTCAAGATACTCTGACGGAGATAACTCGTAAAAATATCTGGAAATAGAGTGATAATATCAAAACGCATGGACTATTCTTATTAGGATCGATTTAACGTATCGTTCAAGAAATATAAGGCTTTTCGAATTTCCTTTAATTAAATTATCTAAAGATAAATTAACTTTGTGCTGCCGAATCTTGATAGTCTCTTATCGCAAAATAAACCTTAAACTAGATTGCTTAAACGGTATAATTTAACGATAAGAAATTAACCCTAACTATCAGCTTTCGCAACAGTTTCTTTGGTCGTTTCTTTTTTATTTGCAGCTACGGATTCTGCTTGTTCCATCGCTTCGATGCGAGAAATATGTCTGCGAACAATGGCTGAAACTTTCTCGGTCATCTGAGCACCAACACTCTGCCAATATTTGATTCGGGAAGGTTTCAGAGTTACTTGCTGATTGGCAATCTTAACCATTGGATCGTAAGTGCCTAGAACTTCTAATTCTCGACCATCGGTTGCTCGGCGACCATCGATAGCCACTATTCGATCAAATTTTCGATGAGTGCGACCCATCGGTTTAATTCGTATTCGTACCGACACTATAACTCCTTGGAAATATTTATCTTTAAAATTCAGTTAATTTTATTTAGTTT
>JAKBAI010000028.1:0-2169 GCA_021809185.1 Planctomycetota bacterium
AAAAACTGTTTCAATGTCAGCCCGGATATCTTCATGGGCGATTCGTCCCACAAATTTTTTGGCATTCGACGTATTCGCATCAGGTAAACGAAAGTGTTTCTGGTAGCCGGTCAAATCCTTCAGCTTGCCGGTAGTCTGAGAACGTAAAATGAGCTTTATGAGCTGTTGAGGCGGAAATTCGGCAACGCGATTAGACTTTAAAGTCCCTAGTTTAAACTTAAACATCAAACCGAGATCATCTTGCCGCTCCCCCCCAAGAATAGCAGGTACCTGAGTCGCTGGATTCGCAAGATATTTACGCAATATGCGCGGCATCTCTAGTTGTAAATAGTCTTCGAATTTCCGGAGATCGAAACGTTCCGAAGTAATCGCTCCTGAGATAGCCCCAGAAATCGCTTGTTCTAGGAAATACCCCCAAAAGCGATGTTGTAGTAAACTGGAAGAATAAGAATATTCGCCTGGAGATGCAGCCAACATGAATAGAGATTGCGGCAGAGAATTGATCATTGATTCAAGTTCTTGCCACCCGGACTGATTCAAGGGAACTAATTGACTTTTATTCGATGATTTTCTTTTCCCTTTGTTTTGCGATTTTTTTGATGTCGATGCTTTGGAGTGGCTATTTGCGTCGCTAGAAATTCCCGAAATCGGATTAGCCGATTCTGATGAGCGATCTTGAGTTCCGTCCACAGAACAAGCATTTTCCCATTCGCTCGGGGAGCCATCCATGAAACCGAAAACGGCGATATTATTTTCCTTAAATCGATTGACTAATTCATTAAAGGAAATACCAGTCTCCTTCAAGTCATCTAGTTGAGTATCATAGGCGGTTAAGATAATATCTGAGTCAGTTTGCAATATTAATCCAAAATAAAAGAGATAGATTCTTTTTGGCGGCAATTTCTTTGATTGTTTGGTTCCTCTGACCTCCGGAGATGCTGAAATCATTTTTTTCAATCGAGACAAGATGTTGGTTCGAGTCGCGTGAGTTCCAAGGAGAATTTCGATATTTGCTGGAGGAATTTCTGTAGCAGTAAAAGCTCTCTGGATCGAGACCGCATCGGCATGGTGAAAAGCGATTTTCGGGAGCTGAGAATCAAGAAACTCTTCAATCCCGATAATAAACACCTGATCGTCCACTATTTCTCCCTGTTCTGCATTCGATTTTTGTTTGGTCCCTAACACCATATTTATCCCGTTTGATTGAAAGCGATAGAAAACAAAAAATAAATTTTATTCTATCACTTCCCATAGAAAAAGTTAGCTCAGTTGACCTCTAGACTCGAATTAGAGTATTATCAAATCGGATCGATGGGAGGAATAGAGGGGCTAAGTTGGGATCAGAATATCTCTTAAGGTACTACTAGAATTAAGATAGGGAATCTATAGAATCCTATTAAAAAAGTCATCAAAAAAAGATAGAGAAATCGATGAGCCGATCCACTTGGTTACGTGGCGAACATTTGAATTCACCAGCTTCCGGAAAAACGCCGATCAAACAGAGCAGCAAGAAAACCAGAGAGAAGAAGTTGGGTTCTACTCCGATCAATCCCCATGAAGTCGAGCACCTATTTCGACCCGACTATCTTTCTTTTAGCGGTACTTATCAATGCAACTTAAAATGTCCTCACTGCTGTGTTCCCATAGAGTGGACCGATTATCTGGATATCCCAACAGCTCTCCGATTTTTGGAGAATGCTTTCCAGGAAGGGATCCATACGTTGGGGTTTACGGGGGGTGAACCCTTTTTATATCCAGAGTTTCTCGTTGCGCTAACCAAAAGAGCTAGTGAGTTAGGCTTTCGCTTTGATAAGATCATGACGAACGGAGTCTGGTATCAAGATGAGTCGCAATTAACTCAAATCCTCACTTCAATACGAGATGCCGGTTTTACAGGCAAAATCGGTCTTAGTATGGATAAATTTCATGGTATTCATACCAAAGACTTATTACTTTTTGTTAAGACCGTGCGTAAGGTTTTTGATCGAGATTCGATTCTCTCTCTCAGCTATGCTTCCCCATCCCCGCAAAAAGGATTAGAACCGATCCGCAGACTGGCCAAGCAACTGGACGCCGTGGTCGAATGGTCAGATTTGCTGCGAAGATTTCTGCTGGTAAGCGCCGATTTTACGATGACCCTGAACTGGAATCATCTCGCCACTGTGGAAC
>JAKBAI010000028.1:2179-32964 GCA_021809185.1 Planctomycetota bacterium
TACCCGTTTCTGCTCCCAGTTGGGATGGTACCTGGTTTGAAGAGGATTATTGCGAAGGGCCAGGGCAAGCCCTTATCGTCAATCCCCGTGGGGAAGTAAAACCTTGCTGCGGTTTTGCATCGGATCTCGATCAATTAACCATTGGCAATATCTATCAGCATAGCGTTGCGGAAGTGATCGAACGAGGCAGAAACCATCCCTTTGTCGGGAAAGTTTTTCGGGAAGGGTTAACTGCTATTCGTGATCAGATTTTACAAGCGAATCCAGAGTTATTACCAAAGGCAACTAGTAATCACTGCTTTTTTTGTTGGCATGTGCTTGCCAAAGGAATTTGGGATCGAGTTCAAAAAGAGGAATCGGCTTGCTTGGGTAGTGGTGGTCCCTATGAGAAAATTCGACTTTCTTTACAAATGCTCGATGAGATGCAGGATAGTCATAAAACCTCCCACTGCCACCGATCGAGTATGGATTAGTTCATTCTATTGAATGATTTCAACAATCATTATTTTAAACTCGTGATCTTAAAACTCGTGATCTTAAAACTCGTGATCTTAAAACTCGAGTCGTATTTACCATTTGCACCAACACCAACTGTGGAAAAACGCGCGGAGCATCAAAAATATTTTTCGCTGAGTAGATAAACGGATTTTCTTTTCGAAAACGTTATAGTTCTTTTCTTCAATTTTATCTAGAAGTTCCCCATAGATCGTTCGCATAACAGAAAAAACAATTTTGCCAGGGGGGTTCAAATATGGTAGCAGTTTGTCTCCTTCGGAATAGTAATAACGGGCTCGTTGAATTTGCAATTCCATCATTTTTTGAAACGAAACTTCATTATATTTTTTAGACCATTCCCCAGGAAGAATTTGAAATAAACGCCAATCCTCTTCCGGGAGATAGATTCGTCCTTGCTGATAATCTTGCCATAGATCTCTGAGAATATTTGTCAATTGGAAGGCAATCCCTGCAGATTCCGCATGCTTTTTAGCAACTTCATCTTTAAAGCCCCAGATGTGAATACAGGCTAACCCAACGGTAGAAGCAACCTGGTAACAGTATCGATACAATTCCGCAAAGGATTGGATTACTCTCTGCTCGAGATCGCTGGACACCCCATCGATCACCTCCTCGAGATACTGAATTGGGATGCCAAATCGTTTGATGGTATCATGCAACGCAGGATGCAAAATATGGGAGTATCTCCCCTCCATTGCATCTTGCAATTGTTGTTTCCAGCAATTAAGCTGATGTTTTTTTACAGCTGGTGGAAAATAGTCTTCATCGGCCAGATCATCGGTAACACGCATGAAAGCATAAAGAGCTTCCATCCCTCGTCGCTGTGGTGTTGGCAAAACAGGAAAGGCATAAGCAAAATTTTTAGCAGTTCGATTAGTCAATTGCTTGCACCAGCGATAAGAGGTGCTGGTCGAGCCTACCCCCTTTCTGGTCGATTGCAAATCTGAATCCTCAGACTTTTTAGGAGTTGTTGAAGAAAAACCGACTTGATTCTCTGCCAGATTATAATCCTGTTCATTCAATTGCGGATCATGAGTAATATTCATATCCATTTAGTACACTCCATGAGAGATGGAGAGACCATGCCCAAGTTCCTTACTTTTATTACTATCGTTCTCATCTTTGAAACCATCATCCTTTGTTTTTTTAGATGAGGACTTTTCATTTTTCGTTAATAAATCTGAATTGTTGGATTTTTTGAACCGATCGCTTGATAACAGAGATCGATTCTTGGCTTTAGGCCGAATGGCCCCCGCATGGCCCGAAATAGCGATTTACCCAAGACTTTGACTAGAAAACTAACTTGGTCTCTTTTACTGAGTTTGGGCCGCTTGGTCAATACATCATAATCAACCGCTCGAATCTGTTGTAAAATACCCAGCCCGCCTTGCAAAATCAATTCGATATCTAAGCGAATGGTTGAAGGCAATCGCTCCAACAAGGACGCCCCTTCTTGAAACATCTGCTCGGTTCTTTCAACCTGAAAGCGAAGCATCTCTCGGAATTCTTTTGTCGCACTTCCTTGCGCAAAATCGGTTTCTGTTAAGCCAAATCTCAACCAATCTTCCTCTGGAACATAGATTCTGCCAAGCTGATGATAATCTCTCGCAATATCTTGCCAAAAATTAGCTAATTGTAATCCTGTACAGATCAAATCCGCCCTTCTTGCATTTTCCTCATTATAAGAATCGGCAAGATACAACACCAGATGACCGACTGGGTTTGCTGAATTCTCACAATATTGAATCAGCTCGTCAAATGTCAAATATCTTTTCTTGAACTGATCCTGAGTAAACGCTTTCAAAAGATCTAGAAAAGGATTCTGGGGAATTTGAAACTTTTCTATGGTAGGTTTAAGAGCTACCATCACCGGATGGAGAAGAACACAATTCCCTCCTGCGTATATTTTCAATAACTCCTTGCGCCACCAATCGAGCAAAATTAAGACTTCTTCCCCTTGGTTTACTTCATCCGCTAAATCATCAGACCAACGGCAATAGGCATAAACAGGATAAAAATGCGGAATCAGATTACGGGGTAATAAAATAGATACCGCTGAGAAATTTTCGTAATGGGTTCTCGTCACCCAAGTACAATAACTCTGAGCTTCATTTTTACTCCACTGCCGATTCGGACTGTTAGGTCCATATTTATTTAATTGTTCTGCAAAATTCCACATATCGATCATATTAGATATTTAGATCTATTTTTCATCCACTTTCAATGGAAAGCTTTTGAATTGATCACTTCTATTTGGCCAAATCGAAAAGATTGTGTAGACTCGTTCCATCTTTGCTTTGAATGAAATAAATCATCTAAACCAGACTATTTTTAGTCTTTCTAATTATTGCGGACATTTGGTATTTCTGAAAAAGACATTCCAATAACACATTTTAGAATTTAATTAATAAAAAATTCTTTATGTAGGCAATATTAGATTTTCTTAAAATTGAATTTTTCGTACTTTCTCTATTTTCTCTTTCAGGTAAAGCCGATGAAAGGGTTAAATTGAATTGAAAATCAATCAAAATGATTGAAGGATAAGTCCATGCGAGCGATTCGAGGTTCTGGTGGTATTCCCCTACTGAGATCTGCTTTGGTTATATCTCATCCAGGGCATGAGTTATTAATCCATCATTGGTTAGAAACCAGTCAACCAACGATATTTGTACTTTCAGCTGGCGCAGATGACAATTCTGCTTTAGCCGAAAGTGTCGAAACAATTTACAATACTCATTCAAAAATTGGTAAATGTTTTGGAGTTTTTTCGGATCAAGAAATTGAAAATCAACTCATGAATCACAATGAAGCGTGGGTATTGGAATTAGTTGAAACCCTCAGTGATGAATGGATGCAATCTGAAATCGATCTTGTCGTCGGTGACGCAGCTGAAGGGGTCGATCCAATTCATGATTTTTGCCGATTAGTAATTGATGGTGCTGTACGGCGATTGGCATACAGATACAATCATCACGTTGCGAACTACGATTTTGCCATTACTCATCATCCAAACTCCTGTTCGCCACTGCAATCGGTTCAATTGCTTCAAATGGCACTTAATGCAGATGATTGGCAAAGAAAACGAGCTGCGATATTGCAACATCGATCGATGCATTTGGAATTTTTACAACTTTTCCAACAATTTGGAGAGAATGTATTTCAGATGGAGTATTTGAGGCCTGTCATCGGGGATTCGTTTGGCTGGAGTTATAACCCTCAACGATTACGAACTCTTTATTCGAGATTGGATGAATTTGGCAATCCATCTTTACCAAGAATCCGCTTTGAAGAACATCTATTACCTTTAATAAACTTAATTGATGAGGCATACCCCATTTGGAACCAAAACCAAGCTGCTTAAGTGAAATTTTTCTCGCCCAATCAGTTCGTTAAGATGATTTCATTTCCAAAATTCGGGTCTCTTTTCCGCAGGATGATTACAAATAATCCTCCCTTCTTCGGAATTTCAAAGATTTCTTCTAGAAAAGCTATACTTTTGCTAATCGTTCATGTAAAATGAAGATATACAGGATTGCTGTAAGTTGGCACAATTTTGCTAACTACGCCTATTTCTGGGGATGAGCTGCGAGTTTCCGAGGTTGACGATGGCTCTCACTGATATGGATCGAAAACTCATACAACGTTGTCTTCAACATGAGACAGGGGCTTGGAACGATTTTGTCGATCGATTTTTAAGTTTGATTTATCACACGATTCAATATACTTCTTACTTACGTTCCTTTCCTCTGCTTCCGGAACAGATTGAAGATATTGCTCAAGAGGTAATGCTGCAAATTCTTTCCAATGAGTATGCAGTGCTCCGGCAATTTCGAGGGAATAGTTCTTTAGCTACTTATCTTACGGTAATTGCTCGAAGAATATGTGTTCAAGAATTATCAAAACTGCGCAAACAACAAGCTGCTGCAAATCATGCAAACCAATCCAACCAAGCAGGGAATTCTCTAAGCGGATTTGAAAAACTTAGTTCATCCGCTGCCCTTGGAATAGAAAGTCTTGAAGAAGTTCAAAAGATCCTGAAAAAATTACCTTCCAAAGAACGAGAGATTGTTCGGTTATTTTATTTAGAAGGCCGTTCTTACGAAGAAATAAGTACTCAACTCAATGTTCCCGTCAACTCGATTGGCCCGATTCTTTCTCGAAGTATAAAAAAATTGCGCGGGAAAAGTGATATTCCCATCGTCAAACTTAAAAAAGAGGAAAAGGTTCATAGATCATAATCGTTTATCGAATCGATCTTTGATAAGTAATAACATCATGAGGCTTTCTGAAACTGCAATCCGACAATTCGTGGCAGATTGGCACGAAGCAACCATCTCTCATGACGATGAAAAATTACTGGCATTGATTGCTGACGATGCGATTTTCTTGACCCCCGGACATCCGCCAATGAATAAAAAACAATTCGCGGACGTGCTTCCTCACTTAAAAAAGTTTCTTATTCAAATTCAAAGCGACATTCAAGAAATTCGAATAGATAGTACTTATGCCTTTTGTTGGAACCAACTACATATAACGATGAAACCACGTGAATCAGGAGAGAATTTACCTCAGGTATTCAAGCGAAGTGGGCCATCCTTATCTATTTTACAAATTCGAGATGATCGTATCGTATTGGTACGAGATGCCAATCTAATGATAACCGAGTGAAGAGAATAATTATTTAAGCTCTGTTGATACTTAAAGCTCTATGTCAAAATCGCAACACGCAAATTTTTCCTCGATTATATTTACTCCAGCGCTTCCCGTAATTTTGAAGAGATCCATTTCGAGTTCACCGATGATAGATTCGTAGGCAATTTCATTTTAGACAATGCCAACAAACTCACGAATTTGTTCCATTTCCTCGTTTCATGAAAAGGCTCCGTGCCAAAAAATGATTAGTAACTTGCGACGCTTCATCCTTCTCAGACAAATAGTTTTAGAGTAGTTCTCGACTCAATTTGAAGTTTGTTTTTAGTCATTAGTTCGACGAAATATTATTTGGATAAACTGCGACAATTCGTTTTATTTCATCATTTCTTTTTCATCATCTAATCATCTTAACATCAATACCATCAATCGTTTTGTTCTCACACGGATATTGCCTCGTTTTCCTGGGTTCCCCTACCTCATTGAATCGGAAGCGATGATAATTTGAATTCTTGTTCAGCTAGCATTGCTCATAAATAATTCCTTATTATTAATTGCTAAATAAGAATCAAATCTCTAAAATATACTTAACATAGAACTCTATCAAGAATTTTTTTTAAGTAAAATTGAAATAACGGCTAATCATTTGATTCAAAATTCACTTATACTCATCAGATCTCTCTGATCATTTTTTCTTTATTTATTCATTTCAAAAGTCTTCCCGATTTGCTGTTTCGAGCTTATAATTAACCGAGTAGAATAGAAACATCCGAGAAAAGGTTATTCGTTTTTCTTTAAAATGAATTCAATTAAAGGTGGATACAATTACTAATGAAACTCTCTCCAAAAAGCCTAAAAATATGTTGTTTAATTATAGCTGCCCCGGTATTTTGCTTAATAGTACAAATGCTGAATCGTGACTTAAACAACAATATCTCTTTAACAAGCTCTCAAGAAGCCCCATTCCCAATACCCCCAACACCCGTCCAGCATCAACCAACACCCCCTGCCCCTCCATACCCGCCTTCTGAAGCTCCAAAATTAAACGGCTTTCACAAAGCACGAATGTAATCAAATAATGGAATCAAATAATAAGATCAACTCATCTGGAAAATAAGACGACACGAAGCACTATTAGAAAACCAAAGTACTAATGATGCTTCGTTCACTCTTAAATTCCACGTTAAACTGGAAAATTTTTCGTGACCAGATGCCAGAGGTAATAGGACTTGAATGAGGAAAAGCTTGTGATTTTTTTATCCTGTATTTTATTATCCGCTTATGAAAACTTGTTGAATCGCTTCGCTAGCTCAAATTTTTCCTCGGACTAGATTAGTCCACGGATAAAGAAGATGAAAGAAAATGACCGAATATGGGATTTCAAATTCATACATTCCAATCGATTGGGCTTTCGCCGTTTTGCTCCAAAAGCTGATTGATTTTGGAAAATGGTTTACTCCCAAAAAATCCATTCCTGGCCGATAACGGAGATGGGTGCGCAGACTCTACGACAACATGCTTTGCCAAATCGATTCGACTTTTCTTCTTTTTTGCATTATTACCCCAAAGTACAAAAACGATCGGCTTATCCCGTTTGACTAGTAAGTCTATTACCGCATCGGTAAAATATTCCCAACCTTTCCCTTGATGAGAATTTACTCGATCGGCCCGGACCGTCAAAACCGTATTTAATAACAACACCCCTTGTTTGGCCCAATGGATCAAATGACCATGTTTGGCTGGTGGGATACCAAGATCGGATTCTAATTCTTTATAAATATTTCGCAATGATGGTGGTAGTACCACTCCCGGTAATACCGAAAAAGCAAGCCCATGAGCTTCCCCCCTTCCATGATAGGGATCTTGACCAAGAATGACTACCTTTACTTGATCATAAGAAATAAGCTTGAATGCACTAAACACATCTTCAATTGGCGGATAAATAATATGATCTTTGCTTTCTGCTTCTAAGAATTCTTGCAAACCGGACCAATACGGCTTTAGAAATTCTTCTCGAAGAAGGACTTCCCAGGTAGGATCTAGAAAACCTTGTAGATTCTTTTCTATAATCATTTTTATTTGTGAATCTTCTGCCGGATTTGCTGGGGATTTTTCTGTTACTGATTTAGTCGATTTTGCCTTATCCGATTTTGGTTTATCTTCTGAAGTGGATTTTTCTTTCATAGTCTATATTTCCAAAAAATGATAGGAAACAGGTCAAGTATAATTCGCCATGGAGCAACAGTCGATGGTTTCATACCAACTCTATATTATTTGTAGAATTAGAGGGATATGAAAATGGGATGATCGGAAACTTTTGTCCGCTCATCCCAGTAAGTTAATTCGAAGATTTATATGCCACCTAGTGTAATTTACTTCGTGTAATTTACCTAGTGCATGTTACTTAGTGTATGTAACTTATTCTGGTTTCATGGAATCATCAAATAAATTTTGTCTTACCCGGAACTGGGAGAACTGGTTCTGGCAAACTAGAATTCAGCGTCAATTCCTTAGGGAAAGTATCTTCTTTAGATTCCAAAGCCTGTTTCCAAGTAATCGGTTTACCTGTATAAGTAGCCATTCGACCGAGAATAGCGGTCATGGTACTTTCAGCCACCGTTTTGAGTTCATTCAATGGCGCACTCGCCCGAATACTCTGATAGAGATCAATATGTTCTTGTCGATAGGGGGAGATATTAGTATCTTCCGCAACCGGTTTATTGTTGATTGTGTATTGATTTACCTGAGAAAACCCTTTAGAACCATGCAGAGCTTCGGAAACTGAGTCCCAAGTACCCGGAGTATGACGGCAATAGCTGAATACACGAACTCCGTTGGGATATTCATACTCGACAGCAAAATGATCAAAAATATGGCCTACAACTTTGGGATCTCCATTGGGCCGATGTCGCCCTCCCCCTTGGCGTCCCCCCATGCCATAGGCACGAATAGGCACAGCTTGTAATGCCCAGTTGATCACGTCTAGATTATGAACATGCTGTTCCACAATGTGATCACCACAAACCCATAGGAAATGATACCAATTTTTAATCTGATAAACCGCATCACTCACATTAGGTTCGCGGTTATTGAACCATATTCCACCACCGTTCCAATAACAACGACCCGTAATAATATCCCCGATCCCGCCATCGTGAATTTTCTTAATGGTATCGATATACCCCTTTTGATGACGTCGTTGGGTTCCAGCAACAATCGCTATGTTTTTCTTCTTCGATTCATCAACCAGAGAAAGAACCTTGCGTATTCCAGGTCCATCGACTGCGACCGGTTTTTCAGTAAAAATGTGTTTATTCGCTTTTACAGCGGCTTCGAGATGAATAGGTCGAAAGCCAGGGGGAGTTGCGAGGATTACTAAATCACAGGCTTCGATTACTTTATGATAGGCATCCAAGCCATCAAATATAGCGACATTCTCATCAATTTTATCTTTGAAGTGATTATCTTTTTTGAGACCATTCAAGCAACGGGTAGCCCGATCTTTGAAAACATCGCCAAGCGCGACTAATTTCACACGATTATCTGCGCTGAGGTTGTCGCGAATGGCACCACTACCTCGTCCACCACAACCAACAAGGCCTACTTTAATGGTGTCATTGCCAGCAGCAAAAACACCTCCAGGGGATAATGTGGCTACTGCTGCGAGTGCAGCAGAACCAGCAAGGAACGTTCGACGATCTTGATTTTCTGACATGGAGAGAACTCCTAAAAAAACAAAGCAATCAATTGGGGATGCTGCAACGAGCCAGAAGTTACAGACCACCCGAAATTGAAAAGTTCGATTACTCACTTTCTCGAGTAACTTTTGACTTCAACCCTCTCAAATTAGGTTGTTCATCAACAGGGCAAATGACACGGAAACCGATGACATCCATTTTTGTCAACCAGAAAATACTTTTTGGTTCATTGGGATCAAATTTAATCCAGCTCGGATCTGAGCCTCTTCGACAGGCACTACGACATCGCAGAGCATCATCGGCCCAAGATCCCCCTCGAACTACGTGAGAAAACCGTTTATCTGTTGGGACAAGTACAGGGCGGATACATCGTTTGTTTTTGAATAAATCATAACTATTCGGCTGGTAATGATCGAGACACCATTCCGAAACGTTTCCATACATATCATGTAATCCCCAAGGATTCGCCTTTTTACTCCCCACTTTATAAGTAGTGCCTCGCTGTTTTTCTTCGGTAGGTGAATTCTTTTTATACCAGGCATAATCACCTAACTTATCCGCATTCTCCCCAAAAAAGTAGGCCGATTTCGTTCCCGCACGAGCTGCGTATTCCCACTCTGCTTCCGTGGGTAACCGATACGTTTTTCCCGTTACTCGAGAAAGCCAACGGCAATATTCCATCGCACAATGATGCGTCATGCAGATAGCGGGGTGGCCTTCATGACCATGTCCATAATCTGCTTCAACATAGGTAGGCGTTGGGCGGGTAATGGCATCCGTCTTAGGATCAGATTTTCCAACCCCCTTCAAAGGGGGATCATCCTCAGGTTTGCTTAGTTGCCAAAAAATTTCAAATTCATCCCAAGTTACTTCGCATTTTCCTATCCAGAATGCCCCTAATTCCACTTCGTGTTGAGGTGACTCATCTTTATTTCGACCCACCTCGGATTCTGGACTACCCATCATAAATTTGCCACCAGGAATTCCGATCATTTCAAATTGAACACTCGATTTCGGGATTTTCTCTATGTAATTCTTCGGTTTTTCTAGCTTAAGACTCTCTTTTTCGGCAATTAGTCCGGATTTAATCTTCTTTTCTTGGGAATAAAGAGGAAAAGAGAGGCTTGATAGCACAAGTAAATAAAAAAATCTCAATGTAAGTTGATTCTTATCCAAAAGTTTTAACAAAAAAAACATTCTTCAAATCGGCCTTCTATTAAACGGAGGTTTTCGATAACATTTCTTTTATTCTAGCAATTATTTCATGGTGCCAAGTCAAAACTTAAAAAAAAATACTAAGAATGCTGTAATTCTGCGAAGATTTTTCTGAAAACCAGATATTTTCCGTTACTGTTCGACTTTGTAACATCGATCTAGATTTTTCCCGATAGGGTCCATTATCCTTTACATCCCAAAATACGCTATGAGACAGGAGCTGCCCCTCAAAGAACTCATTCAACGATAAAATGATACTATAAAGAGGATTCAAATTTAAGTCGGAAGTGAATCAGCGTAATCTGATTTCGCAAACAAAAAAATATTATTAGATACAATATCGAAGCGAATCGATAACAATAGCCGATACAAACAACTCAAGCTAAATTCTTCCATCATATTCTTCTATCTTAAAGCTCCAGAGTAGCCTTAATGTTCTTTGTCTTTTTTGAAGGTTAAATATAATTGAAATCAGTGGTAATTTTGGCTATATATCTAAACAGGGTAAGATCAACACAGTATAAAAGGGCATAAAAAAAGGCGATGGATCAAAGCATAAAGACCATTCAACACGATTTACAGGAACTCTGGATTAATCAAGGGGCAATATTTTTTAATGAAGGGGATTCAGATTTCACAAGAAGTTCTCGGTTGATCCACTTTGGGAATTGGCAGGAGGAATACCGATCTGCTACAGCCAATGTTGCCCTTTTTGATCGATCCTCGACAGGAAAAATTGAACTATCCGGGAAAGAGGCGGGGTTATTCCTTCAGAATAGTAGTACAAATCAGATCTTGTCGCTAAAACTTAACGAAGGTTGCGAACTCTATTTTTGCAATCGAACCGCGCGAGTTATTGCGCATTGCAACGCTTTTTATGGAGGATTCCCAAATCACCAATCTGTTTATCGATTGACGGTAACTCCCGGTTACAACCAACAACTATTACAGCACTTGGATCGTCACATCATTTCTGAAGAAGTCATCTTAGAAGATAAGACCGATTCCCTAGCACAATTTCATTTGTGCGGCCCGAACGCACAAACTATTCTAAACAGCTGTTTTGGAGAGTCAATTCCGCTCACTCAGCTGTTTCATCAGACCAATCTGAGCTTTAAACATCGAGAGCATAACATCGATTGCCTTGTTGCCCTAGTCGATGAAACCGGACTTCCTGGATATGATATCCAATGCCATTTCAGCGACGCTATTCATTTAGCCAATTGGTTCATTGGGCAGAATATCCCGCTTGCAGGGGAGTACACCTATGACATCTTGCGAATCGAAGCGGGGCATCCGATTTACGGCATCGATATTGACGATAAGCGATTTGTCATGGAATTACCCAGAGTTCAACGGGCAATCTCGTATCAAAAAGGTTGCTTTATTGGCCAAGAACCGATCGTGATGGTCAGAGATAGAACTGGAAGCGTTGCGAGAACGCTCCTTCCATTGAAAATAATCGATCCCGTTCCCGGTCAGGAAAACTATATCGGTTTGAATAATTCATTTCTCGATCGCTCTTTGAAAGAGGACTCAGAAAAAAGAGCGTTATCACCTAAGGATAAAATTTACATCGAAGATAAAGAGGTAGGCTTGATCACGTCGATTACATATTCTCCCAAATTTGATCGACTTCTGGCACTCGGCTATCTCTCGCATGGACATCAAGAGATCGGAACTAGAGTTAAAATTGGAAGCTCTCGGATTGATGCCATCGTGTGTGCCTTGCCCGAATAAAGCTTTAATAGCAAAATTATCTCCCAAAGTGCCCCAAAGTGATTCTTGAAGCACGATTGTTCCATTCTCCCTAAACAAAATCATCTATTGCCCTAAATCACTTTTTCCCAAACTTCTTAGGTCGATTTTAGATTCTCTAATCCAGCCAAATCGTTTTTCCCAGAATCATTTAATGGTAATTCATTATTTGAAATAAAGGAGCATTCTGAAATTTCCTTGAGTTATGCTTACCAAGACCGAAATGAATGATTCCACTTCGCAAGAGAACCTACCTCGATTCAAGAGACTTAAATCCTATGGATTCCGTTCATTCGATTTATCTAACTAAAGGTAAAAATGAATACCCTAAATGAAATTCCTAAAACAAGATGGCATCTGATTTGCAGATTTACCAATCAAAAAGGGTTTGATTAATTAATGCGTAATCCTGATTTGGGAAAAATGATGAAAGAGGTTTATTCGCTCATAAATTGGCACAACAATTAACCATCGTGGCGAAAAAATATTTGATCAAACTTAAGCAGGATAGATTCAAAATGTGAGGATTTTATTTGAAGTTCAGTGGTTCCATTAAAATCCGCGCATTTATCTAAACTTAGCGCATTGGTTTTCAGTGATGAATCTCATAATAATTTCTTTAATTGAGAAAAAATAGATTGAGAGATAAATCAAAATTTAGAAATAACATCCTTTCAGGAAAAATGCTTATTACATTATATAATAGGGATAGTAACTAAACATGAGATTTCGGAAGACCTCAATCAAATCTCTTTTTAGTTTTTGAAATGAAAGTGGCTGGCATGAAGACTGAGATATTTAAAGAGAGCTGAAATCTGTGATATTATTTATAATGTTTTTCCAGGAACCTCTTCATATGGAGCAAGTCTCTCTAGCCGGTTGAATGAGATTGGTACGAAATGGCAAAGTAGGTTACATTAACTAGAATGACTATTCAATTAGACAAGAAGGGCCAACCAACAAAAATCAATGAAGAGTTCTAATTTTCTTTAGGACTTTCATCGATAACATCTAAAACGAAAAAAGGAAAATGATGAAGCCCTTCTAAATAGACGGCGAGTAGATGATTTCGGCGAGTAACTTAAAAACTTTAAATTTATAATAAAAGGAAAGGATCGCAAACATTCCGAGAGAATCACCTGCGAAGGTTAACCATGTTTGCGTTAGTTTCTATGAAAATTGCGATAGGTAGCGACCATCGAGGCTTCGATATCAAAGAACGAATCATCGCCTTCTTGAGTAGTAATGGCCATAGTGTCACCGATTTTGGCACCACGAATAATGAACTGCCTGTTGATTATCCCGATTTTGCTTGCTCTGTGGCAACTGCTATTGGGAATAAAATGTACGACCGAGGGATTTTAATTTGTAGTACAGGTATTGGAATGTGTATCGCTGCGAATAAAATCCCAGGGGTTCGAGCGGCCCTCTGTTTTGATGGCATGTCCAGCGAAATAAGCCGAAGACACAACGATGCCAATATTATGTGCCTATCTGCCCATTTTCTTGGAGAGGAAACCATCGAACGAATGGTCAAAATTTGGATCGATACTCATTTTGATGGTGGTCGGCACCAGAGAAGAATCGAAAAAATCTTCCAGATTGAAAGTTCCCTGGAAAATGGTCGAATTTCAGTTGCTAATACAAACTGCCATTTAGGATGATTTTAATTTGTTATGCCCTTGTTATAGACCGAGTTTTGATAAAATCTACTTCAAAAGTTTTTATCCTTATTTGCTTAGTGATCATATAAGAAATATATGAAGATTTATCCAAAGATTTAAAATTGGATTTGCCGTCAGAACTGTGGTGTCTACCTTGAAATCATACTTCTCCCACTGAGTAATTCAACTGGATTCTTTTATGTAAAGGATTATATTTGATTGTGGTATCAAACCAATAAAACCCCTCTTTCCCCCTGTTAAGACAGCAAACATCCTAAAAATCTATAAAATAACTTGTCAAAATTCTCAAGATTATCTAATCTATAAGTAGAGGTATTTTATCACTAAAGTTTTTATCTTGATTTTGAGTTTCTAATATTTCTTTATAATCAACGAAACGAAAATTTAATGAATCGATTAATAATTGAAGAGCCTTGATTTTTTGTTGACTATTTTGAATTCTCTTGTTATAAAAGTTCTTTGTTTTACAGCATGAATTATTAATGAATAATAAATGCTTTCGTAAATTGTAAATCAAGATTATAAGCTAAAAATACAGGAAGTATGACAGTAACATTAAGGGATTATTAAGTTTACGGTAATATTCGCATGGTGATGACATTTCACTCCCTGAATCGTAGTTCAGGTGATCTTGAGAAAAAAGATCATCCGAAAGCGAACACAAATAATTATTGGGAAATACTTCAGTTAAAGGAATATGATCAATTTGCGAAGTGTCAGCTTTTGCGTTTATTAGGTCGAGGAGGAACCAGTTTTGTCTTTCTGGGTTACGATTTGGAAAATAAGACTCAGGTAGCTATAAAAATCTTAGATCCACAACTTCAACATCAATCCTCTTTAGTCTCAAGATTTAATCGGGAAGCTAAATTAAGTATCTCCCTCCAACACCCCCATCTTGTTCGCGGAGTAAGAACAGGAAAAGATTCAAAAACCCAGCTTGAATTTATGGTTATGGAATGGGTGAATGGAATATCTGCACAAGATTGGTTGGAAAATCAGGGGGTTATGCTGATTCCCCAAGCGATGCAAATGGCTTGTGATATTGCCAATGCTCTTGAATTTCTTCATTTTCATGGATTTGTTCATCGGGATATAAAACCTGGTAACATTTTATTATCTGTTGAAGGGACAGCTAAGCTAGCGGATCTGGGTGTAGCCAAATCTCTTAATGGAACTAACGATTTAACTACTTTTGATCAAGGGATTGGAACACCACTCTACATGCCTTGGGAACAAAGTGCGAATGCAAGTATTGTGGACGCTCGAAGCGATCTTTTTTCCCTTGGAGCAACTCTTTACCATCTGCTTACAGGCCAAGTACCGTTTGCAGGTCAATCCGAATTGGAAATAGCAAATAAAGTTCAGATCGGAACTTATCGTTCTATTCGTGAAATCAATCCAGAATTCCCACATGTTTTAGAGGCAATTGTCAACAAACTGCTGGCAAAATCTCCTGACCAACGATTCCAATCTGCTCGTGAACTTACGGAAAGCATTCAACTTTCTGGTTTACTTGATCCAGAATCGAATTGGCAAAGTACCGAAATTGCCAATCGCTTGAGTACTTTTCTAGGAAATTCTTGTTCGGGTCAGATCAGTGAAGAACAAAGAACCCAACTCGATGTCCGGCTTAAAAAGGCTCCTGTTACACCCAATCCAGAACCTGAGATTACAAAAGATCACGTTTGGTATATCCGCTTTCGAAACGAGAAAGAGGAGATCTTAGAACGCCGAGCAAAAACTTCAACGATTATTAGTTTTTATCAAAAAGGGAAATTACCAAAAACTGTTTTTGGAGCTCGCTCCAAAAATGGCCGATTTCGTCAATTGACAGATTACCCTGAATTTCAATCTCTTTTATCTGGTTCAACTCGGGCTATTGCGGTCGATGAATCCCTTGATTTGAAGTCGACTCCGGTACAAGCAAAAGGGAAAACAGCAGATTTGCTTGTTTCAAATGTTCAGTCTAAGAAAAAGCGATCATCTACACCGCTCACCAATACTAAATCGCAACTAGAGCCTGAAGTGCCGAAAAACTTCAAAATAATGCCGAAAGACTTACGCACCGAGAAAAGACTGCCCCATTCGACAAAGAACAAATCTCCTTATAAATGGTTGCCCATTTTAATCTTTGGAATTTTAATCTTGATTAGTATAGGTTTACTTGTTTGGAGAAGATAGTCACTCATATTTGAGAATAATTGAATCATTACTTTTTAGAATCGCAAAAGGTATTAATAAGCAATATCAATCAAACTGACTTGCAGATCATCAGACCTATTCCATTAACCTCGATCTTACTTCTTAAACCTCAAAATATTTGAAGACTTTTTAGCTACCTTCCGTAACAGTTCACGGCTAGAAATACATAACCTATCACGAATCAAATCTATATTTTAGGATATTTTGCCGCGAAACATCTGTTCCAAGAATTAAATTATCTCTTGCTCACGAGAACTTCCTATTCCGAGTCGTATCCCTATCCTCTAAGAAAAATACCAAACATCCCAAGCAAGATAGCAAATCGAGCGGAGGTGTAAGTCCTCTAATTGTAATTTCAATCAACACACTCTTAATGACTAGTCCCTCCATTGCTGACCAGAATATACCTTCTCGATGATCGATTAGCTGAGAAATTTCTCCTCATATTTATATTACTTGCTTTCTCTCTAGAATTTTTGGATTAGCGATTTGGTTTGCATTTCCGTTAAGAACGGGGGTAACGCTCGCGTTGGCAGGGAAAGCATAGGTAAGATTGAAACAACCCCCAAAGCAAAAAAAGCTAGAAATAAAAGTCAAATGAGAGTAAAAATAGGCGCGAGGTCGTCTTGCCTCTACATTCAGTAAGAACAACAAGAACAAAATCGGAATCTTTAGCTGAGTCGATTAGACAATGGAGCGGTTACCTTAAACCACTATCTTCTCGAAACGGGCGATCCCCTTTAGGTATTGATCCTCTTTAGGTATTCAACCTCCAATACGACTTTCGGAATCGTGCGTTGACAAAACAAAACACTGCGAAACAATTATTACTTCCTGTCTAAGCAAATCTAGAATCTGTGATATTCGAGAAGCAGGTCTAGGTATCTTGACTTAGAACGACTCTCCGAGTTGTGTTTTGTTTTATCAACTCATCGATCGATTCTTTCTATTTTGGAAAACAAGAATCAAAAAGAATGTGGGATACCCTCCTTGGTATCCTTTCCTTGGCATCCATACTCAGCAAGACTCGGAGATTTTTGCGACATTCTGTCAATCTCGATTTACGTCTCAGAAATCGGTTCGACTTTTTTGTAACAACAAGTCGATACATTAGTTATCTCTGGGTTAGGCAAAAAGGATTGTTCTACTTTATTAACGAAATTAGAATCTGAATTTGTCCAAATCATAATCATTTCGAATACTCACTCTCGAGTCATTTCTACTTTCTGTTTTCAGTTTGATTATGACGATCACCTAAAATTCAGAAAACTCCTTGGGGGGATAAATGCGAATCCATATAAAGAAATGCGAGTGAGATCGAAAATCGAATTGATCCAACTTAATCTAAAATCATTGAATGATTATAATAAAGCAAAAAAGTCCGAGTTATCTCAATAAGAGATCTCGGACTTTATCATAATTCAACAATCGAAATTCAGCAATTGAAATTCAGCAATTGAAGTTATGGAGTACTCGTCGAACCATCTTGTGCCACCTGAACCACTCGAAATGGTCGATACTCGCTTTTTTTCATTCGATCAACGATCAAAGTTACTGATTCCTTCTTAAGTAACTTTACCAGACTCTTATTGACAAAATCGACATTTTCCGATCGCACAATACCACGCCGTGCAACGAGCATGGCATTCGCCGTCAAAGCTAATTCATCAATATCACATTTTTGACAAGCAATGGAAAAATCCTCCATATCTTTATTCGAGATCTCTTCTTCATTGGAAATAATTTTATCCCACATCGGAAGAATCTTGGAAGTTAAAATCTTAAGATTATTTTGTACATTTTTCCCCATATAAGCTTGTAGTGAAAGCGGATTCATCTTACGGGCTTCTGAAAACACTTTCTCTAACTCAGGGGTGAGCACTAGGTTAGCTGCTTCTGGAGAAGTAGTATCCAATATAAAGTCTTTGCCTTGTTCAGAGAGACTCATTTGCAATTCTGTTCTAGCAAGATCTAATTTTGCCGCAGAACTGTTAGGCCATATTTCCAAAAAGGAGTTGAATGTTTTTTTCGCTGATTCGAACTCCTGAACGGCGAAGGAATCTTCTCCAGTTAGTAAAGTCTTTTTAGTTTCTCGAAGTACTTTTTTGCAATCCGTTAATATGAACCCTATCCCCTGTTTATACGTTTTAGGGAGATTAGGTTGTATGGCAATCATTTCTGCTAGATGATAGGCTTTTTCTACATTGCCGGCAGCTAAATGAACGCTCGCGTGGAGTAGGAGAATGGCGGGATCTCCTGGAGCAATCTCATGATACATCTGCCAGAAATGAGGATTTTTGGTCACCAGATTATCGGCATTGAAATTAGGCCACGATTCTGGTTCACTCTTTGGATCGATTCTTCGAGTTGCTTTACGATAGTCCGAAATCCACGCATGGATACCGGGAAACTGCCGTTTATCTGCTTGGGCTAATTTGTCAACCATCATGGAAGTAAGCAACATTCCAACTTTACGGGCGGAATCTAACTCTAAGAATCTTGGAGCATTTTCACTTTGATCTCCAGGTTCCTGGTGATTGGAAAAAATAAATCCAGTCGAAAGAGTAACCACGATCCACGGGGCGATCAAGCAATAATACATATTCAAATCCATCTTGAAATAAGTTAGTCGTACATACATGAATCAAAACTATTTCGATCCTGTTTCTCTCCAGAAAATTCAGCTCAAAAACATTTATTCAAGCTCGATTCTGGAACGACTTCAAAAATTATGGGCATCTGTTGGGGCATCTGTTGGGGCATCTGTTGGGGCATCTCTTACCAGGAATTACCTGTTTTCAAAAATACAGATAATTGATCGAAAGCTACTGTTCAAGCAGAAGACTTGAGTCGATATTTCTTCCAATCAGTAAACCCAACTACTTTCCGAAAATAACTAAATTTCGAATTTACTTCTGGGCATGGTGCTAAACGCCACTCCCATTCTTGATAATCGGTACGATTCGTCGGGATTCGATCGAATTCTGCCGTTGCAGAATGGGACAAAGAACTTACTTTATCTTCAAAAATATTTATACCGTACATTAAATCTTTTCTTGCAACTACGTTGTTCATAACGTTAATGGTCTGCATTTCAATATCAGTTATAAGAACCACCTGACAACTAAATAAATCCAGATAACTAAGATGGGCTAAAATCAGATCTTTTGCGAGCTGATCAAGCTCTTGCTCAGTTCTAGGTTGATTCTTCTCCAAGAAACGAATAGGCATACAGGGTAATTGAGATAAAACATTCACGGAAACAACCAAATCAATTTCTGGGTCTTCTAAATATAGTTTTGATAGAGGAACTAGAGGAAGAGATTCTTCTACGTTCGATTTCACCAATAAATCAATATACTCTGTAATATCAAAATTGATGCGAAAAACGTTCCGAAAACGTCTATTTTTTAAAAAAGACCAAAATGGATGATAGACATCGATTAGTAATACCTCACGAAATTGAGATGCTAACTCTTCAAGGGGAATATCATGCAATAATGCAGCTCCAATAAGAACAGCTTTTCGCCGTTGTGTACAATATTCGACACCTTGCAAAATTATTTTTTTTGTCTGATTTAAATGCGGTTGCCAATCATTCCTTCTACGCTTGAATCGTAAACGAATTCCCGAAATTTCTTGAGGATAATCCAATTCGTGAACTGCTCGAAGTTTATTTCGATTAAACCAATTGTAGAAATTTGTGAGTAACAAAGGACTAAAATTCCTCCTTGTCGAATAACATAATTACATCACTAAGATTATTTTTTAACCAAATCAACATATTTTCTTGAAATCCAATGAAAAATAGACGTTTATTATTACTTGTAATTTACGGAATTCTTAGCAAATAATTTCGCATTGTGTAGTTATTCCAGTGCACGATAACTTTTTTAGAAACTTCGTTGTCTAATTTAGAGCAAACTTTGTTCATAAAGAGTGTTATTTATTAAACCCGAAATCCAAAAAAAGTAATCGTTTTGAATCCTCAGAATTCATTCTCACCTTTGATAAAAGTTCATTTTTAATCAACTTTTGAATATTAGTTGAGCAGAGTAAAATTTTACTCCCTCTTCTTAATTCATTAGTCATCAAAATAACCTTTACAAATCAAAAAGACAGTTAAACAACATCATTTGTATAATTCATGAATTCTAAAACAAGGAATGAAGATATTTAAGTTCGATAGCAATGATTTTGCACTATTTCGAAATAGTGGCTTTCAACAAATCATTCTTATAAGTGCTATTTCATAATTTCTCGATACTCTCAATTACATAATCATCCGAGTAAATGCTTTGTCCTCCATCCCAAAAATAACCCTATTGGCAATATCCAGTTACACGAAAAAAAATTCATAGGATTTAATTCATAGCAAATATCATACCATTTAAACCAGATATGAAAATAGGTAAAATTATTTGAAAAATAGCGAGACGTGGAGCTTCATTTATATTGAAAATGTAGAAAAAAACGGCCCAATTCATCTAAAAAAGGAATTTTTTAATATATAAAACTATTTTATGGTGCTAGAAAAAGAGTCAAATCTACCAATAAAGTTGCAAAATCGGTTGATAATTGATCAAAATGGATAACAATCGATCAAATTTTAAAATAATTTAATTTTCGATATCTAATCGGTCCAATTCAAGAAATTACCTATATTGATAAAGCTATGGGAGCAAATGGGGTCTAGTCATCCAATCTCCCCTTTCCTTATATAATTCTTGCCAAATCTGCCTATTTGATTTCCCTGCATCTATTTTTTCCTCAAGCTGTTTTCTTGCAATGTGAGGCGCAGCGCAACCATTAGGATTGCAGCTTGCAATTGTATAAAAATGCCCAGTACATGTATTATTTTTAACACCACAAGAACAATAGATGCTTGCTAAGAACCATTCGATCTTATCTGATTTCATTTCAGGTCGATCCAAAAACAAAGGATATTCTGACATATCGATATTTTCGGAGAAAGCCGGAACTTGAGCAAAAACCCGATCACCAATTTTAATACTAGTGATTTCATTTGCAGGAATTACTAAGCGTAGAAGGGTTCTTTCTCGCCATGGAGTAACTGATTTGACCGCAGCGACTATTGGATTTTTTGGAGTTATTCGATTCCCTTGAATTTTAATCTCTGAACCAATTTCTAAAGAACGTGCCCATCTCATCGTTTCGTGATCGAGCATTAGTTCTGCTTCTCCAGATAACGCATGCACAAAACTGATCGTTCCGGGTAAACCCTCATTAGACCACCGTTGTCTTAGCCAAAGTTTTTGCTTTTTAACGATTTGTGAAAAATCCTTTTGATCAAACAAAAAATCAATCTCTTGATTACGGAGTTGAACAAACCAGCGATCTTTGGACACTGCAAAGAGCACTTTGCCGATCCGTTCTTGGAATGATTTGGAAAAAGCATAAGATTGCGAAGTTTTTCCATCTTGATGTAATACCAGACCGTTCGGTGTCACTTTTTCTATAGTCACATTCAATCCTTGAAGGTCGATCTGTGATATCTGATCCGCTAATAACAAAACTCCAATAGGTTGTTTATCTCGATCGATTTGAAGCCAAACCCAGATCTGGTCTCCGGGATGAAACTGTTCCAATCTACCCCACCAACCACGGAATCTTATTTCTGCATCGTCAAGTAAATTATATACTTTACTCTCTTTTTGACCGTTTAATTGCAGAATAACGCTACGCTTTTGCAAATCGTAACGAATCAGTGTGGTTTGATACTTCGGGATACTTTTCAGCAATTCTGCCGTCCCTGCAATCTCCTTGATCTTACCGGATTTTACAGATGTCGATTTCTTTATTCGGTTGTTTGAATCATTTTTTTCCGTTTTGTTAGCCTCTATTTTCTTCTTCTCAGAAAGAGTAGGAGAAACAATTTTAGTATTTGGAAACTCCGCAAACCATGCATACCATTTGACGACAACTCCATCGCAAGCTTTCAACGACCAACCTTTTAATTTACCTGATAGACATCTGCCTGCAACGTCGAAATGAGAGCCCGTTACGAGATCCTCAAAAGGGGCGATCTCATTGTTCAAGTCAACACGTAACTGAACGGTCTGCTTTTCTAGCACTTCCCCTTGCTCGGAGAGCTTTTGCACTGACCGGTGTAATTGTGCTACAGGGTAGTACGCTGCATAAGTTCCTGTGCAGCCTTGTTTTAGAATTACAACCTTTTGTTTATCACTCTTCGAATCGGTGTATGTCTCGTAACAACCCCCCTCGTTCATTTTTTCGAGAGGATAACACCACGGAACAAGTTCTGAACCTCCTTCAGATTTGTTTGGAATAATCCCCAACACAAGCTGATTTTCCTTTAAAGCAATCTTGGGATCATGATCTGGGACAACTCTACTTTTAAACGAATGTTCATTTTCTTTGCTATCTAATTCCAGGGGTTGATATTTTTCATACATGTGATAGGCAACCCCATTCGGATTAGCTTTCATCGCCCAACCCCAAGTCGAAACAAGACTTGGCCAGGATTCCAGTTTCGAATTTTTTTTGGGACCACCAATAGCTCGCCCGCTGAGGCAAGAATAGATCGTGCCATCTTTGTGCTTCATGACCATAATCCCTTTGTACCAGCCATGAAATCGAAAATCGGTTGACGCCTTGAATGCCCGAGAATAACCCGCATCTGCATCGTAAACAAATACCCCATAAGTATCGCTAATTACACGGTAGCGATTCAAGAAAAATCGATGAGGTATTGCGCCTCCCGAAGATTTCCCTCGTGTCCAACACAAAACTTGATCGTCCTGTTTAAGCTCTTTTGCTCGGCGCTTTGCTTCATCAATACAATGAGAACAGTTAGGATTGACGAGAGTTTGAAAATAATCTGGTTTTTCAATCAAATATGGAGGAACAACTTGTCCAAAACAAGAACTCGAATGGTCTAGCAGAATTAGGTCAGGATTCAGCAACAAGTAGAAGAAAAGAATTGAATAGAATAATACTCGACTGTTCTTTTTCATTGGATTCTCCATACCTTTTACGCTAAAAAAGGGATCTCTTTAACGATTTTCATAAACGATTTTCATAAACGATTTTCATGAATAAGAGCCATTTTTGAGATCGGCTCTTTCTCTGTTAAAGGAAGATCGAGAAAAACCGACATTTGAATAATTGTAATTATATAAAAAATTAATTAAATATCTAAAGGTGAATATATTAAAGATATCAGATTTGACAATTTGGATAGTTTTCGACCAAGAGATGCGGAAGGCTCAATCAATTGAATTAGTTTTTTCTCAAATTCAAAATTCTATTTCATTGATCGATATCCCTATTAATTCATCACTCGACTCAACTCCAAACTTTCCTTTTTGCAAAATTTACATTCTTTCAATCCTCATTTTGACCATTTTTATAATTTTTCGATCAATTCCACTATCTTTTAGGGAGAAATCCCGATAAAATAGTCAATGAATTTAGAAGGGTAATATTTATGGCTTGGCATGGAGTTGAAGAGTATTTTACTGTTTTTGGGATGTTACTCATCTCCAGTTTTGGTGCACCCATTCCAGAAGAGGTTCCAATTGTATATGCAGGTGTTCGAGTTGGACTTGCTTATAACAATCCTGATTCTCTTCTTTATTGGGGAATTATGCTCCCAACTACCATCATAGGCGTCGTTATTTGTGATGGTATTTTATATTTAATTGGCCGTCGATATGGTCATCAACTTTTAAAGTCGAATCTGGTAACGAAGTGGATTTTATCCCCAGCAAAAAGGGATCGAATCATCAAAAACTTCCAAGAATATGGCATCCAGATTCTCCTTTTTGCTCGTCTAATGCCCGGTTTTCGAATGCCAATCTTCATGATGTCCGGGGTTATGCACGTCCCTTTTCGAAAATTTTTACTTGCAGATGGGATTTATGCCATTCCAGGTGTTAGTATCCTTTTCACCCTTGGTTATTGGCTTGGCGAAAGCTTCGAAAAATGGTTAAAACACTTCAAAGAAAATCCTTGGTACATCGTTATTTCTCTTTCAATTGCCATTGGAGGCTTCTCATTGTACGTGTTTTTAAGAAACCGTGTGACAACAGGAGATCCCAAAGATATCCCTGTTATTGGCGAACAGCTCGCAACTACTTTCCACGTGCATGATCATCCCTCTTTCGCTGCTAATGACCCCAGAAATCCGCTTGATAATCATAATCCATCACCCCCGGATCATTCTACGCCTGTACCGAAATTATCTTCCTGAACCGATTTCGTTTGGGATTTTTCAGTCCAGGATTTGTTTCACAGCATCGAGAAACCATTAATCACCTCTAAAAACCTGAAATGCGATAAGCTTTTGTTGACCGATCCCCCAATAGTAAATTATTTATAGTAAATTATTTAGAAAATTTAAAACTAGTTACCATGAAACCTGGATGAGATTATTAATCTCTAATATCTGGAAAATACAAATTCCTCTCTTGAAAGATTTTCATCATTTTATACATTTTTACTTCATAAAGTTTAGAAAGTATTGGTAACGATTCTTTCACGGAAAAAGCAACTTGAAATCAGCGGATTGAAATAATTTGACCTAATTAAACATAAGTAGAAAAATTAGTAAAAACATTAGTCAACAATATCTAGCCCCTTCAAACTCTTGAGCTATTCGACTATCATTATTAATGACGATGACAAGAATGAAATACGGTTCAGCTGTCACAAACCTGAACATCGTGATGCTCAAACAGGATATAGAATACAGCGTGAAAGAGATAAAATCTTAATAGAACTGGTAAATCTTTTAAATTTAAGGTGCACCGAGTTACTTAAAAATAAACAAGAATCCCAAGTTAAAATATCTACGTGATAAAATATCTACGTGATTGAGAAAGAGAGAAAGTTGGATGCCGAGTTCAAAGCTACGGCGAATAGATTTATCGCAAAATGATGCTACACGCAAGTTAAATCAATTAAAGAACCAAGGGAATATTTTTTCTTCGGTAGTAACCGCAGCAGGGAAAAAACTTACCAAAGCGGTCTTTGGGAAAGCTCTGACCCCCGCGGAAGTGGTTACCACGATATGTGAAGATATTCGCGTCAAAGGGATTGACAGAGTATTATACTATACAGAGCAGTTAGATAAACAAAAATTGACCACTCGAACAATTCGCGTAACCTCTGAAGAATTGAGAAATGCTTATCAAAAGACCGATCCGCAATTTCTGGAAACCATATCTCGGGTGCGAGATAACATTATGCAATTCCAGATCGGCTTACTAAACAAAGATGCTCTTTTACCAGCTGCCGAACAATATGAATTGCAATTAAGATATCGCCCGATGAAACGAGTTGGCTTGTGTATTCCTGGTGGAGCCGCAGCTTACCCGTCGACATTATTGATGACGGTTTGCCCTGCACAAGCTGCCGAAGTCAACGAAATTGCCGTTGTTATGCCACCAACTCCAAATGGCGCTTATAACCAAGATATGTTAGCCGTTTGCCATGCTTTAGGCATTACCGAAGTTTATCGAATTGGCGGAGCGCAAGCGGTTGCTGCATTAGCATATGGTGTTGAAGGTATTCCGCAAGTCGATATGATTGCCGGGCCTGGAAACGCTTTTGTAACCCTCGCTAAAAAACACGTTTTTGGCCGAGTTGCTATCGATTGTTTAGCTGGACCGAGCGAAGTCGTTGTCGTTGCCGATGAGACGGCTCATGTTGGTCACCTTGCCATCGATCTATTAGCTCAAGCAGAGCATCATCCGGGGATTCCGATTCTGATCACTTGGGAAGAATCGATCTTGAATAGTGTTGAGAAAGAGATAGAAATTCTTGTCAATTCTCTTGAGCGTGGAGAAGAGGCTTGGAAGAATATCGAAGAAAATGGGGCATTTATCCTTGCTCAAAATGTGGATGAAGCAGTCAACTGTGTTAACTTTCTTGCTCCGGAACATCTGCATATCCAAACGAGAAAACCAAATCCGGAACATTTTGCCGATCGAATCGATAATGCCGGAGCGATCTTTTTAGGCGAATACACCCCCGTTGCATTGGGAGACTATGCCGCTGGTCCTTCTCATGTTTTACCAACGGGAGGTACTGCCCGCTTTGCCAGTGGTTTGAATGCAAACGATTTTCGACGCCGGACGAGTGTGGTTCATTTTTTCCGAATGGGATTGCGTCACATCGCTGAAGATGTGATGTTACTAGCTCGTAAAGAGGGACTGACTGCTCACGCCCGCAGTGTTGAAATGCGACTACAAGACTATGCCCCTGCTACTAAACCTGGCAAAAGAAAAGCCAAAACAAAATAACGATGAATTGATTTTTTTGGAAAACAGATAAGTCCAATTCTTTTTGAGATCGGTGCAAGGATGGTTTGCTTATCAAAGGATATGCGCTAACTAAGAATCTCTTATCTAAATGGATCTACTTCTAAATGGGTCTACTATGGAGCATTCCGAAACGCTCAGATTCGATTCACTGTTTGGCTAAATCTTTTAATCGCCCCTCTTCACGAGATCGTAGTTTCTAGTGTAAAATCTATTTCTGTAACCAAAAAAAATTTCGGACCATTACAAAAGAAGAAACCAAGACAAAACACAATGGTAGGCATCAAGGATAATATTCGTAAAATGGCTGGCTATGTTCCTGGAGAACAGCCTCGAGGTAGTGATTTTATTAAACTCAATACCAACGAGAACCCTTACCCTCCCTCTCCAAAAGTTCTTGAAGCGATTCGTAGTCATCTCACCTCAGATAAATTACGCAAATACCCAGAACCTCTCGGAGAACAATTTCGGCAAACAGCGGGGAAAGTTCTCAAAATCGATCCTGAATCGATTTTAATAGGCAATGGCTCCGATGATATCTTGACCATCCTTATCCGTGCCTTCGTCCCTGAAATGGGACTGGTTGCGTCACTTCATCCAAGTTATATCCTTTACCGCTCCCTTGCCGAAATTCAAAACGCTCAATTCGAACTGATCCCGTTCACTCCTGATTGGCAGATCCCCATCCCTTGCCCTTGCCAAAATGCCAACATTCAATTTCTTGCTAATCCGAATTCACCCACGGGAACAATGGTCTCTCGAGCGAATCTTTTGTCATGGCTCAATCAAAATTCGATCCCTACGGTCATCGACGAAGCCTATGGAGACTTTGCAGATGAAAATGCTCTCTCCCTCGCTTCCGATCGAGTTATCATCACTCGGAGTTTTAGTAAATCTTATTCGCTAGCAGGAATGCGTATCGGATTCGCAGTAGCTTCCCCAATGTTAATACGTGAACTAATAAAAGTAAAAGATTCTTATAACTGCGATGTGCTCAGTTTAGCCGCGGCAGCAGCAGCAATCGCCGATCAAGATTATTTTTTGGAATGCCGCTCCAAGATTATTACTACTCGTAAGCGATTAGAATTGTCGCTCACCCATCTTGGTTTTCAGGTTGTGCCTTCGCAAGCGAATTTTGTCTGGGCAAAACACCCGGTAATCGCTTCCAATGAGATCTATCAACAACTGAAAATAAAAAATATTCTCATTCGCTATATGAACTATCCATCATTCGGAGATGGCTTGCGAATCTCGGTAGGAACCGATGCTGAAATTGACCAGCTCTTGTTCTATCTCGATACGATTCTGAAAGGATTAAATTTATGACACGCCAAGCATCGATCGATCGAAAAACAGCTGAGACTTCGATCCAACTTCATCTAAATCTCGATGGCAGTGGTCAAGCAAAAATCGAAACAGGAGTCGGGTTCTTCGATCATATGCTTACCCATCTCGCCCGGCATTCCCTCATGGACTTAGAAATCAAAGCAGAAGGGGATTTACATATCGATGCCCACCACACGGTCGAGGATGTGGGGATCTGTCTCGGCAAAGCGTTGCAGCTCGCCTTGGGAGACAAAAAAGGGATCCGCCGGTATGGAGAAGCGACGGTTCCTATGGATGAAACGCTGGTCACTTCCGTAGTCGATCTGGGAGGTAGACCTTTTTTCGTTTGGAAAGCAGATGTCCCGCTCGAGAGCTTAGGAAATTTTTCGTCGCAGCTCGGAGAAGAATTCTGGCGTGCGGTGTCCTCGTCCGGATTACTGAATCTTCATGTCATGCTCTGGCATGGCTCAAATACTCACCATATTCTCGAAGGAATATTTAAGAGTATCGCTCGCAGTTTACGCCTTGCAATCGAAATCGATCCTCGACAACAAGGGATCCCTTCAACAAAAGGAATTTTATAGGTTTCCTTCAGGTAAATGGATATTAACTTGACCATGATGATAAGATTCATGAAATTATATTTTTCATTTATCGGCTTCGAAAGAGAATCGACAAAAAGCTTTTGAACCATACCGTCATACTAAACCGTCATACCCAAGAATTGAACTAATTAAACCTATTAAGATAAACATGAAAGATACAAAATGAATTTAAAGACGATGACTGCAATCAGCTTTTGCTTATTTGTAATGATAGCAACGCCGGGTTGTCCCACCCCAACCCCTCAGACAGAACTAGAGATTGAGAAATACGAAAAATTTTTCTCCGACCTTGGAGATACACTGGCAAGTTATCAAAAAGCGGAGCAAACTCAAGCAATACTAGACAAAATGGACGAATTGAAATCCGATCTCCAGAAACTTCTTTCTCATCCTAGAATCATCTCCAAAGAGAGCTTGAAAGCGATGATAGAACGTAAGCAAGAAACTTTTTCGGATCTAGAGAAAAAAATCCAAAATGAATTGAATCGATTAAAGACACTCCCTTTTGCCTCAGCTGTTTATGACAAAGTGAACCAAATTTTAAGCGAAAGTAACTTTTGAAGAAATGGGGATTAAAGTCAGTCTCATCATAAGTTAATTAGATCCGCTTTGGGGAGGTGCTTTAGAGAGATGCTTCGGGGAGAATGACACTAAAACCATCGATAAGTCATTGCTTATTCCAAGTCCCTAAGAGGACAAGCAAGAAAGCTTGTCCTTAATTTTTACGCAAAGCTTCACAGGAACCAACTACTCTTACAAAGAGCGAATCGAAAACCGTATTTCAAGAATTTCGACCGATTCTCTTAATAAAAACATGAAAGTACTTGACTTGAATTTTATAAGATAGTATCTCAACCCAGCTATCATTTCCTTCAAATATCTATTCTTCGGTTGATTCTTTAACTAATAAAAAAGAGTCAAATAGAAAGCACTTGGCTTCGCTATCTGACTCTTTTGTAAAGTAATCTGAATAAACACTCTCGGGGAATTGCCAAATTAGGCTTCTAGTTTCCAAGGACTGCGCATAGGTCGAGAAAGCATGGCATTGGCTGTGGCATCATCAAATTGATGTTTCTTCGGATCCCATTTGAGTTTTTTCCCTGTACGTAATGCGATAGTACCCAAGTGGCAAATAGTACAAGAGCTATGGCCAATTTCTACAGAACAGATCGGTTTTTTACGCGAACGAACACAATCGATAAAATTAGCCATATGATTCGTTGGTCGACTTTCGTATAAAACAACGGTTCCCTCTTTTATTGGCTCGGAAATGATTTTTGGGTCGCTCGCTTCAATTTTGCCTCGGCTAACAAACAACCATTTTCCATTCTCTCCAAAGAATTTAACCCCGTTGTCTCCCTGAGCCATTGCGACCAATTTTGTCCCGTTTTCATACATATAAGTTACTTCAAAATTTGGGTGGCAATCATATTCATTCGGTTCCTTACTCGCGGGTGCGGAGGTGGCTTCTACCGAAATGGGTCCATTCCCATCCATCCCTAAAGCCCATTGTGCTATATCCAGATGATGGGCACCCCAATCGGTCATCTTCCCGCCCGAATGAGCGTACCACCAACGGAACTCATAATGGCAATTCGTTAGGATCGTTTTCCGTTTGCCATTTTGTTTTTCCATGTAATAATAATCGACTTGGGGTGTTGGCCCTAACCAAAAGTTCCAATCGAGTTCTTTAGGAGGATCCACTTTGGTGATCGGTCCACTAACAGGGTTGTTCCCAACTCGGCATTCCACTTTCGAGATTTTCCCCAATCGACCACTGCGAACTATCTCTGCGGCAAGTCGAAAGCGCCCCGCCATTTCAGTTCTTTGTTGAGAGCCTGTCTGAAAAATTCTTCCGGTTTTTTCTGCTACTTTCACCATGGCCTGCCCCTCAGCAAAGGTCAATGAAAGCGGTTTCTCGCAATAGACATCTTTGCCACGTTTCATCGCTTCAATTGCGACCAAAGCATGCCAGTGATCTGGAGTGGCGATCGTTACCGCTTGTATCGATTTATCAGCAAGTAAATCACGAAAATCTTTGTGCCCTTTGGCATCCGTGAATTTATCTCTCTTCATGATGTTTAGCGCACGCTCCAAATGCCGGCTATCAACATCACAAGCGGCAACATATCGAACACCCTTTTGAATTTTGGCTTGTCCATAAATCGCCAACCCACGCGACTGCGGTGATCCGATACCAATCGCTCCCATAGATATTTGTTCATTCGGAGACGATGTTAATTGTTTAGTTGCAGCGGTTTGCTGTTCGACCGATGCAATTAGTTGTTGTGAATACCATAACGGTAAACCAGATGCGGTTAAAATGCCGCTAGCTTGCTGTAAAAAACCACGACGCGATAGCGTACCACGTTGCTGAAAAATCATTTTATCCCCTTGTTTAGAGAGTACTGAAACTGGGTGGCATTCTTTTATTACTAGTAAGTTCATTTTTTCTGGCAGTATTTAATTCAACAATTCACAAAAGAATTACTATGATTTAATTGAGTTTTCTGCAAAAACGGCCAAAATCGCTCTAACAATCATCAGATCAAACAAAATGATCTTTCATCTGATCTTGACCTTGAAGAAAATTATTCAAAAACGAACGCGGGAAAGAATCAGGGGACTCACGTCCCCCGCTCGCCTTGGCTCTGTAACGGATCGCCTGCATTAATACTCCCAATTCTCGTGGCGGAATGGTAAAGGTTCCAGGGGTTTCACCCCTGGCTACAGGCCGACACGCCTCCGGCGTGAAAACGTCGTACCAAGGCGAATGGTGCGACTGCGTCGCATCTTTTGTGCATGAGGTGCTTCCACAAATCC
>JAKBAI010000029.1 GCA_021809185.1 Planctomycetota bacterium
CTCAATTAACTCCTCTGCTATTTCATCACCCGGTTTAGGTTGTGGTTTGTTAACTCCTTGCGCTTTTTCATCGCGGTAACAGAACATAAATCCGCATATTTTTACACGGTCGCCATCTTTTAACGCTGTGCGAGAAACGATTTCTCGATTATTGACAAAGGTCTTATTCCGGCTTTTGAGATCTTCAATGTAACACACCCCCTGGGTCAGGCAAATTTGCGCATGTTTTCGGCTAACATCTTCCTGTGGGAGGACGATCTGGCAATCATCTGGAGAACGGCCTAATACCAATGGTGTTGAGCCTAAGGAGTATTTTTCTCCTAGAGCTTCCCCTTGCGGTGTTCGCAACAATACCAAACTGGGCATGACCAATCACCTCTATCTTTTTGAATATCATTTGGAGTTTGAAATTTTATTTCATCACCTGAAGCGTGATCTTGTCTTCTAGTTTAAACACATCGATAACCAATTTCAAGAATGCTTTTTAACTTCGTTGAAAAAATTGATTTGCTGTTTACATTCCTCCCGTTGCTTCATTTACTTTTACAATTGCTTCTAATCTCAAATAACATCTCGTAATTAGGTTCTTAACCACAACATTTTTTTGTAGCATCTTCTATTCCAAACCTTATTTTTTTCACAATACCGTATCGACAAAATGTAAAATAAGAATTGATTTAATGAAAAATTCTAAAATAATATGTGTGGTCTTTAATCTGTAATTGTTCGCAGGGCACAAGTTTTAACTGGTTACAGAAAATCCGAATTCCATAGGCAAATACCAATTCGAGGGACAAAGCGTGTGGGGTATGATTCCTGATTGTCGAGAGTTAACTTGCTCGTCCCGAAAACTGTGGATTTTATTCGTTAACTGTCACAACAATCAATTGTTGGCTAAATCAGAAAAAGCCGCTCATCAACCAATCGCCAATTAAATCGCATGTTCTCCATCGTCGACCGATGAGTAAATAATGTCGTAAAATATGGAGAGGTTACACCCCTCCCCGCTGATCTTAATTTCAAGTAAATTACCTTAATCAATAGATTAGAAACGATTATGAGACTTTCACATTTCGAGTACACCTCCTGAACCGTTACAATAATAGTTGGGATCATGTGCGTTTTCTAGTTTAGAATTCGATTCCATTTGGTTTTCAAATCATGGATACAAACCATCGATGCCAATCATCGATTGCCTTTTCTGATCCTTTCTTTCTGATCGGATCAAATTAGCAAGAACAGAAGACTTTTCCCCATAGGCTTATCGATGTTTTTTATTTTCAATTTCTTTGTTCTCCGAGAAGAATAAAAAAGGTTGTATCAAGGAATAAACGAGGATGGAAAAGGGGATGAATAGAGCGAGAGATTCTGACGATTGCGTAATCATCGTAAGCGACAAAAATCTAAAAAGCAATAGAAGTGACCAAAAATCGACCCTTGTATCTCCGCTTTTAATGATGGAGGGGAATTCAGCGAATTGAGAGTAGAGAGCACCTAGCTAAAGCGAACGAGTGGTTTATTTGATTTTACTACTAAAAAACTCCGAGAGATAGGGGGATATCATTTAAGAGAGAGGTGGAACCCTGGCTCGGATTTAATAGAAAGATACCATAAAAGTAATTAAAAATTGATTCAAAAGGAACTGGAATGAGTATTCGAACTCGATTTGCTCCGAGTCCCACCGGGTATTTACACATCGGTGGGGTGCGAACCGCTTTATTTAACTGGCTTTTAACTCGTCATTTGGGTGGCCAATTTATATTGAGGATCGATGATACCGATAGCGAAAGAAATCGCCCAGAAGCGTTACAACCCATTTTAGATGGGTTTCGTTGGTTGGGAATTCAATGGGATGAAGGTCCAGAAGTTGGGGGGCCGGTTGGACCATATTTTCAATCTCAACGGTTGGAAAGCTATCGCGAACAGGCTATGAATTTGCTGAAGCAGGGACTTGCCTATCCAGACTATCTTAGCAAAGAGGAACTCGATGCCGAACGAAAACGGGCGGAAAAGGCCAAAAGGGCCTATATTCATCGTGGCCCTTTGCGCGATTTACCACCAGGAGAAGGCTACGAACGATATTTGCAGCAACCAACAGCTATCCGCTTTCGTGTTCCTGACGATCAAACCGTTATTATACCCGATGCAATTTGTGGCCACTGTGAACAAAAATCGGATCTGATTAGCGACCCGGTTATTTTACGCATCGATGGTAGCCCCATTTACAATTTTGCCTCGGTTATCGATGATATAGCTATGAAAATCACCCATGTGGTCCGCGCTCGGGAACATTTGACAAATACGTTTACCCAAATGCTCATGTTCTCGGCACTTGGGGCTTCTATTCCCGTAATGGCGCATGTCCCTGTGGTGAATGAACCGAAATCAAAAAAGAAACTGAGCAAACGGGATATGAAAAAGTTTGTCACCTCAGAGATCAGTGATAAGCTCCAGGCTATCGGTTATACCCCGGAACAGATCGAGGCACGCGACGATCTCAATCCCGCAACGGTTGCTTTTTATCGGGAACTCGGTTATCTCCCTGCAGGTTTGATCAATTATCTGGGGCGACTTGGTTGGTCTCTCGATGATAAAAGCGAGCTGATCCCACTCGACCAGATGATTGCTCACTTTTCTCTGGAGCGCGTGAACAGCTCATCTGCTAGTTTTGATCCGGATAAACTTTACTGGGTGAATGGCGAATATATGCGCCAGGTTCCCACTGCCGAAAAAGTAAAAATGGGGATACCCTATCTACACCGCGCTGGGTGGTTGCCAGAAACCCCTAGTGATAGCCAGGTTGCTTTGCTTACTAGAATTATCGAAGCTTGTGGCGACCGTATTAAACTTTATTCTGATGTTTTGCAGTTCTGCCCGCCGTTTTTCATGGCTGAACTGGTCTATGATCCCAAAGCGGTTGAAAAACGATTGTTGAAAATAGGAGCACGCGACCACCTCCAAGCATTCCTGAAAATATTGACCGACACGAATGATTGGGTTGCTGCCAATCTCGATAAGGTATTGCACGATTATTGCACCGCGCAAAACATCAAGCCCGGCGAAATGGTGCATCCGTTGCGAGCTGCCACCACGGGCCGCGAAATCGGTTTCGGTCTTTTCGATACCCTAGAAATTCTCGGCAAATCAGTAACCCTTCAACGTATTCAGCAAACTCTGAACAAGTTCAATCTTTGAAAGTTTCTGAATTTCTAAACGGTTTTTCTCGAATTACTTTCTTTCCATCTACCCAAAGTAAAGAAAGTAATTCGTCCCTACTCATTTCTATTATTTTTGATTTATATCGGAACAAAAGAATAGTATAATAATATATACTGCACTTCAAAGCCGTTCCCTAATCGGTGTACTAGCTCTGCTTAGAAAGCTCTGTTTCGAAGGGAATCGACCTAAAATCTATTGATTACTCTCTCTTTCGACTCCCCGTGGGATGGTCATTCTTGCCTGTCTTTACTTTTACTCAAAGATTCATCATAACCCGCTACTCAAAGTTTGATTCTGAAATGGGAAAAGGAAATGGAAACGGCAGAGAGTTACTCGATCTATTGGGACAGCTATCAAAACCGCTCTCATCAAGTAAGTTCGGGACGATGACTTTATCTAAATCTCAGTTAAGCCCCTTGACCTTTGAACGGTTACTGCCGCATAATATAATGCTTATGTAGGGATTACCCCCTTGGGAAAAAATATGGAAATTAAGAAATGTCTCTGGCTGCACGATTATAATCTCCATCCGGATCAGCAAATGCTCCGAGAGAATCCGGACCAACCGATTCTTTTTATTTTCGATGAACCACGGCTCCGGCGTGAGCCGATCGCTTTTCACCGGTTGCGCTTTATTCACGAAGGAGTTAGTGAGCTTTTTGCTTCCTTGGCGAATCCAATCAAAGAGATTCGATGCGGGAATCCTGTTGAAGAATTACTATCATTTTGTACAAATTATGGGTGCCAGGAGATCGTTGTTCAGGATCATCCAGACCCTCATTTGCGCAGTACAATCGCTCAAATCGGCGCAATTGCTACCGTGGCTATTCTGCCTAGAGATTCCCTAGTTTATTATGACGAAATTCCGCGCCGATTTAGCCGATATTGGGAAAAATCCGCTCGCGATATTCTTGGATATTATCCTAAAGCGGGAAAACATAAACGCCACCGGTAAACCATTTTGAAGATTATCTTAAAGCGAATTTTGACGGTTATTTGGCTCTCTTCTTACTAAGAATACTTCAAAAATCGGATCGAGATCGGGATACTCCCAGATATAATTACTTAGAGAAAGTAAACATAGGGAAATGCCCTAAGCAGAATGCCCTAAGCAGAATGCCCTAAGCAGAATGCCCCACCCAGCGAAAATGATAATCGATCCCTATAATTATTTTAAGATTCCTATAATTCGAGTAGCCTATGCAAAATCCCAAGCTGATCCTCGGCACCCACAACCCCAAAAAACGATTGGAATTGACCGATCTTCTCAAAGATTTGCCCCTTCAGATTTTAGATTTATGTTCCTATTCAGAAGTGAAGGAAATTGAAGAAACAGAAACTACATTTGCAGCGAACGCGGATCTCAAGGCTTCTGCTTACGCGAAGGCTACGAAGGAATGGACGTTGGCGGAAGATAGTGGATTGGTTGTTCCTGCGTTAAAAGGGGCACCAGGGATTTATTCGGCGCGGTATTCTGGTGTTCATGGCGACCATGCTGCGAATAATCGGAAAATTGTCGAAGAGATAAAGCTTCTTGGTTTGACTGATTGTCCTGCTTATTATGTATGTGCGGCCTCTTTGGCCGATCCTGAGGGATCAATTCGAGCACGCAGTGAAGGGCGATGCCATGGAAAAATTATCTTGACTCCACGAGGAAATGAAGGGTTCGGTTACGATCCTCTCTTTCTAATTCCCGAATATCATCGCACTTTTGCTGAATTGAGTCTAAGTGTTAAACAGGCTTTAAGCCACCGGGGCAAAGCGATTCACGGTTTGCGTTCTGCTCTGTGGCAAATAGCTCGACATTCTGAAAAATGAATGTGAACTAATTATCATAAGTGTATATAATTTTAGATTCAATTCATTTTAATCTCCACGTGCTATGCCAAAAAAAATGTTAAAGTAAAAATATGATTCCCCAGTAATAAGAGTGGTATTTATGAAACCTGCCGTAGTAACAACGAACAAAACCGGTTTAAACGCCGAGCTGATGCAAGAGATCCAAGCATTTCTCTATTATCTCAAAGCGGAACGAAGCATGGCAGAGAATACGGTTTTGGCCTATGGTCGCGATTTAGATCGCTATCAAAATTGGGTTTTTAGTGGTGCTTGTACCGATTTTCATTTACCTACGCTCGCAGAATTAGCAGAATATCTCTCGTTTTTACGAGAAGAAAAGTTATCCCCTTCGAGTGTTGCGCGTCATCTGGTTGCTTTGAAAATGTTTTATCGATTTTTGTATTTGGAGCAGCTCGCGGATGCGACCACGGTGGAGCTTCTTAGTTCACCGGCTTTGTGGGAGCGGATTCCTCAGGTTTTGTCCCCCGATAATGTCGAGCGGTTACTGGCAGCACCCCAAGTAGGGGATCGTTTTTTCCTGCGGGATCGTGCCCTGTTAGAAGTCCTATATGCGACGGGCTGCCGGGCTTCAGAAGTTGTTCATCTCAAACACGGCGATCTTTTTTTAGACAGTGCTTTTTGCCGCTGTCTTGGGAAAGGGCGAAAACAACGAGTGGTCCCTTTAGGTAAACGTGCCATCCAGGCTCTGCGCAGTTATCTTCATGATCGCGGCCAGGGTGTCGATAAACCGTTTTTATCTACGGAGCGTGTTTTTGTCAGCAAGGCTGGCAAGCCATTATCGCGGGAGATGCTGTGGGTCATTGTCAAAAAATATGTTTTGCGCGCGGGGTTACCGCGAAAATGCAGCCCGCATTCCTTGCGCCATAGTTTTGCAACCCATCTGCTAGCAGGAGGGGCCGATTTGCGCACCGTTCAGGAACTGTTAGGACATGCTAGCATCAGTACCACGCAAATATATACCCATGTTGATCGAGATCGGCTCAAAGCGATTCATAAAAAATTTCACCCTAGGGCTTAAATAGTAGGCGGGGAAAGTAGGCCGATGGCAGTAGGCCGATAGCAGTAGGCAGATAGCAGTAGGCAGTAAGAAGAATTTAATTGTGGTGCAGGCTAGTTAGCCTGCGCTATCCCTTCCCTAAACTGAAGATATATATTCTTGAACGGTTACTTTGGTGGACCCTCTTTTTCGATCCATTCTATAAATTATCCAAAGCACTTTTCGATTCCTGAAAATGAGGCATTGTTTCAGAAAAAAGTCGTTTATTTTTTGTAATAATAGATACAAAATCATTCTTGGTTGAATTTCTTCATAAATAAACTCTGTGCCAATTCATTAAAAATCAGCTTATTAATCAATATTTTTCTCGTGCTCTATTTGACAGTTATGCGGATTTGTCCTACGTTTCGAGCAAGTAAGGATCATTCTGAATTTTATTCGGCAGGAAACCCGAACCTGGCACCACGGTATAGGCACCCCTCCCTCCGTGACAATACGATCGAAATGGTATGATTCCGCTTTGATCTTAAATACATAGGTTTAAACCTGGATTTGAGAATTAGCAAAAAGTCTATAAATAGGTATTTTGTTGCTCAATCGAGAGACAATACCGAGGAGATTTGGGTGATATGTATCAGCGATTCATGCAGAAAGCTGTTCGATTTTTACGCCAAGAAGATGGCCCAACCGCTGTTGAATATGCGGTTATGTTAGCTCTGATTGTTGTGGTTTGCATTGTGGCAATAAAATCGGTGGGTACGAATACGAACAGTGTCTTTTCGAATATTACGCTCAATACTGCAGCAGGTTCTTGAATCGATCAATTTTGTTGAATTGTATCAATTGAAATGATTGCGACAATTGCAACAAACCATAAACGAGCAAAGTTTGAAAAAATTACCATTTTTTCTCAACTTGCTTCAGGAGATTCGACATGATGCGCAGAGGGGTTGATTTTTTGTTGACTAAAGTGATCCGGAGTGAATGAAATACACCTGAAGATTGGCCATTATCAAACAGATAGATAATGTCTGTAAATCCAGCAGGAGTTATTTTAACCGTGAGGATAATGAAAGGACGAGTCGTTGGCGTTCTTTATTTGTTCTCCTGAAACTCGTGGGAATGATGAAACCATGAGAGTCAATTTGTTCTGGAAGAATGATCGTTATCGAGAAGAGAAAATTATTCAGAATAACTGGTAGAAATACCAGAGATTCAAAAATATTCGATAACGGAAACATCCATATAAGATAGGATCGTGGTTAGGAAATGATTTCAAAGATTTCCAAAACCAGGTAATCTTTTTTAGTCAAGCGAAATAGAAAATTTCCTTTGTTCATAATGGTTGATTGAAATTTAATGAGGTTTATGGAAAAGATGACTACTTCAGTTCATGCGTCAGAGTTAAAAAATGTTCCAGCACCATCACTTCCCCAGGATGACTTGGGGATTGATCGTGCTTTTATTATGCAAATGGCACAAGTGCCTTTTATCGCACTCGGTCTGATGTTGCTAGCATTTCTGTCTCACATTCTCTGGCAACAATTCAGTTCAAGCGAAGAAGCGTTAAGAAATCTTGGCCCCGTGGTAGTGGTCTGTATTGGTATGATCGTCGCAGCGATTATCGACGGATGGGCCTTCAAAGTGCCAAATTGGTTAACCCTCTCTTTAGTGATAAGTGGTTGGGGTTTAGGTTTGTGCCATGATCTTGGTATCGCTATCGATGCAGGATCGGGCGGTCTTGGTTCTGCATTAGTTTGTACCATCATGGGCTTCTTCTTGCTATTTCCTATGTTAGCAATCGGCGGCATGGGGCAAGGCGATGTTAAAATGCAGATGGGCTTCGGTGCCTGGATTGGTGCCTATTTTGGTGGGCAAGATGGTGTTGAGATATTGGTCATTGCCTTCTGTGCCGGTGCAATTGTAGGTGGGATATTCGGTCTCATCATGATGATTTTACGCAGACAATTTGGTGAAAATGCAGGAAATTTCAAAGAAATTTTCCGCGATCTGCGCGTGATGACAACCATGGGACCAGCTGCTGCTGCACAACGCGCTAATCAGCGCCGACCCAAATGGGTTCGACTTCCTTATGGAGTACCCCTCTGTGTTGGGTTTGTTGGATATCTTGCTTATCTGGCATGGCAACACAGTCAAATCCTTATGCATTCTTAAAATTTAGAATTCATTAATTGATAGAAATACTTAATTAGCTGCTTCATTATCTTTGCTATCTTTGGCATTTTCGCTGTCTTAAGTCTTTTTCACCAAATCCGCTAATTAAGTATCTTCGCTATATCCAGAATAATTGAAGTATGAATATCCATAAAGACGAAAAATACGTTGGGAAAATGATTTTCGTTAACTAAAAAAAAGTGCTACGATTCGGCAGAATAGTCGAATTGCATTTGATGATGCCAAATGTCATGATTTGATTGATTGATGAAATCAGATTATTTTAACAAATTAGGTAACATCAAAAGTCGCAGTTAGGAAATAGGTGGAAAAATCGTGTTAACCGAAATTTTCGCCAGGTGGGTTCGCTAAGAAGATTCTGGTTCTGTCCCAGAGATACCTTGGCTACTTGAGAGGTGCCAGTAAAAGATTAAGATTTTATGGAATGAAATTTTAAGTAATGAGATTTTAAGTAAAGAGATTTTACGGAGTGAGTTTGAAGGATGGACTTACGAACGGTGGAGTTAGGGAGATATTGGTAAAAGGTTTTTGAACAAGTTTTTATTCAGGAACCAGGTGATGAGTTGTGTGGAAAGTAGTTCAAAATCTGTTTTAGCCTGCTAAGAATGTTATAGACACTTGCAAGTTTATAAAAATGAAGTTTGGAAAGCTAAAAGAGATGGCTTGGACCCAGTAAATACCCGCAAAATGAGTGTTGACATCGGTTTGTAACCATAATTGGACACTTCTGAAAATGGTTGCGGCCAAGGGACAAAATGGGATCGAATGATCATGATAAAATTGTGTTTAGATTGAATCTTTGTTTAGATTAAATCTTGTTTAACTTCTTGAGGATACCACATGAAATCGAAAAATGTATTTGTGCTAATTGCGGCAGTTGTGTGCGGCTTGATAGCCGTAGCAATCTCGACCAAATTGGGTGCCAGAGGTCCAGCAATTGAAACAATTGAAGTTTTAGTTGCGAAAAAAGATATTCCGGTTGGAACCGCATTTGATGAAAAAAATATACCCGACTTAGTTGGGAAAAAAACTTACCCAGTGGGCGTGCTCAGCTCGGAAGTAGTGAGAGAAGCAGAATCGATGAAAGGTAAAAAATTAGTTCGAACGATCCGCGCGGGAGAACCATTCCCCCTGGCAGATATCAATGCTACAGCGGGAATCGCTCTGCCTCCCGGCAAGAAACTCTACAGTATCAAAATCGATAACGTTCGCGCGGTTACCGGTTTCGTCGAACCGGGGAGCTATGTCGATGTGTTAGCAATGGTTGATTCCAAATTGAATAAATCGAGAAAAGTTTCTAAACGAATCCTTGTCAATATGCTGGTGGTAGCAACGGATAACCGTGATCGCCGAGCCGAAGGGGGTGGCCCTGGAGTTGGAAATCTCCAAAATTTACAATCGGTTTCTTTAGCAGTTACTGATGACCAAGCCAAATTGTTACACTTAGCAGAAAATCAAAATGGTGATTTACGATTGGTGTTATTATCTGATGAAGATGCGAAAGATAATACCCGGATTGCTGAACCGATGGTAGTTGATGAACAGCCAGTCAATGTTGCTCCTGAAGAAAAGAAACCGACAACCGAATCGATTGTTTTCTGTAAAAAAGATATTCCGCTCAATACGAAAATAACCGCTGGTAATTTGGATGATTTTTTTGAATTGAAATCGTTCCCCATCCCTGTTCCGAGCAAGGCGATTAAAGATATAGCTAGTTTGAAAGATAAAGTGGTTATTGTCCCACAATTGGCAGAATTACCTCTGTTTGATTCAGCTTTGAGCGACAAAGAACTAGTTAAAGAAAAACCGGTTGTCCAAAAACCAAAACCTTCCAAAACGCCAAAAGTTCATCACGAAGTTATCATCATTGGACCGACTTCGAAAAAGGTGTTTCACTATGAAGGAACCACCTTAGATAATCTTTCATCTGTTGATGAACCAACTAAAGACGAAGGGGATGAAACAGCTAAAGATATGAATAAAGAAGATTCTGCTAAAGACGAAGAGAAAAAGACGAATTCTAGCGATGAAAATAAAAAACCGAATGCGAAAAATTCGAACACCGAGAAGAATAAAGAGTTACCCTCTTTTCCAAAACGGGTAAGTCATCTGGATCAGATCCGCTTCTTTGTGTCTTGCTAATTAACTGCTAGGGAAAAAAAGAGAAGTGGAACGGTTACAATGGGTTGATGAATCAGGCAAAGGATAACCGTTTCCATTTTTTCTTGACAAAAGTAAGTTGGCGGCTCGAGGTGAGGAAGTAACTTTTTGAAGTAACTTTTTTAGGAGGTAGCGAGTTAGTTGAGTTAGGGGGAACTTGAGGTAGATAAACTTGCGGTAGATAAACTTGGTAAACGTTAGGTCAAAAAGGGTTAGGATGACAGAGCCTATGAAATGAACCACGATGGCATAACTCTTGAAGCACGATTTTAATGTAAATGCTTTAAGAAAAATAACTTCGGGGAACATCTCTCCAGGCGACAAAAATGAAAAGGGTGAATTAGTCAAATAATTTTCGTAAGAAAATTTTTTAAGGGAGTAGAAAGGATGCACTCAATGCGACGAATGAAAAAATGGTTTTTAGCAGGTTTGGCAGCAACCGGTCTATTGATGGTCAGTAGTACAGGTGTTACCCAAGATAAGGATATCCCGCGACCCGCCCCTGTCCCTAAGATGGACAGAACTGGAGCGTTGATTGTTCCTTTACAGGGTAGTGTTCGCCTGCAAATGCGAAATAAAAAACTTATCCGCGCTATCTCTTTCGATAAAGAAGGGGTAGTTAAAGCAACCCCCGATGCCTTGCAGCCAAATGCAGCGATTATCTTCGGGTTAGGGGTTGGCACCGTTATTCTAGAAATGACGGATGTGGATGGCGGTAAAGAACAGTACGAAATCGTGGTCCAGCAAGATCTGGAATTGTTGCGGACAACTCTGCGGCGTGTGGTCCCCACCGCCAACATCGACCTGATTCCTGGCTTAGGGGGAACCATTGTTCTGGCAGGGTATGTAGCGCGAGCCGAAGATGTAAACACAGTGGTGCAAGTTGCCTCTTCCGTGGGGGGCCAAAATGCCAATATCGTTAATGCCATTCAGATTGGTGGCGTCCATCAGGTTCAGCTCGATGTCGTGGTAGCTTCGGTGAATCGTTCGAAAGCCCGCCAGCGCGGTTTCAACTTTATCATCAATGGCACTACGGTAAGCACCGGCAGTATTCTTGGTGGATTGACCTCTAGCACGGGTAGTACAGGATCAGCGACCTCGACTGCGGCAGTTGGTCTTATTCCCAGTGCTGCTTCAGCTATACCTTCTGCCTCACCCAATCTGATTTTCGGGATTGTTCCCACTCAGATCCAAGCGCTTTTACAAGCCTTGAAAACCGAAGGGTTGGCTAAAACCTTGGCTGAACCAAGAGTGGTTACACAATCGGGTCGACCTGCGAACTTTCAAGTCGGTGGTCAACAGGCCACTTTGAGTGCGGCATCAGGGATTAACGGTCCTGGGGTTGCTTACCAATCGATCGGTACGCAGTTAGACTTTCTGCCGCTGGTGTATGGTAATGGCAAAATCTATCTGGAAGTCTCTCCGACCATCCGAACGGTGAACACCGCTCTAGGAATTACGACATCGTTTGGCACTGTACCAGGATTCGATGTGCAAACGATACATACTTCGGTTGTATTGGAATCGGGGCAAACCTTTGCAATTGGTGGATTGATCCAAAATTCTCTCCAAGCCTCAGCTGCTCGAGTACCTGTTTTAGGCGAAATACCGTTTCTGGGGGCACTATTTAACGTGATTAGCCAGACTGAAACGGAACAGGAGACTATTATTCTGGTAACGCCCCATCTGGTCGATCCGATGGCCTGCAATCAGGTTCCAACTCATCTGCCCGGGCGTGAAACCAGACCTGGAGATGACTTTGAATTTTTCATGGAATCGATGCTGGAATTACCCCGTTATCAACGCAATGTCTTTGAAGGTCGCCGCTATCGTGCTCCTTGGAAAAACGATCCAACCGCACAGCAATTCCCATGCGGAGCGAATGGCGGAACCAATGGAAACTGTGCCAGTGGAACCTGCGGGAACGGCAGTCCGATGATGGGCATGAATTCGGGTACAACCACTCCAACGGCTACGCCGAATACGGGTAAATTGCCTACTCCAGCTCAGCTCCCACCTAGCGTAGTACCTCCCAGAAGTAAATCGGGCGTGATGAATGATGTGGATAATAACTCTACGGTGATCAATACCAACGATCCCGGTGTTCAGATTCAGGTCATTCCTCCTGCTCCGTAAACGATGATCAAGGAATTATTAGTAAACAAATGATTAGATATAGGAGTGACCGATGAGTTATCGGTAACTCCTCATCAAACAAACAGTTATAAGCCTTTGGTCCGGATGACTATACTTGAGATGACTATACTTGAGATAACTATACTTGAGATAACTATACTTGAATGATTGACTAGATGAGGGGTATTTTTAGAGAAAGAATTACTTTAGAAGTACCCCTTGGTTTCTATCAGTATTTGATCGATCCAGACTAACTTGAATTGGTGAAAAAAGATTATGCAACGAATCGCTATTGTTGATCCTTCCGAGTCATCGCGGGAAGCCCTGAGAACCCTTTTACTCGGGGTCGATTTCGTCTGGTTAGAAGCTGAATGTGCCCGTTATGAGTACTTTCCTGATGTGATCGCTCAATCGAATCCTGATCTGGTTATTATTCAGATGGATAGTGACCGGAATAAGTCCTTGATGCTCGTGAACCAGATTGCTCAACAGTATCCCAAGCTATCCATTTTAACGGCCTGTTCCGATAGTAATTCCTTATTACAATCATTACAGAAAGGGGCGAAGCATTTTCTAACGCCACCGATTAGCTTAGAGGATCTCGTTTCTATTTTACGCAAAGCCTTGAACGAGTCGAGTACTTCGATTTCAGGTCAGGTGAGTGTACAAGGGAGTAGTGGGAATATCATTTCGATTCTTGGTTCACGAGGGGGTGTTGGTTGCACGGCGGTTGCCGTCAATTTAGCGGCAACTTTTCAATCTCAGGGGAATAATCAGGTTGCGTTGTTGGATCTGGATCTCGCTCTGGGAGATGCCGATGTCGCCCTGGAATTACCTGCGAATGAAATGTTCAGTTTAGCCGATCTGGCTCGTAATATCGAGCGACTCGATATGAATTTCTTGCGCCGAGCGATGATCAAACATCCAGCAAGTGGCGTTTCTGTTTTGCGGCATCCTCTCGAATTGAATGAAATCGGTATCGTTCATGAAGGGCATGTCGAAAGAATTCTGAATTTATTGCGTATCAGTTATTCTCATTTAATTCTCGATTTATCAAAATCTCTCTTACCTACCGATCAAATGGGGTTGCGATTGAGCGATATGATTCTGGTTATCGCTCAATTGGAGTTGAGTAGTTTGCGGAATGTTGTTCGACTGCTTCACTCTCTTGGGAATGAGGGGGGAATGAATGATAAGATCCAAGTTGTTTTGAATCGGGTCGGGTCGGAGTACCAAGAAGAGGGGATAACCATCAAGAAAGCAGAAGAGGTCATTGGCCGACCTATTTACTGGCAAATTCCCAACGATCCCAAGCCGTTGATGGCCGCTCGGATCGATGGTACCCCTTTGATTAAACATGCCCCTAAAGCCAAACTCCAACAAAATTTCACCCATCTAACCCAGTTGCTTTCTGGTAAACCTATAGAAAATGAAACTAAAAAACGGGGCTGGTTTAGCTGATCCTATAGCAGCGATATACTTCTGGGAATCAGTAGATAAGTTATATCGATTAGAATGATGGCAAAATAAAAATATCCCTCTAATGGGTAGTATAAAAATGGGTAGTATAAGAATGGGTAGTATCTAGTGATGGTGAATTGGGAAAGAAAATGGTAGAGAGAAACAAGTAAATTCAGGATGGAAATGTTTTAATCGCTTAGAACCAACATATGAGGTAACAACATGTCACGAGTCCAAAAAGGGTTATCGAAGCTAAATCAGATGGCGTCCAGTCGACCTTCCGGTTTCAATTCCGGATTTGGCGGCGGGAGCCAAGCTGGTTCGAAAAATACGGAAGAGCTGAAAAAGCAGATCCATGCCAAGTTGGTAGAAAGGTTGGATTTTACCCGAGTCAAAGATCTGACCAGCGAGGCTTTGCGCCGAGATATTCGCCGGGTAATCGAACATCTGTGCGATACCGAAAATCCGCTTCTCAATCGCATGGAACGAGAAAAGCTGATCGAGGAGATCCTGGACGAAACACTGGGATTCGGTCCATTGGAACCGTTGCTGAAAGACCCAACGGTCAGTGATATTCTGGTGAATGGTCCTAGAAAGGTCTATGTGGAACGGCGCGGGAAACTGGAAAAATCAGAAATCAGTTTTCGCGATAACGATCACCTGTTGCAAATTATTGATCGTATTGTTTCCAAAGTGGGTAGACGAGTGGACGAAACATCCCCACTAGTCGATGCGCGATTGCCTGATGGTTCGCGTGTGAATGCGGTTATCCCGCCCATCGCTTTGGATGGAGCTTCTCTGAGTATTCGCCGATTCGGTTCCAATCCGTTAAAACTGGAAGATCTCTTGAATTACAAAGCCTTCTCTCCGGAAATGGCGATGCTTTTGGAAGCATGTATTAAAGCCCGGCTCAATGTCATTATCAGCGGAGGTACCGGTTGCGGTAAAACCACTCTGTTGAATACTCTCTCCAGTTTTATTCCTCATGATGAACGTATTGTTACCATTGAGGACGCAGCGGAATTACAACTGCAGCAAGATCACATTGTCCGATTGGAAACACGGCCACCGAATATTGAAGGTAAAGGGGCGGTAACAACACGCGATTTGGTCCGAAATGCCTTGCGTATGCGCCCTGAGCGTATCATCATTGGGGAATGCCGTGGCGGTGAAACACTGGATATGTTACAGGCCATGAACACCGGTCATGCCGGTTCCATGACCACTTTGCATGCCAATGCGGTTCGCGATGCGATGTCCCGTCTTGAAACGATGATTATGATGAACGGCTTTGAGTTACCGATCAAAGCGATGCGGCAACAGATTGCTTCGGCAGTCGATCTGATTATCCAGGCCAATCGTTTGCAGGGTGGTCCCAGAAAAATTACCAGTATTACTGAAGTAATGAATATGGAACAAGATATTATTATTATGCAGGAAATTTTCCGATACCGCCAGTTAGGGGTTGACCAGAATGGCCGTGCTTTTGGCCAATTTGAAGCAACCGGTGTTCGTCCAACTTTCGTTAATCGGCTCGAAACAAAAGGGGTTAAACTTCCTTCTAATATGTTCGCAGAACGGATTCTCTTGCGCGATTAAAATTGCGTTCTCGGTTGAATTGTACTATAAGATTAAATGGGGGTTCTTTTCTGCTGGCGCAGAATCAGAATGTTTCAGAATCGATTGAGCAGAATTTGCTGATGTTTGAGTGTGATCTAGTAGGAATTTCAACGAACTATATTTTAGGAATATAGGTCGATTTTGGTGAATTGTCGTATTTGGAATACAGATCCCCACGAACGCAAAGATCTTTTCATCATATAGCAATTGTAGAAATAAGAATTGTAGAAATAAGAATTGTAGAAATAAGAATTGTAGAAATAAGAATTGTAGAAATAAGAATTGTAGAAATAAGAATTGTAGAAATAAGAATTGTAGAAATAAGAATTGTAGAAAAAAAATTTACCAGATGGTTGCATGAAGTGACCTAATAACCAAGTTTGTGAAAAGGATTTCCTGACGCGATTTGCATGAGATATAAAAATGGATATACTTTCACTAGCTTTGATTTTTCTCTTCGTCTCGTTCTGTGCGGGAGGGGTTGTCTATGCCCTAAAAAAAGATGATAACGAACAGATTTCCCGGCGCTTGGATATTCTTGCTGGTAAATCGATGGTAAGTGAATCATCCCCAGATATGATCGTCCGGCAAGCGCTTCGTGAATCAGATACGCGCAGTTTGCTTGATCGCTTGATGCCAGAAGTATTGAATTTCACCTCTTTGCTTGAACAGGCCGATGTCAACATCAGACCGAGTGCACTTTTTGGAATCGCTATTGCTCTAGGAAGTGTTGGTGGTCTACTCGGTGTCTTTTTGCTTAACATGTATATCGCTCCGGTAACGGCATTGGTTTTGTTCACTCTGCCATTTCTCTGGGCGATTTTCAAACGTAATTCGCGACTTAAACGATTCCAAGCTCAGCTTCCAGATGCCATGGAACTAATTGCTCGCGCACTGCGAGCTGGTAACTCCTTAGCTTCCGGGATGCACGTTGTCGCTGAAGAGATGCCAGAACCGATCGGCAAAGAGTTCAAGCGGGTTTATGAAGAACAAAATTTGGGTATCCCTCTCGAAGAAAGTCTCCGTGGTCTATCTGAGCGAATTCCTAATCTAGATTTACGATTCTTTGTTACCTCCGTTGCTATCCAGAGACAGACCGGGGGGGACTTAGCTGAAATTCTCGATCGTATCGGTTATGTGATTCGGGAACGCTTCAAGATTCTGGGTCAAGTCAAGGCCCTAACAGCAGAAGGCCGTCTTTCCGGGATCGTTTTGATCGCCTTGCCTATTGGTCTACTCTTCATGATGTTAGCCATGAAACCCGATTATATCGAGCTACTCTGGACCGATGAGATGGGGATTAAAATGAGTATTGGAGCGATTATTTTGATGTTGATCGGCGCCTACGCCATCAAGAAAATTGTTGATATTAAAGTATAAAAAAGCAAATAATAGGGCAACTTCACCTGGTGAAGTTTGTTGTTGCCCATTGTAAAATCGAGTAAATCTTCAAAATGATATACACGCAATCGAATACAACCAGAGATGCACACAAGGAGAAATAAACGTGATTGTTTTAGCGCTGTCGATGTCAGATATTACCCCATTTTTTGTGTTTTTGGTGGTGATGATGGGGAGCTGGTGGTTATTATCCCTGATTTCGAATTATAATAATCGAGCCGAAGAACGTCTAGATATGCTCAACAGAAGGTCTTCGCCATTCCAGACCGAATTCGATAATAATTCTTCCGATGCCAAAAAACGATTTTCTGGTCTTAAAGATGCCATTTCCAGTCTGGGGGGGGTTGTCGAATCGAAATCAGAATTAGAGAGGAATAAGTTACGATTAACTCTAGCCAATGCCGGATTTCGTAGCGAATCGGCTCCGTTAATCTTCTCGGGGATCAGCTTAATCTCTCTGATTGTTTTCACGTTACCCGCTCTTATCTATTTTTTATCGAATGAGGGATTTTCCTTAAAAGCTTTTGAATGGATTGTCTTTTTCGCTTTCATGGGAATGTTTTTACCCAAACTAGTTTTGGGCCATTTGAAGTCGACTAGACAGAAAGAGATATTCTTAACTCTCCCCGATGCCCTGGATTTGCTGGTTGTTTGTGTCGAGAGTGGTCTGGGTTTGGATGCTGCTCTGCGCAAAGTAAATGAGGAAATGAAAGGTCATGCCAAAGTCATTTGCGAAGAATTAACGATTTCCAATATGCAGATGCAATGGGGAAAAACCCGCCGAGAAGTGCTGCACGATCTGGGTGTCCGTACCGGTGTCGACGATGTCAAAGCCCTTGCTGCTATTCTCATTCAAGCCGATCGATTCGGTGCCAGTATCGCCCAAGCTCTGCGTGTCCAATCCGATTCGATGCGTACTAGAAGACGGCAAATTGCGGAAGAAAAAGCGGCTAAGACAGCGGTTCAGCTCATCTTCCCTCTTGTGTTATTTATCTTCCCAGCCATTTTCGTCGTTCTGGTTGGACCAGCCGCTGTCCAGATTTCCAATACTCTCCTGAAATAATCGAGATTTATGGAATTTATTTGAGGAATAATAATCCAAAATGCCGATGCAAAAATGAACAATTTGAATACGATCGGCAATGATGGGTATTCGTGGAAGTTCAATGAGATAGGTGAGAGTACAAGGCTCAGGAGAAAAAGGGGAAGTCGGGTAAGGTAAATAATTTGAGTAAGTTGAGTAGATAGGGTGATCTAATAATAAGGGGTTCTAAAAAGCAATAATTGATATGATCGTGTCGGAGTGTGTAAAAATAAACAGTATAGATAAGTTTAGAATATGCACATTTCAAAGCCCATAATAAAAGAATTGGTTGTTTCAGCAATTTTCAACAATTGAGGTAATCTCAATTGTTTTTCTCAGGGAGGAGAGTTATGAAAATCAGTTTATGGAAACGAACCTTTGGGTTCTTTTGTCTAGCAGGCAGTATTGGGTTAGTTGGATGTATGGGGGGAGCACGTTATCGAAATTTGGTCGATCCGTGCCAATTTGAACGATATAGTTCGACAGCTCGGCAAGAAGTGGTTGCTGGCTTCGCCCCTCAAGTTGAAAATGGTCACATTCTCGATCAGACGATCTGGAACTACCATTTTGAAACAGGAACCGAAAAATTGACCCTTGGAGGTCGCGATAAAATCGATCAGTTAATCCGTCGGCGACCTGAACCAGATCCGTTATTTTTAATTCAAACCGCTCACGATGTGCCCCCTTACGATCCCCAACATCCAGAACTTACCGCTGAAGCGATTAAAACTCTGAACGAGAATCGAGCCAAAGCGGTTCAAGATTATGTCAAAGCGCAGACAGTTGGTCGACCTATCCCTGTTCAGGTTGCTATACATGATCCTTCCGATCCTGCCATCTCGGGTGTCGGTATAGGCCGAGCATTGATGATGAGAAATTACATGTATATGGGTTCAATGATGATGGGTGGCATGGGTATGAGTGGCGGTGGCATGGGCATGATGGGTGGTGGCATGGGTATGATGGGTGGTGGCATGGGTATGATGGGCGGCGGCATGGGCGGTGGTATGGGTATGATGGGCGGTGGTGGCATGAATATGGGTGGCGGTGGTGCTGGATTTGGTGGTGGTGGTGGCAGTGGTTCTGGTGCTGGTGCAGGCACTGGCGGATTGCAATCCCGTTAACCTTGATTCTCTTGCCAACTGTAAAAATCTTTGGAGATAGTCGATGAGTCGTTTAACATTTGACTCATCGGCTTTTCCTTACTTTTATAGCTATTATGAAATCAACTGCAATTTATATACATCTGAGATGTTTCCGGGAGTTAATACTTTGATTTTCCAATTGAATCGGTTTAAATTTTTGCCCAGTTTCGTTATTCTAAATATCCTTTTCTTATTTCCTTTCTCGATCTGCGCTCGAAATATCGATGGTCTGTCCCACAAATCTATCTCTAAAAAATCTATTTCTAAAGATCGCCTTATCAATCCTCCACTAATCATTATTCACGCGGAGATGCAACCCTCAACGAATATAGTTTTTGCTTCCTTTTGGCTCGATTTTCTCCATTACTGGAAAAAGAAATTGGGACAAACCTCTGGAGTTACTTTGGTTGCCTTTTGTTTAGGTGGGTTGAGCGTATTTATTATTTCCCGGGCAGGTAGACGTTAAATCTCAGACATTTGTAATGGAGGAATGCTTAGAAGTTTTCCGAGAGCAAAAAAGATTCGTTGTACTTGGCTCGGTTTTTTTCTAGCCGGTTCAGAGAATTTGAAGAAGTTGGTCAACCGAGTTGAATTCTCCGATAATCGGAATCGAATCTCACTTTTTTGGGTTATAGTAAAAGTTAGATAAGTAGAATACAGCAGTTGGTTTCAGGAATATCCCGGAGTTATCGGGTAATAATCCGAATCCGTGAAAGGTGAGTCTTTGAGGATGAAGACGATTCCTTCCAATTGAGGAGAATAATTCATCATGCAGACAGGTTCCTATAATGCAGATAATCGAACCGGAGGCATTAATGCTCCGCCAGCGCCAGAATCGCTTAAAGCGGCAGGGCTGCATTCGGGGTTTATTAATGAAATGATTTTAAAGTTGATTTATCTGCGTGGCGGCATGATCGGTCGTGATCTAGCGCAGGTTCTGTGTCTCCCTTTTAAAGTAATCAAAGATCCTCTAAAGTTTCTGAAAGATGAAAAAGCGATTGAGGTTTCTGGGGGAGATTTGGTTGGCGAAGTCAGTTATCGCTTTGCCTTGACCGATATGGGGCGAAAACGTGCGCAAGAAGCTATGGAATTGTGTGCCTATGCTGGTCCTGCCCCCGTGCCAATTGAAGACTATATCGAACAAACCTATCGCCAATCGGTAACTGGGATTACCTGCTCCCCCGAACAGCTTTATGCCCCGTTTGCTCATCTGGTTTTACGAGAAGAACTTTTCAACGCGATTGGCCCTGCGATTGTTTCCGGGCGTTCGATCTTTATTTATGGCCCGCCGGGAAACGGGAAAACCGCTATTGCCCGCGGTATTGGCGAGTTTATGAATCAATCGGGACATTCGATATTTGTCCCTCATGCCTTTATCGCTGATGGTAATATTATCACGGTCTATGATCCCTCGCTCCATGTTATTGACGATAGTGTGGAAGAGGGGAAAAACGATGGTACCGATTCGGTGGTGAAGCAACTTTTAACCACTGGGAATTTAGATGCAAGATGGGTTCGAATTCGCAGACCAGTTATCATTACGGGGGGTGAATTAAATCTATCGATGCTCGATCTACAATATAATCGTGATTCTAAATTTTATCAGGCTCCGATTCACTTCAAAGCGAACGGCGGTGTTTTCCTGATTGATGACTTTGGTCGACAAATTGTCAGTCCCAAGGACTTGCTCAATCGTTGGATTCTCCCCTTGGAAGATCGCCACGATTTTTTGACTGTCGCTAATGGCAAAAAATTTCAGGTTCCTTTCGAACAATTGATTATTTTCTCGACCAACCTCGACCCGAAAGACCTCGTTGATGATGCTTTTTTACGGCGTATTCGCCACAAAGTGGAGATTCAGGCCCCTACACGGGAAGTCTACGAACGAATCTTCCATAACTTCACACGCAAATTGGGAATGAACCCTTGCCCAGAAGCGATCGATTATCTCTACGAACGCTATTACGATCGCGGTCGTTCCCCGCGCGCTAGTGATTGCCGAGATTTATTGGAGATTGTTCAATCGATTTGTCGATACAGACGTTATCCTCTGCATTTAACGCGCGAGCTGGTCATGGAAGCAGCTACGACTTTCATTGCAGAGTTCCGGTAATCTGGATAAGATGCGTCCTCACTTGGAGCAGAATTATACCCGCTTACATTGTTCTCTCGAGAATTTTTTCTTTGCGGAAAGAAAAACTGGTTTTGCCGGTTCGGATTTGCTACGGAGTCGTTCGATAATTGAATTTGAGGGGTCTTTATTCATTTGAGAGATTGTGCAAGAGTTAAAATGAATCGTCATCAATAATACTGTTAAATAATGCTGTTAATTGTGGTATTAATAATACTGCAAATAAGATTGTGAAAAGGGATACAATAAAGTGGTAGCAGATCCTTTTTTCTATGCAAAAAATATAGAAACGGGATTATTGATTATTATTCTCAAGAAAAACTCTCTCAAGAAAAACAGTCTCAATAAAAAGTTGTAAATCTGTTTTTAACAGGACAGGCAATCGCTACTTGGCGTACAGGGATTTTTTGACAATCTACATTAATGAGGTCGATTATGGAAGGTCGGCGGTATAGTAAAATAGTTCTGATGCTTGTCTTTGGCTTGAGTAGCTTCACGGGTTGTCGCAATCTTCATCCCAAACAAAATAATCTGTTGAATTCATCTAATTCTTCAATCACAAATTCAGCTGCTCCGGCTCCGAATGTGGCGATGGAAGATCCGCGGGATAAAAAACCGGTCAGCCCAGAAACACTTTTGATTTATGCCGATCAGAAAGTTAACGCCGCTAAATCACAATCTCCTCCGCGCACCCCGTTAGAACAAGAATCACTTTTAAATGATGCTCGGATCATGTATCAGAATGTTTTAAAGCAGTATCCAAAAAATGTTGGTGCTTATCGTGGTCTAGCGAATGTCTATTTTGAAAATCGAGATACGGAAAAAGGCTTGGAAATTTGTCAAAAAGGTTTGAAAATAGACAAAACAGATACGGGCTTATGGCTGATCCAAGCTAAAATTCAAAGCCGATTACAACACAATTACCCGGCAGCTCTAGACAGTGTTCGTCAGCTTGTGCAATTAAAACCTGAAGACAAATCTTTCCAGAGACATCTAGGCCGAACCCTGGTTAGTGCTGGCCATATTGATGAAGGTTATCAAATTTTGCGGAAAAGCTGTAGCGATGTTCAGGCTCGGCAAGAGATTGGCACAATCCTTTTTTCGCAAAACCGATTTGAGGAAGCTAAACAGCAATTTTCTACTGTTTTGCAAAATGAACCTCAAAACTCCTATGCCCTTGATATGATTGTTGCTATCGATAATCGTAACAATCCATCCGCACTTTCTCCGACCAATACCATTAATGACAACAATATTCAACAAACAGGTTACCAAAGCTTTTCAACGAATAATGGAAATTAATGATTGACGGTCTTGCAAAACCGAAAATAGGTAAACCGCAAGGATAGGTTGAAATGATCTCTATCAATCATGAAGTTGCTTCCTTGCTAAATCGGTATCCCGGCATATAGGGGTGGCCGCGCAAAAATTCGCCCGCACTTAATTTTGATTTCCCCGCGAGCTGAAGCTCCTCGATGGCGATCACGTCCCGTTGCGTGGAATCAGATCGGGGGGACGACCCAACGGCAACCCAGAGTTCTTGTGGATAATTTGGATGTCTTATCCAACTCCCTGCGGGCAATTCTTTCCAAGACTCGACCAACGAACCTGTTAAGGTATCCTCGTTAAGTCCGGTAATCGGTCTGGTTTTATAGATCATCGTTCTTAGGGTGGGTTTGTTGGGGCGCACAAAAAAAGTATATGCGGAGGGCCACGGCTGCATCGCACGAATATGATTATGAAGCTCGATGGCGCTGAGGTGCCATGGAATATTCCCCTCCTCTTTTTGTAACTTTGGTGCTTTACTTACTTGTGCGGTATCCTGAATGATGCTTTGTAAGGTTCCTGCTTTTAGTTGCTGGATGGTTTGTTTAAGCAATTCGGCTCCGATGTTCGCGAGTTTGTTTTCCAGTTCTCCGCTCGTTTCATTAAAATCAATTGAAATCGCTTGTTGAGCAAGCATGTCTCCCGCATCTAACGCAGGAGACATATGAATAATGGTTACTCCCGTTTCTGATTCTCCATTCTGAATCGCACGAGCAATCGGTGCAGCTCCGCGATATTTCGGGAGTAACGAGGCATGAACGTTTATTCCACCAAACCGTGGAATCCCTAAGAGCGATCGGGAAAGAATCTGCCCATAGGCAGCAACCACTAATAAATCTGGTTGCATCGAACGTAAAAATTCGAGCTGATCAAGTTCATTTACCTTTCCGGGCTGATAAATTGGAATTTCATGCTCTAAAGCAATTTCTTGGAGACCGCGACCAATTTGTCTAGTCGAAGAAGTGCTCCGCGATCCCGTATCGCGGTCGGGCTGAGTATATAAAGCAATCACCCGATCTTCACCGCGTAGAAGAGATTCGAATGAAGGTGCCGCAAATTTTCCGGTTCCCATCATGATTATCTTTAAAGCTGCCATTCCTATCTCTCCTTACGAATATATTTATTCTAGCTATTTACTATTCTTAGAGCCTTTAACCAACTTAGTTCTCCGCTAAGTTCTAGACCCTGGACAGGATCTCGTTAACCGATCTTACTTAAATCATACCGATTTAATCTTTTGGATTGAACGATTATTCCATTCAAAGTCCGGATTCGCTAGACATTTTAATCTTGCGAATAAATTCATCTGTTGAGGAAGGAATCGCAAAAAAAATGATGGATCGGGATTTTTTATGATTAACGAATTTTGGCAAAACTCCCATAAAAAGACTCTATAACACCGTTTTACTCTAATACACAACTCGATTGTATTGGGAGATTTAAATCATACTCATTATTACTCGAAATTTTATCTCTGGTGAGAATTTAGGGAACGAATCTAAGATTCGCATTCAACTCATTTAGGATTCAAAAGATAGATTCAAAACAATAGATTCAAAACAATAGATTCAAATCATTTTGAGAACCAATCCAGAATGTGAGCTGAATAGAGATGGATATGATTGAACTGCTTTGAATCTATTTTGCCGTTCTAATTTTAGAGTGTTCTAATTTTAGAGGATCGGTTGGAGATGCGGATCAATCAACCCATCTTTTTGCTTCTCGTAGTATTCGGCAATGAGTTCATCAATCTCATTCTGGCAATTTTTACGACCGAGCGTCCCCATTTTGTCGATAAATAATTTGCCATCGAGATGATCGATTTCGTGTTGCCAAACCCGAGCTTCCAAATCCGTAACCACCATTTCAAAAAGTTCGCCGCGAAGATTGTAAGCTTGGACTTTTACTTTCTTGGCCCTGCGAATATTGTAGTAAAGACCTGGTAAGCTCAGACAGCCCTCTTGCCCTTCTGTCCAGCCTTTCTGCTCCAGGATCGAGGGATTGATCGCTACACATTCAAATTCTGGTTTGGTCGGATCCCCTGTGGAATTCATCACGATTACCCGATTATTTTCGTTGATTTGGTTCGCGGCTAATCCAACCCCCTCGTTTTTATACATCAGCTCCAACATCTCCCCAACCTGGATCTCTAATTCTTTACTTATCGATGTAATCGGTTGAGCAACTCTCCTCAAACTAGGATGAGGATAATGAACAATTGAGTGCATATTCCATTCAGTTCCGTAAATAATAATTAAAACTATATTCTACAAAATAGATCCCTCTTCGTTCAGTCTACTCTCCCATACTTCTTACCGGCAATCTTTGCCCATTCGAGTCGCTCCACTGCTCATGATTCTAAAAGTTATGATAATAATTTTTGATCCGATGACCTTACTCTGATATATTCCGATGATCTTACTCTGATATATATTGAAATCGATTTCAATATATATCATTCTAAAGAGTAGAGTTGATTCTTCTAACGGCAAATATGGGATTGATCATTGTTTTGTTCAAGAGACCACAAAGCGAGAGAAGTAACGAATCGTCCACGGTAGCGCATAAACAGTGGTTCCCTTGGATCGGTTCGCTGATTTTCACCAGAGTAAGTTAGGAGAAATAGAAAAAGACCCCCTGGGTTTACTATAATTGAAGAAAAAAAACAGGAAAATAAGAAAGATTAGCCAAGAATCGATTGACCTCGATACCCTACTTCTTTTATACTTTACACAAATAAACTTTTGAGGATGAAATATGAGCTTTGGTGAAGGAGCCGATATTGACTATGCTATCTCGCGGGGACGTGATTGGCCAAGTATCCGTCAGTATAATGTTTTCCTAGCGAATCGATTAGGGGCATTGATGGATCTGGTGCGCCGATTTGAAAGCAGCGAAGTTCGGATTGTCTCGCTAATGATTGTCGATTCTGCAGATTGTGCGATTATCCGAATGGTGCTCAGTGACCCGGAACGGGCATTAGAAATTTTTCATCTTGGCAAATTCTCTGTAACGGAAAGTGATCTACTGGTGGTTCAGCTCCCAGATAGTCCTCAACCGATCGCCGCGATTTGCAAGGCATTGCTTGCTGCGGAAGTAAGTATCCATTATGCTTATCCCATCCTTCTGGGAATCGGTCCTGTTGGCAGCAATGCTCTGGCCATTCATGTCGATGATCATGAAACCGCTGTTCAGGTTCTGACTCAAAAGAACTTTACCCTGTACACAGAAAATGATATCAACCCCTGACTACCCTAAAAATCGAGCAGAACTAGTTCTCTCCTCTAGCGCTCTCTTTGAACTCCCTTAGCGCTCTCTTTTCTGCTTCTTTTGATCGATGGGATTTGTCAGTTTCCTCGTTTCCTCCATGCTGATCGTTCTTTATTCCTGATATCAACTCGATTCTTGTTTTGAGAGGAACCAACACATTATTCCCAGATGTTGTACATCGAGGTTCTGAATTGGCGGAGACTTTCTCATTTCAGGGATAATCTCTTCAGGACAGGAAATCGATCGAAATCCCTTTACCTATCAAGCTCGACAACGATTCGATTTTCTAAGGGTTCTCTAAGGGTTCTCTAAGGGGTTACTCAAGAGAGCTATGAAATGACCATCGCATAAGAGGATAAAGGATGATCAAGGATAAAGGATGATCGAAAATGGAAATCGATTGGTTATATGCTTTTAAAAATAGAATCACATATAGTTTGAAAAATAGTTAAATAAATTGTCGAAGAATACCGATCTAATCGGTTAAGAAAGTGGATTCACTTGAAGAAAATTGTATTAACATATTCTTTAAGCATTCAGGATTACCTTAACAAGATCATCGATAGCAGTTTGAGGGATCTTGGAATCAGATCATGTTCAGGTTGATGATGTTAACTGGGTAAGGAAATAGAATCTGGTCGAAACTCAACCAACAAGTGCTAGCTCAGTCTCTGGAAAAGTAAGAAAAGTTACAGGACAGTAAACAAAAAGTAAAAGCTGGATCTAGGTGGTGTCAGGAGTTAAAGGACACAGAAGTAAGATGATGATTTGCGAAGATACTCAAGAGGAAAAAATCATTACCCAAAAATGGAAATAAGGAAGCAAATCAGATAAAAGTTGGAAAAAGTAGGATAATATCACAATAAATGGAAAAAAATTTGTAAAACTCTCACAGAATCTACTAAGAAGGACTTGTGTTTCACGATACGAACGTTACTATAGCTTGTAGAGAGAATAAAAGTAAAAATTGTTCTTTCAAAAAAACCTAACATAACAGAACCTAGGACTAGCGGGAGTCAAGGTTCTATGCTCCTAATTTGGAGGTCATTGCAATTGTATGAATGAATCCGAGGCGAGAGTTCCTTTTTCCGAGTTACCAATCCCGCCGATTGGTAACTACGACGAAGAGGAACCTCCGAGTAAGTCTAGACGTCACCCACTATGGTCAGCGGTATCCGATCAACAATGGTCGGATTGGAAATGGCAATCGCAAAATGCCATCAAAACAGTTCGCCAATTACGCCAACTCCTCTCTTTCACTCCAGAAGAACTTGAACGCATAGGGGAACTGGAAGGCGAATATAAGTTATCGATTCCACCATATTATTTCTCTTTAATCAATCCAAACGACCCAAATGATCCAATTCGAGCGCAAGCGGTTCCTTCCCCTCTAGAAGCAGAAAATCCTTCTGGATACGAATTAGAAGATCCCCTTGACGAAGAAAAAGATTCTCCTGTTCCTGGTCTGACCCATCGTTATCCCGATCGAGTCTTGTTGGTAACAACGCATGTTTGCACCATGTATTGCCGATTTTGTACTCGAAAGCGCGCGACCATGGTTCGAGGGGGTTGGGATGCCATTAACCGTAATGATCAACGGATGATCGATTATGTTGCTACTCATCCAGAAATTCGTGACGTTATTTTTTCTGGTGGGGATCCGCTTACCTTACCTATGCCCAAGCTTCGATTCTTCCTCTCGAATCTGGCAAAGATTCCGCATGTCGATGTCATTCGCATTGGTACCCGTGTACCCGTAACTTTACCGATGCGTCTCTACGATCAAGAACTTTTGGATTTGCTAGAATCGACCCAGAAAGTTTGGATTCAAACTCATTTTAACCATCCAAGAGAAATAACCCCCGAATCAGCTAAGGTTTGTAAATCTTTGCTTCAACGGGGGATGCCAGTAAACAATCATTCCGTTTTACTCAAAGGGGTGAATGACAATCTGGAAACCATGCGCAATCTAATGCGTGCCTTACTTAGGATCAAGGTTCGACCTTACTATATCTTCCATTGTGATCCCGTTATCGGAGCGGGTCATTTCCGTACCTCCGTTTGGAAGGGGATCGAAATCATGGAAGGGTTGCGAGGTCATATGTCTGGTCTGGGAATCCCAACTTATGTCATCGATAGTCCCCACGGGGGCGGGAAGATTCCCATCATGCCGAACTATCTCGTTTCCGCATCCGATGATGCAGTCGTGGTCCGTAATTACGAAGGGATGCTCATCCGCTATCAGGCACAGGATAAACCGAACACGATCGAGCCGGTATTGACTCGGGGGGTTAGTTCGCTACTCCAGGGGTCACGTTCCGCTATTATTCCAGAAGGAAATGAACGAATCGCACGAAGGAATCGAGGGGTTTCTTCTCCAGATAGTTCCTCAAGAGATAGTTCTTTAAGCGCTTCTTCTGATAATAATTCGTGCTGTAGCTCAAGCTCAGGATGTGGTTCCAATCATGATGCCAGTTCGGATCATCCTTTGTCTCTACGATCACCTTCTTTGACCAAGCTCGATTCTCTTGATAACGACATTCACGAATCGATTCTTTCTATCGAAGACCACGATCCTCTGCACTCAGAAGCTGAATTAAGCAATCTTTCGCGTGATCATGATTTAATTCCTTTGCCGATGATCAAAGGGCGTTAGAATCTTTCTCGTAAATTTTTAGATTAATTCTCAAAAGGGTATTGGTAGCCAAGATTGGTTACCAATACCCTTTCGTATTATTTTCTGATAGAGCAATTGCTATCAATCCTGAATCCGAATTTCTCTCGGCTGTCATTTTACCCAATATCACTAACTCGATCGATTCTCTTCAAAGTTACTTCTGTTTTTCATCAGAGTTTCTCCATATTTTGGGACTTAGAGACTATTATATTTTATTGATTAACTGCTCCGGGTATACGTATCGAAAGGCGGGGATATGGATCGAACCTGAGATTGGTTATCAGAGGAATGTTTGATTGCTAGATTTTACTCTGAACGGAAATTGGTTGAACTGTACTGTTTCATTGAGATGGGAATCGCTCCCCGTTATCGAGAATAAGAAATGGGAGTATAATTTATGATTAGTAATTTTATAATCATGTGAAGACTCAGGAGATAAAAAAAATGAAAGTCAAATTTCTGAATATTACTTGACTTACAAAAGTAATCTTGCTATCGTAATAATATTCAATAACTTTCTCCAGTTATTTTTGATCACTTTATCTCTCCAAGTGTTTCATAGAATTCAGAATTAGATGGCGAAATCAGTAAAGTTGCTAAGTTTGTTAATGTTTATGATTAGCGTTGATTGAAACAGTAATTTCTAAAATATGATTATTTACATTTTTTAGAAAAATAGGTGTAAACCAATTTTCAATGGCACGCCTAAATCGATTAGTTATGAAAAAAATGACAAGAATCGAGTAAACAAAATCGAGTAAGTGAATTGGTACCCTAGGATTGAATTCGCGGTCAAAACTTCTCTCCCGATCTGCGACAAATTAACCAAATAAATCAGAACATTCAATCTTTGAATTTTCTGAAGTGATCATTTGTAAATAAGATCGAATCCCCAACTAAAGGATCAGAAAACTTTCTCATTTGATCCTGCAGGAGTTAAGCTGAAAATGACAAATATCTATGTGGGTAATCTTATCTGGCGTTGTACTGATGAAGATCTACGAACCTTATTTGAAGAATTTGGCACAGTAGCCAAAGCAGAGATCGTATGTGAACGAGAAACAGGCCGTTCACGCGGGTTTGGATTTGTTACGATGCCCAATTCGGAAGAGGCCCAAGCGGCGATCCAGGAACTGAATGGAGCTGAATTCGGCGGCAGAAATCTAACTGTCAATGAGGCAAAAGTTAAAGAACAGAGACAATCCCGCCCTCGCCAAAATCATAATGTTGGCTATCGCGGGGCACCGCGATATTAACGCGATATTAATAAAAATTGCAAAAAATTACTAACATTTTTTCGATTTGCTGTATAAAGATAATAAGATGAGTTTTTCTTATAATGGGTGTAAGCTAAATCCCTTTTTAAAGAATAACAACATTCTTTCGTTTAAATGGATAGAAAATCGATTCTTATTAAAGATTTGATTCCAATATTATTTCTTATTCGAATGAATTGCTGCGTTCAATCGGTGTTCGATTTGAAGACTATACTCATTTTATTGATTTAGTTTTAGCTAAAAAGGAATATATGGCAAAAGAAGAAGCAATTGAGTTAGAAGGTAAAGTGACAGAAGCGTTGGCAAATACCCAATTTCGTGTTCAGCTTGATATGGGGGGGGAAGTTATAGCCCATGTAGCTGGAAGAATGCGCAAAAATTTCATCAAAATTATTCCCGGCGATCGAGTAAAGGTCGAAGTTTCTCCTTATGACACAACGAAGGGTCGAATTATTTTTCGCGCTCGATAAGCGAATCCAACTTCCCGAATCTCTTTTCATCGTTAATTTTATATTTCGCAAATGATTTATTCGCAAATGATTTATTCACAAATAAATTATTCGCAAATGATCTACCCATGCGTCGCCCAAGAAATCAACTTTCCAATAATCGGCGATTATTGACAATCGGCAATCCTGAATTTGATTCACTCAACTGATTCTTTGAGTCGCTGTGCTATTTGAATCTCATTAGATGTTAAGGAATTTCGTTGTTTTTTCTTCTAATCGGCTTCACTTCAAATTAATTGGTTCTGATATACAATTGCGTAAAGAGAGTGAAACCGATTTTGTGCATGGGATGTTCCCAACATCGTTTCCTATGGTTCCATTGATGGTTCCCTTGGTAATTCCATCAATTTATATAAGAGAAGTATTAATTTTTATGCGATTTCTGTTCTACCATTTTCGATTCCGATCTTTCGCCTCGAGAAGTATTTTTATTATACCCATCTTTCTGATCCTTCTATCAGCAAATTTTGTGAAAGGAGATGACGATGATGATGATGACGATAAGCCAAAAAAGCCAAGAATCGCACCGGGTAAAAAATTGAATCCTAACCAAGTCAAAGGAAATCCGAATAATAAGAAAGTAAGTTATTCGAAAGACATCCAACCGATTTTGGAGAATAGTTGTTATCGTTGTCATAATGCTAAAAAAGCCAAGAAAAGAATCAATTTGCAAAGTTCCTTTGCTGGAGTTTCGAGATTAGTGGTGCCAGGTAACCCAGAAAAAAGTCTTCTTTATAAATCGATGATTGGGAAAGGGGCCAAATTAATGCCACCCAAAAATCCATTGGATGAAAGCGATATTGAACTGGTGAAGAACTGGATCAAACAAGGAGCCAAGCAGAATTGATCAACCTTTAAGATTTATGGCTAATCAAGGCCCATTAGAAAACTTTAACGGATACGATATTTTAGATGAATAGTTGATGAGTAGCCGATATTGAGATCTCTATAATTTCAGGTGTAGATTTATTACACTGCGAAATAATAACTGCAGTTTGGGAATTTCTTCGTTGATTAGAATATCCGTTAACTAATAACAGGTTCACGGCACCAAATTTGTTTTTGGTGAAATGAGATTCCTATGAGGATTCTTATGGGTATATGAGGGCCTTCTGAGCCAGCCAGATTTCATGAACAAAAAGTGCCCCTTTCTATACTTTCTGTACTACTTTCTGGTTTTTACTTCGATTTGATCTCCACGTTGGATAATCACCTTATCAGCCATGTTTAGGAAGAGGCCGCTACCAACAATGCCCGGAATTTTTTTTAATGCCTCTTCTAATTCTCTTGGTCGTTCGATCGGTTTCGTTTCACATTCCAGAATATAGTTCCCATTATCACTAACGAAAGGTTTGGCGCCATCCATTAAAAGTTGAGGATGCAAACCCAAGCGGATGATTTCTTTACGACAAAATCCCACCGCGAAGGGAATAACTTCTACGGGTAATTTTCCGCGTGTCCCTAGTTGAGGAACCAATTTTGCTTCTACATTTTCAGGACCAACCAACACGATAAATTGTTTGCAACAAGCTGCGATTACCTTTTCTCGGACTAGGGCATGGCCATACCCTTTAATTAAATCAAGATTTGGATCGACTTCATCCGCACCATCAACGGTTATATCCAAGATACTATCTTCACTTAATGGGATGAGAGGAATCCCAACTTCTCTGGCAAGCTTTGCAGAAGCTTCCGATGCGGGTACCCCTTGAATTTGAAAGCTATCGCTCAATTTTTTGCCCAATAACTCAATAAATCGCCAAGCAGCATGCCCAGATCCCAGCCCAACACGGTACCCATTTTTAACTAAATCTAAAGCTATTTGTACGTTTGCCATTGACTGATTCTCGAATAACTAAGTTTTGATTTACTGAGACTTCATTTTATGATATTAACCGTTCTTATTCAGATTGTCTCTATTATTATATTAATTTTCTCCAAAAAGAAATAAGTAAAGCGATGAATCACCAATAAAAACTGGTATCCCGAATAGGGATACCTTGAAGAGAAATATTCGGTTGACCTCGAGAGTATTGAAGTCTGTTTGCTACAATCGATCTGATATTTAGAAAATGAATCATCAAAGATTGTAGAGGAAAATCAAGAACCGATTCGAGGTTCTGGGCCTTGTTCTGGAGAACTTCCAGATCTTAGAGCTGTTTCCGATTGTTCGTTATCCTCATCCTCTTTTCGCGGCCCAAAATCTTTTTTGTTCTTTTTCTTTCCTTTCTTTTTAGGTTCTTTCTTATCTTCGAAGTCTTTACCTTTGAAGCCTTTCTTATCTTCGAAGTCTTTACCTTTGAAGCCTTTCTTATCTTCGAAGTCTTTACCTTTGAAGCCTTTCTTATCTTC
>JAKBAI010000030.1:0-6810 GCA_021809185.1 Planctomycetota bacterium
ATCGGAACCTCTGTCTCGATCATCCCGTCGAGATCGGGGATCGTCTCTATCGGAACCTCTGTCTCGATCATCCCGTCGAGATCGGGGATCGTCTCTATCAGAGCGACGGTCATCTCGTCGATCCATGCTACGTTCACTTCCTCTATTACCATCTCGATCAAAATTCCCCCTCTCTTCTCGAGAGGACTCTTCTAGAGAAGATCGATTCGAAGTTCGTTCTGAGGATCGTCGTTCAGAACCCCGATCAGATCGGTCTTGTCGACTATTAAACGATGCACGTTGAGATTGTTTTTTTCTCGAAGTTCCCCTAGATAAGTATTTTGATCGTCCTTTGGAACTAGGTTGAGAATTCATTTTCAAGCTAACAAAAATAATAATCCCGATTGCAGAAAGCCCAAGGAAAATCCCCCCAATAACAAGGATTCGATTCATCGTCGATGATTTTTTATCTTTCAATTCTTCCTGAGTTAAGTCGTTATTTTTAACATCGCCTAAGGTTTGTTTTTTTGTATTGCCCGAGATAGGTTCATCAGATGAATTCGATTTTGGCAAAGTGAAAGGAGAAGTATCGGATACTTCTCGTTGACCTGAAGAAACTTCCATCAAATCTTTTAAGTCGCCATTACTCTGATTTTGGCCATTATTAGGTGGGCCATTAGGTTGGCCTCCATTGGGCGGGCCTCCATTGGGCGGGCCTCCATTGGGTTGGCCTCCATTGGGCGGGCCTCCAAAGGCCCCAGTAAATCCTTGGTTCCCAAAATTGGGTGGCATTCCAGGAGGGGGATTACCAGGAGGAACAAAGCCCCCAGGAGGTCCACCCATCGCTCCCATTCCAGGATTTCCCGCAATGCCTCCCAACATACCAGAACCGGTTGGTGGACCAATTCCACTTATCCCTGTCATTCCGATCCCAGGCGTATAACGCACCCCCTGACTACAACGCGGACAAGAACTGGGTAGTTCACCGCGATTTTCTGAAGTTCCCAATTCTGCTCCACATCGCGGGCAACTATATACCGTTACCATCTTCCCCATAAATCCATTTCCTCCCGCCATTCCAGAAATCCCGTGCATTCCGCCAACTCCGCTAATACCACCTCTGCATCCACCATTAATCCCTGTAATGCCACCGTTCATTCCAGCAGCACCATTCATTCCTATGGCCCCGTTCACTCCAGACATACCGCCATTAATCCCTGCAATGCCTCCGTTGAATCCCGTAATCCCACCATTCATACCCGTTATGTTCCCTCGAAAACCTTGAATACCGGCATTACCTCTGATCCCCATACCAGGCATACCCGGTGGCGCACCTGGTATACCAGGCGCACCCGGCATACCGTTCATTGCGCCTCCCGGAAACGGGGATCTGCCAAACTGGCCATTAGGAAATTGTGCCTTACTGGAAGGGAGAAGGATAATTAAAAAAAATCCAAAAGAAAATAAAAATTGGAACAATAACAATTTTCGGGAACTCATGAGAAACTACTCCTCGAGAATATCAATCTTAAATTTATCTTAATGGATTAAACCCCTCTGTCAAGAAATATTTCCAATTATTGCTCTCCGATTTTTGCATGATTTTTCACCATGACGATGATAAAGTTCTTGATTTTGGTGGACTGATTTAATGTATCGAACTATTCAATCGCCATTAAAGCTTGAAATGAATGGAAATTGATTTGGTTTAATTGATTGGAGGAGTTTCAAGGCCAATTAGTTCAATTAAAAACCGAGTAAAAATCGTTGATTTCGATTGACATGATCTTGTTTTTAAGAGGGGTTTTCCTGATATTAATCCTTTAGAAAAATCTAATTATCAAGACGTTCGAATTGAGGTAAGTTATGAATTCGGTTTTCCGTTTATGTTTTTCAGGGTTAATCGCTCTCCTGTTTTTGAGTCTAACAATCTCTGCTCAAGAGAAAAAATCAAATCCAAAGAAAGGATCAAATCCAAAAAAAGGATCAACTAGCCCAAAAAGGGTAGAGATCGTTGATCCAAAAGATGTTGGCCCCGATTATCTGATTCAAGGAGAATATAGTGGTAATCTCAGTGGCAACAGTGAAGAAGGTAAAATGGGTGCCCAAGTAATTGCCCTTGGCAATGATGAATTTAACGTAGTTCTTTTCAAAGGGGGATTACCTGGCGATGGTTGGGACGGCCAGCACAAAATGTCTTGCAAAGCAAAAATGAAAGAGAATAAAGCGGAAGTCGATGACAACGATTTTCAAGGAACCATAGCCAACGGTAAAATTGAGCTGACCAAAAAAAATCAAAGTGGAAGAGGCAAACTGACAAGAGTTGTTCGCAAAAGTCCGATGGAAGGGAAAAAAGCACCGAACGGAGCTATCGTTCTATTTGATGGCACCTCGACCGATGAATGGAAAAATGCCAAGATCATTGAACTTTCGGATGGAAAAGTTCTCAGCAACGGAATCGATAGCAAAAAAACATTTCAGAGCTTCCGATTGCATGTCGAATTTCGTCTGCCCTACATGCCTTATGCGCGCGGTCAGGGGCGCTCGAATAGTGGGGTATACTTACAAAATCATTATGAGGTTCAAATTTTGGATAGTTTCGGATTAAAAGGATTAAATAATGAATGTGGCGGTTTATATACCCTTTCTGCCCCATCGGTAAACATGTGCTACCCACCTTTGCAATGGCAGACCTATGATATCGATTACACCGCACCTGTTTTCGATAGCGCTGGCAAGAAAACGAAAGATGCCATTGTTACCGTTGTGCATAACGGTGTAAAAGTTCAAGATAAGATAGCGCTTAAACGTCCCACCGGGGGTCAAGATAACAAAGAAAGCCCGCTTCCGGGTATTCTTCATTTGCAATCCCATGGTAATAAAGTTTATTTTCGCAATGTTTGGATTGAAGAAGTCAAGTAAATGGGGATTGAGAAAGCTAAAAAAATTCGGTGTTCATCTGTTCGATAAACCAATCCTGATTGAACACCGATAGGCTTTCCCCGTTGATTTAGAAAATCTTCCTGGAATTGAAAATAACCCTAAAAGGTTTATGTTATACTGTAAATAATGCCCATCTATTTAACCCATTTGAGATTTCATCATGGATCGACCTCCAATCCCCGTAACAATTTTGACTGGTTTCCTCGGTGCGGGTAAAACAACTTTGTTAAACAAAATATTAACAGCTCACCATGGAAAAAAAATTGCTGTTATTGAAAATGAATTTGGAGAGATTGGGATCGATCAAGATCTGGTCATCCATGCCGAAGAAGAGATATTTGAAACAAGCAATGGCTGTTTATGCTGCACCGTGCGCGGCGATTTGATTCGCATCTTGAATCACTTATTGAAACGGCGAAATCGTTTTGATTATATTCTCATCGAAACAACCGGATTAGCCGATCCGGCACCGATCTTGCAAACCCTCTATTTTGATGAAAATTTGAAACAGATGTTGCAGCTCGATGCCGTAGTTACGCTGGTTGATTGTAAACATATCGAGAAGCATTTTTCAGATAATGAGGTGCAACAGCAAATTGCCTTCGCCGATGTCATTCTACTCAACAAAATCGATCTTGTTACTCCTGAAACTATTCATTCTCTGGAAAAGGCAATTCATGGCATCAACCCTAGTGCAAAAATTCTGCGTACCCTGAAGGGAGATGTTTCCATGGATGAAATCTTCAATATTGGAAGCGGCAGCTTAGATCGATTGGAAGAGAAAGAAAACGAGCTCCTCACACTGACTAGTCAACTCAGTCTGACAAGTATTTCGGATTCAACTCCTGATCATTTCCATACTAATCATTCCCATACCAATCATTCCCATCCCGATCATGATCATTCCAAATGCGGAAGCGATTGCGATCATCATTCTCATGGCCATGCGCATCCTCTAGAAACTTCCGCAGGCAAAACGGATGCTTTGAACGAATCTTTGACCGATTATCGAGTTCTCCACAATCCCGCCGTAAGTTCGATTGGAATTCAACTTCCAGGCGATATCGATATGGATAAGTTGAATGATTGGCTGAGTAATTTATTAGCAGAACAGGGGGAAAACATCTATCGAATGAAAGGAATTCTGAGTATTGCCGATAATAATCATCGGCTTATTTTTCAGGGGGTGCACATGACACTGGATTCTGCCGAAGGCTCGGAATGGGGAGAAACAGAACGTTTGAACAAACTGGTGTTTATTGGCAAAAATCTGGATAGGGAACAATTGACGAACGAGTTTGCTCGTTTGATCACTACCCCCAAAAAACACCGCTAAAAGTTCTTGAGTATTCTCGGTACCTATTTATTCCCATTGCGCCACTACGGGAACGGGGAGTCCAAGAGTTCCAAGAATTACCAATGTCAATTTTGATTAAACGATTAAAACAATCACCCAAGAATAAATATTAGTGTCCAATATAATTTGTCCGCAAGAGAAAACACCATGGCTGTGCTACGTCCGCCAATCATCCACATCAAAGCAAATTATTCTCTTTTGGATGAATATGTTATTGATTTAAAGTGGTCAGCGAACGGGAATTGGCTTGCAGCAGGTTCTGCAAGTGGGGAAGTTGCCGTTATCGATTTCCCAAAAAATCAAATCGTTTACCAAAAAAATCATCATCCAGGTGGCTTGAATTGTATAACCTGGCATCCGAAGACTGCAATTCTCAGTTCAGCTGGGCAAGATGGCAAAGTGAAAATACTGGACTTATCGGATGGAGCTACTGGATCGGAAATTAAAACTTCGCAGTCCTGGGTTGAAAAAGTGCTTTGGAATCCCAAAGGAGAATATTTTTTGACGGCAGCAGGGAAACAACTGCAACTCTGGGATAAACAATATCTTCTAGCTCAGGAATGGAATCAATCCGATCACATGATTATGGATGTTGCTTGGTTGCCTAAAGGGAATAGTTTTGTAGCTGGGAGCCACGAAAAATTGGTAATTCATTCGATTCCACAAAAAGATCTTCCAAGCAACCAATCGACGACGATCTCTATCCCATTTACGGCAAAATGTCTGGCCCCCTCTTGGGATCAAAAATGGATTGCCGTAGGTTGTCTAAGCGAATTTTTGTTCTTCACTCGCCCCGATGGCACCGATCAATTCGCTCTTAAATTACCAAGTACAAGTGTAAATCAAGTAATCTGGATGAGCGATAATCTACATATCCTAGCAACCGCAGGAAACGATCTGGTAGTCGTGGATGTTAAAAAAGCCTATCGGGACCAACCGTGCTACGAAATAATCCACGATGAGGATAGCCCGATGATCGCTATGGCAATTCAACCGCGCAAACAACTGATTGCCTGTGCGAATTCCTTAGGGAAATTAGGATTGTGGACGCTTCAAAAAAGGATGATTCCCCTTCTCGAGGAATCGATCGAAAATGGGATTTCTCAATTAAGTTGGTCCCCTAATGAGCAATACCTTGCTGTAGGCACCCCCGAGGGGCGAGTGATCGTTTTAGCCATTCAATAATAGGAAACAATCAAGCGAAATCGATTTTTATTGAATTATAATTGACTCGAGGCTTCCCTGAATATCGCGATTTGCACCAAAAAGAATTCTTATTTATTGAAATACTAAAAAAACTTATAAAATATCTTGTGAGGATAGAGAGTTTAGCTCCATTTTAACTTCTCGGTTTTCGATCGAATTCAGAATTAGGATGCTCGTCTCCTAGTGAGGAATCTGATTAGGAAACATGATTAGGGAAGAAAAACCGAACGGCTTTTTCGTCTTGAATGGATAATCAAATAGGTCAACAAAAATCTGAAAAAGCTTCGATCAAAAGCTTTTTCTCATAAGTAATATTTCGAGATATAAATCGACAAAATAGAGTTTAAATTGACAACGAAACTAAAAACCTCTCCCTTCGAGAATTTAGTATTGTTTTAGAATGAGATTTTAACCATGAACACGACCTTATCAAAAACGATTTTAATAACAGGAGTTTCAAAAGGCTTAGGAAAAGCCCTGGCAGAAAAATTTATTCAAATGGGTCATCGCGTCATCGGCTGTAGTCGATCAGAAGCGATCACAGAATCATTACAAAAAAGATATGGGAACGACCACCATTTTTCTGCGGTCGATGTGAGTGATTACAATGCGGTTTATCGCTGGTTTAAATTCTTGCAAACCCATATACCAAATGCTCCCGATTTTTTGATCAACAATGCCGCTATTATCAATAAACCCCACCCAATTTGGGATGTCGATCCAAACGACTTCGGTAAAGTAATGGATATCAATATAAAAGGGACATTTCATGTTCTAAGAGCCTTTGTTCCCTGGATGATTCAAAGAAATATGGGAGTAATCATCAATTTCAGTTCAGGTTGGGGACGCTCGGTCTCCCCTGAAGTTGGGCCATATTGTGCGAGTAAGTTTGCCATTGAAGGTATGACCTTGGCGCTCGCCCAAGAATTACCCTCTGGGATGGTAGCCGTCCCATTGAATCCAGGAATTATCGATACCGATATGTTAAGAGAATGTTTTGGCCGAACTGCTTCTAGTTACCCCGGTCCCTCCGAATGGGCCAACAAAGCTGCTCCCTTCATTTTAAGCCTTAGCACAAAAGATACTGGAAAATCTCTGTCCGTAACTTAACTCTATATTCTAAAGAATATCTAACCCTGCCATGATTTATCCATCATTTATCAGCTGATAACCGCTAGAAAACTACGCAAAAACAAAGAGGTCGGATGCAAAGCATCCGACCTCCCTTTCCCAACCCCTGAGTATCTAACCAGCTAACTACTTTGAATCAGAACTTGATTCTGAATTTCTTGCTCTCTGGTGAAACCGAAGCGAGCAAGACAAGT
>JAKBAI010000030.1:6820-31863 GCA_021809185.1 Planctomycetota bacterium
ATGCAGACTGGTAATCATTTATTTCTTAGGATTCATATTCACAGGATTCATATTTATAGGATTCATTAATTCGTTAACCGCTTTGCGTGCCCCGCGTTGAATCCCTGTGGGATCCTTACTGGTTACCTGGAGGACGAGAACCGGTTTTGCTTCATCTCGTAATTTTGCAAAATATTTTCTGATTTCGATGGCAAGTTTCTGTTCGATAACCTCTTGTTCGAGATCTTTACGGACCTCTTCAAAGCTTTTCCCCTTCTCGGGTTCTATAAAACCATTACATTTTACAACAACTGCGCCGATCGGTTGATCGAGAATTCGCGAGAGTTCCCCTTTTTTCAATTTGAAGACTTCGTCTTCCATCTCATTCGATCCCGTGAGATTGTATCGGGGTAATGGTTTTGCTTTTCCTGCACAAGATGCCAAACCGACATCGGCCTGTTTTTTCGCTTCGGTATCGAAATCGGCATCACTTTTACGAATGTTTTCATAGGCTTTCATTGCATGCTTCATGTAATTCGGATCGGTTCTCGGCCAGATAATGACCTGAATTTCCGCTTTGCGACCGTATCGATTTTCATATAGTTTGCGTAAATCCTCTTCGGAAACCTGGATCTGATCACGGCACATCTTGGCACCCAGAAGCCGCATTCGGGTCATATCTTCACGGAATTCTTCGTAAGTCATCCCATAGCGTTTCAAAATTTTGGAAACGAAATCGGATTTCGAAATATCCGATTCGCGTAAGAGTTTAGCAATATCGGCATCCAGTTCTGTAGAAGTCACTGTAATTTTTTTCCGAGCGGCTTCAATTTCCAGAATCCGTTTATTCACAAATAGTTCTAGCCGTTCTGCACCATATCGTTGAATGAGATAATCGCCAAATTCTTCTCGAGTAATTGGGACATTACCGTATACATAGGCAATGACTCGCGGAACTTCCCCAAAACTCCCATCTTCTTGTTTAACGGGTTGGGTGCTTGGTTCATTGGGATTGCTTAACGGATTGTTTACAGCAGTCTGAGCCGCTGCCACGATCTGTTTTTCCCCTTGTCCCGCCCAATAGCTTATTGCCATTAGGGTTACGGTAAATGCCCCTGCTCCTGCAATTCCCAAACTCTTTTTTAGCCAACTGCGAAATCGTATCATGATTCCTCCTGAAATTACCCTAAAATCACTCTGAAATTATTCTGCCTCATCTCTAACCAAGTCCATGTATTGTTTGAATACCTATTATTTGTTCAACTACTTCTTGTTTTTCAGGATTATCAATCCTATTAATTCTTTTCACTATCCGAGGTCAATTATTTCGTTCGCATCTCATTCATTTCTCGATCAGCGATTAAGTGATAGGTGAAATAACAAAAAAATGGAAGCACGCAAGATGAGTTATTTCGGCATTTAAAAGATATATAAAATCCGGAGAGGTCACGTAAATTATATAAGTTTTAAGGTCAATTATGAATCGATTTTGGTTAGAATTTTCCTGATGAAAGGAATCAGCTCCACTCAAGGATTAAAATAAGACTTATTTACTGAATTCTCTACCCAGAGAGGGACAAGAAAAAACAGATCCTGGGGTTAGTCGATAATCCCCAGGATTCTATAGAACTCAAAACGGTTTTTTATCAAAATCAAATAATGGATCAAAAATAAGATCTAAGGAATCACATTCAGAAATCAATCTAGATCATTCTTTGATAATCGTACCTGTACCCTGACTCAAACGATGAAGCTGATCGACTTTGAGACCGCGCCAAGATTCCGCTTTCGCACTTTTGCCCGGCCAGTAGATCTTCACTTCATCGATCTGATCGATTTTTCCGAGTCCAAAGGTGACCGGAAATTCACTTTGACTAAGATAACCCCGCGCTCCGCAAACCATGCGCACCCATTTTTGACCATTCGCTTCGACCACTATTTTCGCACCGATAGCAGATCGATTCGAAGATTGACCGTCTCCAAGCAGTAGCAACCGGAGCCAATGATTTCCTAGCCGGAGATCGTTGCGTAACAAAAGTGGCTCGCCGTTATTGTTGGTTAAAACAACATCTAAATCGCCATCCCCATCCATATCGGCAAATGCACTGCCCCGACCAACGATCGGTTTAAACAGATCTGGCCCACACTGTTTCTCTTTCACCTCTTCGTAGATACAATCTTTATCGGCACAGTTCCAAAAAAGTTGCGCTGATTGCAAATACGATTGGCCCCCCTGTACCGTCGCGATTTCAGGCTCGAGGTGACCATTGGTACTGAGTAGATCCAGACGACCATCCAGGTCATAATCGAAAAAGAAGGTTCCAAATTTGAGTGGTACTCTGCTTGGCCCCCACAAACCTGCTGTCTTAGAAACATCCCGAAACAACAACTGTTTGGGCCGATCGAGATTCAAAAAGGTATACGGCTCATTACTGAAATTAGCGATCACCACCCCAAAATGATCCGCAGAATATTCCCCCCAATCGATCCCCATCCCGCCACGCGCGGTCCCTTCCGCATATGCAATTCCCGATTGTTGACCGATTTCAACAAACTGCCTACCCCCCGTTTTACCATCATCGTTTTTAGCGGGTACATTATGAAAAAAGAAATTTCTGACCGTATCGTTGGCCACTATCAAATCGGGCCAACCATCATTATCGGGATCACAGACAATTACTCCCAGAGATTTCCCCACCGCTCGTTTAGCCAAAGCTGAAGTCGACATCCCCCCAGGATAGACGAATATCCCCGCTTGTTCAGAAACATCGACGAACGACTTCCCAGCGATATTGCGATATAATCGGCACTGGGCACCGTTGAAATCCCTTGGCGGCGCATAGGCTTGGTGACTGCCATCCAAGGTCGAATCGATATTTAAATTGATCTGCGGGTTCCAGCTCACATAATGGCAAATGAATAGATCCAATTTGCCATCCCCGTCATAATCCAGGAATGTTGCCGATGATCCCCAAGGAATGGTTGTTTCCAGCTTGAGAAATTCATCGTATTTTATTTCGGGGAGATCTTGTCCCATAGCGATTCCTATCGAATCGGTTACATCCACAAACCGCTTCCCCTTTTCGTTATGGAAGAGATGATGTTTCCCTATACAAGTGACTATAAAGTCGTTGTAGCCATCGTTATCGTAATCTCCGACAGCAATACCCATTCCATAAAGAGGGATATTCAAACCGTATTCCATCGTAACATCTTGAAATTGATTTTTTCCGAGATTACGATACATCGTCATTGTTGGGAGCTTTGCCTCTCCCGCACTTTTACCCGGCCACGGCCGGCAGTTCAGAAATAATAGATCTGGCAAGCCATCGCCATCGAAATCGCAAAATGCGACCCCAGATCCCATAGTTTCAGGCAATAGCTTTTCTTTCGTTATTCCGCTGAAATGTTTGAAATTAATCCCCATCGCTTTGGTTACATCGGTAAATCGAACTTCCGGAACCGGAATCGATTCACGAACCTTAGCTTCTGAAAATTTCGGGGTATCGTTGGATTGTTCTTTTTTCGGTTTCCAAAATAGAATCGCGATTCCCAAACCAATTACCACGATGATCGGCACACCAAAACGGTACACCATCTTATTCATATCTTATTCTCCTGATCAGCAATTTATCTTTTATTTGAAATATTCTAATAATCTTATTTCAATTCCCAAAAAAAGAAATAAGCAAAATGAATCATTTCTATTTGATCTCATTTTTCCAAATGCAGGTATTTGTAACATGATGAAAACCGTTCGTTGGAAGGTAAACTTATCTAGAAGATTTATCCAACAATTTTTCTGTGAAATTTTTCTACTAATCTCTTTCTCATTTTAAATCATTGCTTTCGAGCATCTTCATCGACCGATCTCCGTTCTCGATCTGTCAATCGGTCAGCGAGTATTTTTATATATCCACGGGGGTGTCAGGAAAAGCAATTCCTCACTCCCTGAAGACACTCCCCGCCCGCTGACACGATCAACCGCTTACCTCGAACTATGGCGATGCAGACTTGCTCGCTTGCCTCGATCGAGAATCCGATTCAAAAAATCTTCTCCTAATCGGCAGGGAGATAGTGAAATTTCAAAATCGCCTCGCGCTGAGCCGAGGTTGTCGGATAAATGACCCGATCCTGTGCTGCATAATTGGCAGCAGGGTGATCGAGACGATAGAGCCGAGTGGTTTCTGAACGTGCCAATTCATCCGGTTTATAGATCGAATGCGCGATCCGGTGTAAATGAGCGAGCAAAACGGCCAGATGATTTTGAAATTCTACATCTTTCTCTGCTTGAAAGAGTGGATTTAAGATGGAAAATAGTTCTCGGATAATGATCAGTTTGGGTGTGGTCCCGGTTAGCGGTATGCTCGAAAGATTATCGATCCCCGCCAACAATTCCCTGGCAATTTCCAACCGATTTTTTGAGCCGGTCCGTAACGACTTTGCTAACTGAGTAAGATTAGCCAAGTTCAATTCAGGAATTGTCTGGGCCGCGGTCAAATCGCTCATTAAACGGCCATAGGCACGACCTAATAGATCATGAGCCTCGAGATCTTCGGCATCGAGAGCCAAAGTTCTCTGCGCTGTTTGAATGGTGCGTAATAACCATTGCCGCTCAGCGGGACTCCCCCTCTCTTCCAATTCCGATCTCTGGAAAATCCGATTCGCGAGGATATCGATCACCACATAATCTTTCGTAAAATCAAAACCACGCTCCTGCGGTTGATAGGCAGAATCGAGTAATCGTTCGAGATCCGCAATTACCTGCTCATAATCGTGCCGAGTGCGGGCATTGGCAGTATTAACCTCCGCAGTAAATAAGCCAGTACTCCACCAGGGAGCCGGTGGGTTCGACTGCTTAGCGAGCTGAAGCTCTTTCCCTGCTTCGTTCCAGTTGCTATCTTCTAACAATACCCGCGCTAAATTCAAATGCGCAAGCCCTTCGGCTTCGGGTATCTTCAATTCGAGAAGTTTTCTAAATGCTTGCGCAGCTTGGATCCGGTGACCACGTTTATTGCCAAGTCCCCCTTCAATAAAATTAGCAATCCCATAATCGTTCCAGCGTTGCCATGCCGGTTGGATCTTCGACTCTTGTTTGGCAACCTCTTTTTCATGCCCTAGAACAGGAAGGATTACTTTATCTTCCGCCATATCGACAATCGGCAATTTCGGTACTTTCTGATCTTTATGGACTAGCGACATATACTCGTAGTCGAACTTTCGATAGCGAAGTCTAGCGCGCAATTCAATCGGCCCAGAAATATCTTTCGGAATATCCAAGCGATAGTGCAAGACATTGGCAGCCCCTGGTGGAATTTGATGATCGTAGAATGGCACAAAAATATCCTGCGGATTGCGGCGATTGATACGATGACCGTTTCTATCCAGCATATGAACATTGATAAAATGTGCCCATTCATCTACTGGTCCGGTTTCATCGGGATTGGCGATAGCACCGTTGCGAGCGATCGTCTTGCCGTTACTGATCGCTTCAAAATCGACCCAGATTTCATTGGAATCGACGGTCCCCTGTGAAAAGGGATGACCGATACGCAACGTTCGAACCACCACTTCGATGAGATACTTTTTACCCGGTTCCAGTACGGGCAGATTTGGTCGAAGCGGGGCAATCAGTTGATCCGCATTGGTACTCGCGTTCTTTTTGACCCCAAAAATATCGACTCGTACCAACGGTTTTATTCCTTCGGGTGTAACCCCTTTCAAAAAATCGGTCTCTTTTTGAATCGCTTGATCGAAATCCTCTTTATGAGCTTGATAGCGAGGTTCTTTTTTGAGCAATTCAAATAACCCGGTATTCGCAGCAGGAAAGAAGTGATCGTGGATCTTTCTCACTCCACTGCCATCGAGATCTTTGGCCGCAAAATCGTTACTCTCTTTGGTAGGCATATGACAGCTAGCACAATTCGTTTCGGCTTTAGGCGGGTAATAAAACGAGCGCAAACCGTGACCAGAGACCCCACTTAGTAAATAAGAATCATAATGATTTTGACCACGCAGAAAGTCCTTATAATGATTCAACGAAGGGGGTAACGATACCTTGTGACAGGTAGAACAAAACTCGGCAGTTTTATGGAAAGGCTTCAGAAAAGTTTTCTTATGAAATTCCGGTTTTCCCTTAATTAACTGATTATTCACCCATTGCAACATCGAATTTTCGCTGAATGCAAACGGGTAGTGTTCTGGATTCTCAATCGTATACGCGGCATTCCCTAAGGTATTATTCACATTGGTAATGGCATGGCATGCAGTACAGGTAATGCCCGCATGTGCAGTAATATCGTTGACATCATCGTATTTTGGATTATCAAATTGCCCACTAAAGAATGGGACCGGATCATGGCAACCCGCGCACCAGCGAGCACCACGGACATTGCCATCTCGTTTCAAGGAAAATTCGCGCGTTTCACGCACACTGAATAAATATGCTGGATTGTTGAAAGAACTGAATTTATGAGCGGAGTGTAGATGATCGTTATAAATATCTTGGTGGCATTTCATACAGTATTCATCCATCATCAGGGTTTCTTTTGGAATAAAATTCCCATCGCGTGTCCGTGAGTCCGAAGGGAAGAAATAATCGATCCCATCCGGTGACCCCTCCGCAAACCATTGCCGTGGATCGAGCATATGGAATGTCCCCATACCAACGATGAAAATAGCGGTAATCCCTCCCCAAATATACCCGACTTTCCAATGGATTTTCGGCCCTGCTTGGCGATGCCGCACATAGAAAAAAATCGCCGCTAAAGGTAGAATGACATGGAGCCAATAAACCAATTGTCTGGAACGAGTACCGGTTTGCAGCTGAGGCATCCCTTCGATTTGAAATAGAGCAATCCCGGTCAGACAGACTACCGCTCCAGAAACAAAAAGGGCAATTCCCAAACGAACCGCACGGCGATTTGGCCGTGTATAAGCGGTAGTAAGATGCCAGAAACCGAATATAAAAAACGGGGACAGGGACAATATCCCAACTCCCGCATGAACCAAAAACATCCAGAAAGTAAAGGTATTCTCGTAGCTTGTAGGAGCGAGCACGAAATTTAGTCCGCGGATTGAAATCAGATAGAGTCCAGAAGCCCCTAATATGGCCGTACAAGCAAAAATAAACCATAACAATAGCCGCAAAATCGGCCCCAAAGCCGGAATATACGGTGCTAGGGGTTTACTTGTATTGACTTTAAATCCCCCTGCTTTTGTTGCTAAAGGTGGTGTTACAGGTGTTCCTAAAGGTGTTGCGTTCAAATCCCCTATGCCTTCATCCATAGGAGAATTCGCCGATCGTATTTCCATTTTATTCGCCCTCAATCTAGAATATATGACAATAAAAAAAATAAATATTGCTTAATAATTTTTAAATGGCTTCTAAAACTAAAATCGCCTTGCCTTCTAGCCAAGATGAATCAGATCTGCTCTGCATTCATTACTAGCTATTATGCAATAATTGCTACAGGCTTTATGAGTAGTGCGTATTAAATTTGCAAACTAGCTTTTGCTTTCGTTTTCTCTGAGGAACCATTCTCGAGAAGAAGATTCGTTTGTAAAACTAAAATAATCAAACTCAATCGATTCTCTCTCCTGCTCTTTTGAATGGCAGGATTTTAGAATGGCAGGATTTTATACAGTCCTGGCCAAAGTACTCCCCATAGAGGATCTTTCCATCATGATTAAACTCGGTCTGAATTTTTAGTTTAGAAAAGTTCCCTAGCCTTTCGAGAAAGCACGTTTTTCAACGGGTGCTTTCCCAAAATCTAGTGGAATCCGTTCTAATAAATCAACCATTTTCAATCAATCGAGATCGATAAAAGCTAGTATAACAATTAAATAGAGGTATGATTAGAGAATCGAGGAGGCCGTTCGATTCTTAAGTTAAAACGTGATAGATTTAATTGATCGTTCTGTAGATGAAATCGCCATGCCAATAATCCCCGAAACAGCAAATCGATATGGGCCGATGCCAACAGATCAGAAAGGGAATTGACGGATATAACCGAACGAACTGGCGAATTCGGAGCTAGCGGCTCTGGGCTGCGTTCCTGGCACATGGGACCATGGCAAGGCAATTTTGATTTTTTTTCTGAATTTCGAAACAGTACAAAATCGTTTCCCGATTGAGAACCACTTTGAAAAGCATCTTTCGAAAAACGTAAGGCAGACTCAGAATTTTCTATCCAAAGGAGGTACAAAACAACGGGGAGATCTTCTAATACCCGCTGATCAATTTTAGGATGATTTTCATGAGAAAAATTCTTAGATCGATCCGAGGAAGAATGCCTCCCGCAATTTGGTCCTTGACATGGGGAATAGAAAACGGATTCATTTAATAAATACTCGAGCTTCTCTGGGTGTTGAATCGCAAATTCATATAAACCCCTCTGGAAGTCATGAAGATTGAAATTCCTAAAGTTTAGATCCTCAGAAACATCACCAAAATGATCCATAATTCGATGTGGATCGGTTTCGGAAAATCGGTGCTTCCATCGATTTATTAGCTGATAGCGTTGCTCTAGACTCAGATGGTTACTAAATGGGAAACGGAGCGAAAAGTGTTGAACATAATCCCCGCACTCAGCGTATAAGGAATTGCTATATATGTTAAAAAAAAGGCTTGGGAAAAGGAGAAAAAGTACAGTCGAACTGTACAAACTCTTTGCCATATGATGGACTAAAGAATCTAGAAACGGAACCAGTCTCTTTATTTCCCAACTCATTTAAATTATTACTAAATATTTCTTGATTTTAATTTTATTATAATAACTAACCGACCCACAAGCAACTAGAATTAACTAGAATTCAAAAATCGTATGACCACGAATCCAACAAACCGATCTATACCTAATTTATCTCCGTCTCTATCTCCATCATTAGCTTCTTCATTAGCTTCTTCTTCATCTTCCACGGATTTTCCAACGGAGATGCTACCAAACAGCTCTTCCACTATTATTTCTACAAATGCTTCTAAAAATCTTATCCATTCAAACAAAGAAGAACAAAAGCAAAGTTGTTCGAATCAAAGCAATCTAAATCTTACATTAAGATACTTGGTTGCCGTTTGTCAGACCAATTTTCCAAATCCAACAAATCGGATGGAGATTATCGATCGCACCCGAAAAATGTTAGGAATGATCGATCGCGTGGTCATTGGTTATCGCCCTTTTGGTATAGTACGATTGGTAACCTTCCCTGAGTTCGCTCATGCAGCTCCCATATATGAAACCGTCGATGAACTTCTAGATAAACTAGCGATTGAAATTCCCAATGATTACACCGAAATGTATCATAAAAAAGCGAAAGAATATGGAATTTATATACAAACAGGGAGTTTTCTTGAAAAATCTCCTCGCTATCCTGGTCATGTTTTCAATACCACTTGTCTGATTGGACCGGAAGGATTAATTTATCGTTATCGGAAGGTTCATCCTTGGATTCCCTGGGAAGTTCATACCAGTCCACACGACTTGAAAGATTATACGGAGCCACTTTTCCCCGTGACGAATACAGAGATAGGCAGAATTGGCACCGCGATTTGTTACGATTGGTTGTTTCCTGAAGCGATTCGTGAATTAGCGCTTCAAGGAGCTGAGATCCTGATTCGTGTTTCCGCTTACATGGATCCATGGGGGGCAACCCCGCCTATGGACTGGTGGACGCTCATCAATCGAACACGAGCACTAGAAAATATCGCCTATGTTGCCGCTTCGAATCAGGGGGCAGAAGCCCACCACTATCCGCCGTTTAGTTGGCCAGGCGGCTCGATGGTGGTTGATTTTGATGGTCGAATTCTCGCCCAAGCCGATCCCGGTCCCGGTGAAAAGATCGTTGTCGCCCCCATCGATATTCATAGTTTACGAGATGAACGTGAACGCCGGAGTGGTCACCATATGCTCGGTCATCTACGTAGCGAAGCTTACAAAATGGCCAGAAACAATTACTACCCTGGCAGCGGTCTACACCAGTTTCCGCTAAGTATAGAACAAAATGAACAAGCGATCAAAATCGGCAAACAAAACTGGCATAATGCCTTCACCCCCAGAGATCAAGAGGATCGTTCCTCTGGTTGAGTCGGATGATTTGAAGGCAATCGAGCAAGCAGATTCTCCAGCGCAGTGCGGACTCGTTGCGTCACAAATGGGGATAGATTCCAATCGATATCTAACTTACTTAACGACTCTAACCACTCCACGGTAGGGATGATCAGTTTGGTACCCCAAGAAGGCAAATCGATTGGCAAATTGATTGGGGAAGTGGATTTTGAATTTAAGAACAAATCCGATGATAATTCCGAATTCGATTCGCGTAAAGCAGTCGAATCGAGCTGGTCTGATAACTTCAACGGCCCATTCTGTTTCTGTTGAGGCTCAGCTGGGGAATCTGATCGGTTAGCCAACAACTTTCGCTTATCTTCATTTAACTCGTCTTGATGCAGCTTAGCTTCGTTGAGTTCAGTCTCTGAAGCCGATTCGATAAGAGAAGATGACCGGTTCTCGTTTTCCGAGCTTTCAGAAATTCTGTTCGCAGAAATTTCGTTTTCGGAAATTACGTTTTCAGAATCCAGATCCAATTCGTTTGCTGGTTCCAAGGTCGAACCGAGCGGAGTCGGCTCACTGACCCAATCGCGAATCTGTCGCATAAATCCCTGTTGCGGGTTGCGAATGAATTGGACATCAGGCGATTCATCATCAAAAACGCCCGCAAAAATCTCTTTTTTAACCTCGATGGCCTGTAAAACCCGTTCTTCAATACTGTTGCGTGTAACAAAGTTTAATACCCTTACCGGTTTATTCTGCCCCATTCGATGAATCCTGGCAATCCGCTGTTCTAGCACCGCAGGATTCCACGGCACCTCCAGATTAATCACCGTATCGGCCCGCTGCAGATTGAGTCCAACACTCCCGGCATCGGTACTTAAAAATAGACGGCATTGAGGATTATTTTGAAATTGCTCTAAAACTTCTTTACGCTCTTTACCTGATAATCCACCATGTAATAAAACGAATGACCACTGTTTTTTTTGCAGCAAGTCCGCGGTTTCGTTCAGCATGGTTTCCCATTGACTGAATATGACTATTTTATGATCACTCTCCTCGATCAGATCCTCTAATATTTCGAGCAGCTCATCTAGTTTCGGAGAAAAATGAGTAAGTTCATCATAAAGAAACGAACTGTCACAGATCAAACGAAGATTACTTATGCAAGCGAGGATCCGTTTACGATCAATTTCTGATAAGATGTTCTTTTGCAATAGTCTAGCCAAAGACGTTCGCTGTTCTTCGTAATAGATCTGTTGCTGTGCCGATAATTCGACTAGAATATGAGTATCCGTACGTCCAGGCAATTGAGTAAGAACCTCTTCGCGTGTCCGCCGAAGTAGAATAGGCGCCAATTTTTCTCGAATCGCATCCAGATTGCGATAACCAATTAATTGCCCATTCTCATCGAAAAGCCGATGATCGTGCAAAAACTGAAAAGCGGGACCAAGCCGGCGATCATCCACAAATTGGACAATGCTATACAACTCCTCTAATCGGTTTTCTAGTGGAGTTCCTGTAAGAACAATCGCATAACGGGAACGGAGTTTTTTTACAGCGCGCGAGGTTTTCGACTCCCAATTCTTGATTCGTTGCGCCTCATCTAAAACCACGAGATCGGCTTGCCAGTGATTGATCTCTTCTAAATCTCGTACCACCTGTTCGTAATTGACTAGTAGATAATAACAACCACTTCGATACATTTCTAAACGTTGATCTTTTAAACCTTCTACCACCTGAACCGATCGATCTGTAAATTTATGGATTTCGCTCTCCCATTGATACTTCACCGAGGCCGGCGCAACCACCAAAACCTTACGAATATCTCGTTCACGCGCTAGGATTTCCACTGCGGCAAGTGTTTGGATTGTTTTCCCTAGTCCCATATCATCGGCTAAAATAGATCGACCTCGACAAGCTGCGAAAATCGCGCCACGAAGCTGATAATCATATAGTGGTATTTTCAGGAGAGTCGTAAAGTACGTTCCATATGTCGGCCATTGCAAATGGTCACTTGAGTGTTCATTTAACTGTTTATTATCTTTGGGATCGTTGATCCCTCTATTCTCTGATCCGATTCCGAATTCTCGCTCTTGCCCATCGTCATTTACTAATAATTTGTCTTGGTCGAGAAAATCAAGCCAAGATCGTTCTTTCTGGAGCATTTCGTCTCGTTCAATCTCACGCTCGATAAAATCGAGCACCTCTCGCCCCCAGCGAATCGGCTCTGGTACCTTGTCGATATCCTGTAAAAATCGGTTATAATCCTGGTGCGGTAACCAGTGCCCCTGCGCATCAAAATAGGTTTTTGTCAGCTTAGCGAGTTCATCCGAATGGCGTTTAGGAAGATAGATCGTCAGTCGAATCGATTCGCCATATTCAAGGGTAATCTCCGGTTGCGTAATCAATGCTTTTTTATGACGAATCCCCTGCGGGAAATCTTCGTTCAATTTGGCCAAAACGGCTTCGATATGTTTGCAGGTTCCCAATGTATTCGTGCGAAAATCTGGGCAATCGCATTGATTATCTCCAGTGGTAAACCCACGAATGACAACCTCATACTCCCCCCCAGAATTCGGATTGCGAACCTTAAACGAACTGAAAATCTGATTCTTACCAAGATTCGTAATCTGATACGGAGCTATCCGGGCACGCTGTTTTCTCAAATCGATCTGTTCTTCACGTAACATCTCTTCACGTAACATTATTTTGCTCAAACCTTTTAGGCTTGCCCTTCCCTTTTAGACCACGTCATCTTTAAGGAATCAACGACTGCTTCCACTTAAAATTTTACGCGATTTTCCTTCCAGCATCTTTTTCTTCTCCATCTCAACGGCATAATTCATCATTTCTCCCATCTTATTTTTGGAAATTTAATATGGACACCATCCCCCATCCTGCAATGAAAATGAGGAAACCGCTTGATTGGCTCATTCATCCCAGATTGAAATTCCAGATACAAATTATCCATTCGCCCATTATTTAAACCTTACCCAAAATACTAGCCTATTTATAGGCAAGTTAAGTTTAATAAATTAGCGAACCTCTTCTTTATCTATTTTAATCAATCCACAAATTTTTGTTCCATTTTTGTCATTTTGAGTACTTAGAATTTCATCAATTGGCCGAAAAGATATTCGTGGGATAATGAGAAATATAAATAATTTAGTTTAACTGGCCTGATTAATTAAATTTTGTTTACAACAAAATCTAAAAAAAATTCATCGAGGAAGAACCGGTTGGTCCAACCTGGAGTATTTATGTTGTCCCGAAGATGCCCAAAACTGGTTCCTATCTTTCTTGTTTTGGTAAGATTTCCTGAATTAGCAACCCCTCAAATCGATTATCCAGGCACCATGCCATCGGGAATATTCGCCTTAGAAACTCCCGCGCCTATAATAAACGAAAAAAAAGCACACGAAAAAAAAGTAGACGAAATAAAATCCAATTCTCCGCCCCAGAATAAGAACCAATTTTCAAATATAAAGGAAACGGAAACCCCCTCTGCACTCCAGTCAAATTCGATACCGCCCCAAGGTAATCTCACGCAAATCGATCGGCTCGATGAGAACGATCGCTCGAAGCAAAGGAACCAAAAGTTATCGACTCTCGACCAATCCTCCATAGTAATTTCTAAGTTACCCCGGGAGATCCCGGAAACATTGATTGAAGAGGATCCCAGTCTAAATCAGTTACCGTTGCCTCCTAGAACAACAGATCGGAATCCGGTCATTCCAGATACGAATCCACGAACAAAAGTTGCTCATCCTGAGAATCAAAATCTAATCTTACGCACACCATTAACCTCTCAACAAAACTCGAGTTCCGGTAAACGAGTTAGCGAAGATCGATCGGTAATCCCGGCAGCGCCATTGCTTTATAATTACTCGCCTCCGGATCCGACTCTAGGAACTGCTCAAACAACAGCTCAAGGAAGTTACCCAGGAACTTATCAAGAAAATGCTTCTAGCAACGCCTCTAGTTCGGTCCCTGCCAGCAACAACAACGGCACTGAAACTTCTTTATTGTCAAGTTCCAATCCAGAAACCGGAAGTCAACCCCCAGAACAAAAAATACCAGTACAAAAAGCAAAAGCACCAGATCGATTCATTCCGATTCTGCCCGAAACTTATCTATCCTTGCCCCCGCTACCCGACTTTCAACCAAAAGCGCCTCAGAACGATTTTCCTTTACAATCGATCAACCTGGCCACAGCGATTCGGTTAGCCCGAATTAGACCAATCGATGTAAATATTGCCGGGAAAATAATCGAAAGATCGGTCGCGGCCTATCAGGGGGCACGAGCTTTGTGGTTGCCAACGATTAATTTTGGTGCAGAATACTATCACCGGGATGGAGAGTTTCAGAATTTCAACGGGACGATCGGGAATACCAGCAGATCCAATTTTATGGTAGGGATGGGACCGGCCATGGTATTTGCGTTTTCCGATGCGATATTTGCTCCATTAGCTGCGAAACAAGATCAACGCGCTAGCGAAGCCCTGGCTATGGCACAGACGAACGATATGTTGACTCGAATCGCAGAAACATATATTTCTGTCCAACAAACTCGTGGAGAATACGCAGCGGCTGAGTTGATCGCACAACAGGCCGAAGAGGTTGCGCGGAGAACCATCGGTCTAGGACAGGGACTCGTCCCGCCAGTGGAGGCAACGCGGGCACGAGTGGAATTGGCACGAAGGCGGCAAGCTCTCATTGTTGCGAAACAGAATTGGCAAGTGAACAGTGCGGAATTAAGTCGATTGTTACGGTTACATCCTGGCTTAGTACTCGATCCGATCGAACCTGCTAATCTCGAACTAAAGCTTTTCGAGGGGGATCTCCATCTTGATGATTTGATCACCACAGGCTTGACTCATCGCCCAGAATTAGCTGCGAATCAAGCCGTTGTCCAAGCCACTTTGCAACGACTCCGGCAAGAAAAATTACGCCCGCTGATGCCAAGTCTTCTTATTCGTGGCACTTCCGGCAATGCTGGCAATGCCTTCGGGTACGGGGTTTTTGGCGGTGGTCCCAATGGTGCCTTGGCTAATTTTGGCAACCGGTTTGATTACGATGTTCAGCTGGTGTGGGAATTACAGAATATGGGACTTGGTAACCGGTCTAGAATTCGCCAGAGCAAATCGAATCGCGACATCGCCAACCTCGAACTATTTAAAACTCAGGATCGGATCGCTGCGGAAGTAACCACAGCTTTTGCTCAGTTACGGGCAGCTCGGGAACGATTGCAGCTCGCGGAACCCGCCCTGCGCGAAGCGATCGATTCTCTGCAAAAAAACCTAAAAGGGATGTCGCAAACAAAACGCTCCGGAAATCTCCTGATCTTAGTAAACTCCCCTCTGGAAGTCATTGCGGCATTACAGGCGCTGGCGATTGCTAATACCGATTATTTATCTGCGATTGCGGATTCGAATCGTGCTCAATTCCGGTTATTTCGAGCGATCGGTCAAGTTACGGAAATCTCCGGATTCTTACCATCACCAGAAAAAAATCTTACAGGACAACCTCTGAATTCTTCGACCGAAGAACAGATGTTGAAATCCCCAAAAATGCTTAATTCGACCAATACCAATTCAGGAAAATGGAATCCACCGCAGTGGAATTCGAACTCATCGAGTTCAGAAACCCCAAAAAACATCGAAACTTATCCGCCGACTCCTCCATCACCATCAAACTTGAACTCATTAAACTTGAACAATAATTCTACGGGGACAGCTCGCACGAATCCACCATCGAACGGCAATCCCTCGACTTTCAAACCGATCTTACCAAAACCGGTTCTCATGGACCCTGCGAATCCCTAAAATAATTTAAAGTAGCTTAGATAAAGAGATCGATTTCCATAAGATTGATGAGCTTTCGCAGGAAAAGTTTAGACTAGCTAATTAATAATTTAAAAAAATTTGCTTCTAAGTAAATGATCTTGTACTTAGAAGCACTGTCTAAAAGGATCGGAAAATCTGAGTTCAGCTACGAAATCTCACTGAGAATCTGGCGAACCTGACTAGCAACTACCTCGATTTGTTGATCCGAAAACAATTCCAGATGACCTGCGTTCACGTGAAAAGTCTGAATCGGGTGCGACGACCATCGGCTCCAACCGTAACACGGATCGTCAAATACGGTTGCCGCCCAATCCGGTGTTTGATTCGAGTTGATTAAGACAATCTTCCCTCGAAACAGTCGTTCTGGCCAATAGCGATCACGAGCTTTGCTCAAAGAACCCCAAACTTTTCTCAGAGTATCCTGAGGAACCACATCGAGATTTTCGATAATCGGTGCATTACGATCATGCCGATTAAGCCAACGATTATAACGCCGTTTGATCCCATTCAAGCGATCACAGACATAATGGACTTTACTCATTCCCGGTTTAGTACAAAAGTTCTTAAAATGCATCCAGCAGCGTTTCCATATTGGTAACGGTTTCGGATAACCGGGAGCGAACATATCAAAAATGATGATTCGTGGCACTTCAACACCAGCATCTTGAAGCTGGAGGGCTAATTCAAAAGCAATGATTCCGCCAATCGAATATCCGGATATGACATAGCTCTTATTCGGATGACCTAAAAGAATTTCCGCTTTATAGCGGGAAGCAATATCACGAATATTCTCGAGCGTTATTTCAAGACCATCCACTCCCACCGCTTTTAGACCATACACAGGCTGATTCTCAAATAACAGACGAGAGAATTTATGGAAAGTAAATACATGTCCCCCAGCACCCGCAATCATAATAAGAGGGGGTCTCTCCCCCTGGCGTTGAAGCGGTACTAGACAAGCTCGGCCTAATTCTAGTTTTCGCTGTAGAATCAACGATAATTGGCGAATCGATGCGGCATTGATTACGGCATCGAGAGGAATCCGATGGCCCATCTTACTTTCCACTCTTGCCGCGAGCACCGCTGCTAATAAGGAATGCCCCCCGAGATCGATAAAGGTAGATTCCACACTAATCGGCACAATACCAAAAACCTCTTCCCAGACCGCTTGTAAAGCCCGTTCCGTGTCGTTGGCCGGTGGCACATATTTCTTAGACGATTGCGTCCGTGTCTCTAAAAGCGGTTTAAGTGCTTGACGATCGATCTTTCCGTTAGCAGACAGTGGTAGAGATTTTTGAATGACGATCTGCGCTGGAACCATCTGTTCTGGTAAAAACTGGCGGCAGTGCGTTTTAATTTCTTCTTGACTGATCTGATCTTCTGAATGCAGCACCACATAGGCTACCAAAAAATTATGGCCATTGTTATCCCGGTGAGCACAGACCACCCCTTCGCGGATGGCGGGATGCTTTAGAAGCACCACTTCGATCTCCCCCAATTCGACCCGGAAACCGCGAATTTTTACTTGATGATCGATTCGGCCAAGAAATTCAATGTTCCCATCCTCTAAAAACCGAGCTAAATCCCCCGTTCGATACATCTTTGGCTGAGGATTTTCTGCGGAAACAGGAACAAAGGGATCCGCAAGAAAGCGTTCTGCCGTCAATTCTTCCCTCTGCCAATACCCTTGAGCCAATACCTCTCCACCAATATACAACTCTCCAGGAATCCCGATGGGCACGGGGCGTTGACGATCATCGAGGATATAATAACGCGCGTTCCGTATCGGTTTGCCATAAGGGATACTGGTCCAGGTTGGATCTACATGTTCGATTCGATACCAATTCGACCAAATCGTCGCTTCGGTTGCCCCTCCTAGACTAATCATTTGTGTATTGAAGTAAGCCCGGATTTGATCGGGCAAGGCTACGGGAATCCAGTCTCCCGATAGAAACACATAGCGAAGCTTTTTAAGTTCTTTTTTCGAACTAATCTGAGAAAGGAATGGCACGAGCTGCTGCAAAGCTGCTGGAGCAGAATCCCATATCGTTACCGGTTCATTATAAAGAATCTGAACGAGACTGACTGGATCCTTCAATTCTTGCTCGCTAGCAATGCGAATCGATCCCCCCGCTGCCAAAGTCCCAAAAATATCATATACAGATAGGTCAAAACTCAACGAGGTGACAAATAGCACCCGATCCCTTTGCCCTATTCCAAAAGTACTATTCATCCAATCTAAAATATTGATGACTTCGCGATGTCGAACCATCACCCCTTTCGGTTTACCCGTCGAACCTGAGGTATAAATAATATAGGCAAGATCATCGGCAGAAGGCTTAATAGAAGTTGCGAGATTTTCCGATTCGATATTGTTTATTTCTGTTGGTTCGTCCCAATCGATTTTATCCAGACAAACAAATCGAATTTGCGGATTTGAAATTTTATCGAGAAGGACTGATTCTGTTAAAACAATTTGGATTCCAGAATCATTTAGAGTAAATTCGATCCGCTCTCGCGGATAAGTCGAATCGATGGGTACATAGATCGCCCCCAACTGGAGGACAGCAAGGACAGATATGATCATTCGAGGTGACCGAGTGAGATAAATCCCGATTCGATCCCCTGGACCAATTCCTTCAAATCGTAAACTTTTCTGTAAATGATTCACCTTCTGCAATAATTGTTCATAGGTTAACTGTTCATCCGCGGTAACCAGAGCAATTGCCTCCGGTATCGATTGTGCTTGGGCCACGAACAATTCATTGATCCGTTTTTCTGCAGGGAATGCCCCTCTGGTATCGTTCCATTCTTCAACCGTTTTTTTGAATTCCACAGCAGAAAGGATCGGTAATTCCGCTATCGATTGATAGGGATTATCCACCGCAGCTTCTAATAAATTCAAAAAATGAGATTGCAATCGTTCGATTTGGGCAAGCGAAAATAAGTCCTCTTGAAAATCAGTAATTAAATGTAAAGACCCATCGGATTGTTCTTCGAAGGTGAAATATAAATCAAATAGATTTGGCTGAGAATCGACTCGAACAATCTGGCAGGCACTATTCGCAAAACGAGTCGGATAATTCTTTAAACTAGTAAATGCGACTTCAATCGAATGAATAAGTGGTTTGCCAGCATCCAGAGTAACCGGATGATTTTCAATCAAAAGCTCCAAAGGCATTCGATCATGCCGACGAACATCGTTCAAATATCTAAACTGTTTACCTATGAAATCGATGACTCGCTCAGAAGGATCTAGCTGACAACGAATGATCGCTGTTGTTTCGATAGGAGCCACTAATTCTTCGTTGCAATATCGTGATCTCTGATCCCTCACCCACCCAAGCAGGATATCACGATGTTGAGTATATCGATAAAACAAAAGCTGTAGAACACTAATCAAAATCTCTTCGCTATTTTGATCATCTTTTGCAAAAACATAAGATAGGGTATGCAACAGCTTTTGAGGAATTCTTTTGCGTACCGTCGATACCATCCATTTAGGCTGTCGCGGCCGGGGTTTGGCAAAAGGCAATTGCAATACCGGTAATGGCGGTTGTAATTGCGACTTCCAAAATTCCAAGGAACTCTGAAAATCATCCGTTTTCTTCCAATGGTATAGATCAAGTAAATAATCTTGAAATTGCCTGGGGGATAATTTTGGCTTCGATCGATGATTTTGAATTTGAGCCTGATAAAGATAAGAAAGCTCATTGATCAGCATCTTTAATGCACTCTCATCAAGAATGAGTCGATGAGCAACGATCAGGAATAAAAACCGGTTCCGATCGACACACCACAGATAACATCGCCATAAAGGCGCCTGATAAAGATCGATTCTTTCGGATGCACGTGAAATAGCCTCGCGCTTGGCTATCCGAAATGCAGCTTCGATTTGCATCAAGGTAAGATCCGTTATCGGTAATTCTACCTGGATCGACTGATTAGCAACAAATTGGACTCCACTCTGATTTTTTTTCAAACAACTATTTAGAAGAGAATATCTCTGTGCAAGAACTTGCAATGCATCTTGTAACGCATGGGGATAAAGACTCCCATGAATATCGACAAGTCTAGAGACATGATTAATTCCAGGATTCTCAATGAATTGGTCGAGGTACCAGAGCCAGCGTTGACCAGCGGTACAATCCTGGTCTTCAATCCCTGGCTCTACGGTCATCGGCTTTGTCACATGTTGTTCAACGATCGTATCGTCCCCATGGCGGTGCTGGGGGAAATAGTTCTCACAAAAAGTGCAAATATCCCTTTCTGCCAATAACTGAGAGGGGGTCACTTTCAAACCCCATCGAGATTCAATCTTAAGACATACTTTTTCCAGTTTCTGCTTTTCTTCAACGAACATGGAAAAGTTATCTCTACTCCCAACATGGGGAATGCCAAACTCCGCTTCGCAAATTGTTGCCAACTCTTCGGTGACCGATGAATATCCTATTATTGGAGTCGTTTTGAGATCGAAATATCCATCTTCTGGTAAAGACTTCGATTGAGAAATCTTTAAATCAATATTGCTCGAAGAAGTTGTATTATTCATTGGCGGTACATTCTAATGCGGAATCCTTTGTAACTTGAAATCAACAAGTTGAAATCAATAAGTTGAAATCAATAAGTTGAAATCAACAAAGGATCCATTTATTTTTTCAGGCGACTACCCATCCGAAATACCAAATCCAAATTAGAATCATTTCATTTGAAGAAATATTCAGAAAACACCTCAAGTAAGACTAAATCGGATTATTCATTTAGTCTAGATCATTCTGCACAATCTGCTTAATCTGCAGTTCAATTTTTCTTGATAAATTCAGGTATTAAGCGCATTTTTGCTTGAATCTGTTAAAATCAAGTTAATCGTTATGATACCACCTCAATTACTTCGTATTCATAATTATAAATCAATTTTTAATTCATTATTTGATTCATTCGCGAGAATGCGGATATATCTTAGAAAAGGAATTTTCTGCGAATCCCCTCTAACCTAACTTATAACTTGTTTAATTTAATTCACAAAATGAAAAATTCAAGAAAAAATGACAATATTTTAATATAAATAAAAGAATTATATATAAATATTTCTTTATAATTAAAGAATTAATTTTTAATAAACGCTTATTTATTTAATATGCTCATAAATTAAAAACTCGATATATATCAAATATTAAATCAATATTGGAATATATTCGCTCTATAAATTCTCAGAAAGAGTCCCTCTAGCTTCAGGATAATGCAGAATCAGAACAGATGGGGCCTACCGATTTCAGAAACATCGAACCAATTCCAGCCGAATTGTGGAAATTTCTCATTGAATTCCCTAACCATTTTAACAGAGAGAATTAAATAAAAGCAACATATTTTAATGTTGGCAAGAATATTAAATAGAAATGGTAACCACAGTAAAAATGGCAAAAACAGGGATATTGTTGATTCAGCTCGGAACACCAGATGCACCAGAACCAAAAGCGCTGCGGCGATATTTAAAGCAATTTCTGGGTGATCGAAGAGTTATCGAAGTGCCAAGACTCATATGGTGGCTCATACTGAATCTTTTCATCTTACCTAGACGTCCCGCTCAGTCAGCGGCAAAATACCGGAGAATTTGGGATGACCAAACAGGTTCCCCCCTGTTGCACTATACCCGTCGACAATGTGAGGAGCTACAAAAACGATTTCCCGAATATCAGGTTAGGTTTGGCATGCAGATCGGTAATCCCTCGGTGAAATCGGTCATTCGAGAAATGATTGACGCAGGGATCGAAAGAATAATCGTTTTCCCCATGTACCCGCAATACTCGGCAACCACGACGGCCAGCGCGATGGACTGTTTATTTCATGCTTTGGAGAGTGAACGCCGAGTTCCCGCAATTCGTGTGGTCCCTCCCTATTATGCACATCCGGAATATCTCGAGGCTATCGCTACCATCATTCAAGAAGAGACAAAAAAAATATCTTGGCATCCCGATCACTTTGTCATCAGCTTTCATGGCATTCCGATTAAATACGCACAAAAAGGGGATCCTTATGCCACCCACGTTGTGCGTACCACACGAGGTCTTATAGCAAAACTGGGCTGGAAACGCGATTCCTGGAGCCAGACCTATCAATCCCTTTTTGGCCGCGATGAATGGCTCAAACCGTATACCGATGATACTCTCAGCAAACTGGCAGCGAAGGGGAAAAAGAAAATATTTGTTATAACTCCCGGCTTCACTGCCGATTGCCTGGAAACGATTGATGAAATCGGTCATGAATCCAAAGAACATTTTATGGAATCGGGCGGAGAGATGCTGCATCAGTGCCGCTGCCTCAATGATCACCCGCGCTGGATCGAAGCAATGGAAAAGATTATTCGTCAAGAAGGGGCAGGATGGCTTTCTTAAATCTGCCTTTGCCCTCCGTTGTTATCGATTAGTATAAAAAACCTGAGCCTTGATGCCTAGAGCACCGAAGCGGACAAAGCGATCGAAGAAATCGAATAACGATATTTGATCGCTTCCTTTATCCATTTACCAAAACTATGCTGATGACGATTACTCCGAACGATAGATCATTTTGCCATTACTCATTCGAGCTAATTTTGAAAATGCCGAGAGAGTTTTTTTCTGGGTTTCCGAACTAAGAATAACTGGGTAAATAACCGCTAATTTATGAGGAAATCTCTTAAGACTTTTCAGATCTAATTCTGTTAAATCATCCCCATCGGTAAGTAAAAAAATCGCATCTGGTTCTAAGGCTAAAGCAGTCTTTAGCCCCTCTACATGATTGCTTGCCCCCTGAGGCTGAATCTTTTCAAGACTTTTACACACTTCAGAAAGGTTTTGCTCATTGTAAGATACCAGATCTTGACACCGATCTATTTGCAGTACCTCCGCGCTAGAATGATAAACGACAATCTGAAAAGTCGATTTTGAATTGAGCTGCCGCAAAGAATTGATAAGAGCCAACGCCGCATCCTGAAATTTATTTTTTTTGCCCATACTAGCCGAAATATCCAGTACGTAAACAATCGATTTCGCCGCTTTTACTCTGGGATGTAACGGGCTTCCTCGACCCTGATTCGGTATCACTGGAGATGGTGTTCGATCAATCAAGTCTTGCGATCCATTCTTTGATCCTGAGGAATTATTTAATTCTGATCCACCCGGCGATCCTTGTCCTGGAATTATCCCAACTTGCTCAGGTAAAGTTATTGCCTCTTTTTGATGTCCAATACTGCTCGAAATTGATTTGGATTGGTAATCGACTTGTTGGACTATCTCTGCTCGTTGTTCGAAAGAAACTGGTTTTGAAAGAACATTTTCAGATTCATTGCCTGTTTTAGAATAACCACTCTGATCCTCGTTCTGAAAATGAACCGCTATTTCCTTGGTCTCTAACCAAGAACCACGAATTGTAGAGACCCATTCATCCCCTTTTGAATTTTCTTCCAGTTCCCCTTGCTGCAATCCTTTCCAAATAACAAATAGGAATAATACAAGTAAAATGTGTATAGCGATCGATATGGAACTACCTACGAACCAAAGTTCTCGATTGATACGCATAGCTATAACTCCTTCCTATTTTAGCTGGACTACTTATTTTGAGACAATCATGTATTCGCATTGATATCTTCTTGACAAAATGAGGTTCTTTTTCTCATAAAAGTTAGAAAATCTGAGCAAGGTATATATTCATTTTTCAGATTTGTCGAGGGAGAATTGGCGGATACAATCGACTTAAAGAAGTTCTGCTAAAATTGTTGACAAGCAATAAATTTTTGAAAAAACATTATTCTTTTCTGAACATCGATTGAAAAAGAATCTCGTGGCAAGTTCAAATAGGTTGTCTAAGGAAGAGTTCAAGATTTTGGGAACGTCAATTTCATGATAGAATCCCATTTTTCATCTGTCGTTTGAAGATGATTGATATTATTCAACAATGTTGATAAGGGGATCTTGCATGGTTCAGATAGTATATTTGACCAGGCCAAAAAAAGCTCCTCAACCCAAATGAGCAACTCTTTTTTCATGGTCGGGTATTCGCTAATTTGCTCATGCAATTGGATCTGTAATTTTTTCCAAATTTCTGCGGCATTGCTATTTTGAATCCGCAGTGTATCGATCCAAAATTGTTTTGCTTTTTTCAAGTCTCCCCAACGCAACGCTAGCTCACCGGCCAGGCGATAATTGTCCTGGCACAAAGGGGATTGTTCGATCAACTCTTCCGCGTCTAAAAGAGCTTCACGCCATTTCTTTTGGACGCGAAATAGCTCCAACCGGTGAATACGGGCTTCGAGGTGTTTAGGATATAACCGGAGAATCTCCGCAAATCGGTTTTGAGCTTCGGCTACTTCTTTCTGACTTTCAGCAATTAGTCCAAGATGCCAAAGAGCTTCGATACGAACATTGTCAACCGGATCGTGTTCTAGACCTTGTACCAATATTTTTTTGGCTAGGAGGAATTCTCCAGATAATCGATGAGTCACCCCCTTCTCTAACCAAATCTGAGGGTAATTCGGGAAACTCTTTTCGAAAACAGCAAGCTTTTCCTGCGCGGATCGATATTTCCCTTGCATATTATCTAGATGAATTTTCCAATAGAGCAAATCCGCTTCGCTCAAGATCTTTTCTGAATTCCGCAAGATCGCTTGAATCTTAGAGATATTCTTGTCGATAGAAGCCCATTGTAACATGAGTTGAAGCGTTTTTAAGTCATTAATTGGCAACTTCTTTACAGACCATCGTTTTTCGGCAAGATCGAGAGCATGATTTTCGACTAATAATTGAAAATAAAGCTCAAAATCTTGATCTGATTGTGGATATACGAGTTGGTGATTCTCTTGGATGAAACTCGAAATCTCCGACCATGTAATAGCAAATCCGAGCTGTTGCTCCAGACTCGATTTACTCAAAATCATTCCAATAACCTGAAACCGATCGTCTACCAGTGCTGCTCCACTGCTGCCGGTCTGATGGGGAATCTGTAATAGATAACCTGAAAATGAAGTTGGGGAATGTTGATTCGTTCGATTTTTAGAGATGGGAATTTTAGTTTTCTGCCGAATTACCCCCTTGGTAAAGGACCATAAAATATCGACTCCCATCGGTTGTTGAACAGCGTAAACATTAGTTCCTATCTCGATAGGAGGCTCTTTCGTCGAAGGGGTTTTTAAGATCGG
>JAKBAI010000031.1 GCA_021809185.1 Planctomycetota bacterium
GCTTCGCGAACCTTTTGAACTGCTGGAAGAAGTAAACCAATTAAAATAGCAATGATCGCGATAACAACAAGTAACTCGATCAAGGTAAAACCAGATCGAGTTCTTAACAACTTTTGAGAGGACATTACAATCTCCTAAATTTCCAAAAAAAATATTTTTAAGGTTAATAAAACTTACTTAACTGGATGCAATAAGTCAATTGACAATTCGAAGAATGAGTGATTATTAATATGTAACCTCTGTTCATTAATTATTGCGAAAGATATCCTTAAAGTTTACTCATATTGAAAGTAATTGTTTATTAAATTTACTCAGAATCAATTCAAATATTTGGACTGATCATTTTTATTAAAGAGGAACTTGGAGGATTTAAATCCAGTAGAAATTCATTTTTGCGACTTTAATAATTATTTAATTAATTTGTTGTTCGATTGTAAAATCTTTACAGGTATGTCAAATCTCGAGAAAGAGATATTGCGTTATAAGAACCGGGCGGTTGACTTTATCGAATCATTGTTTCTTGCTTGCTTTTACTTTATGATGATCCCAACTAAATTCGTTCAAATGTCCATTCGAAAAGTAACGGATTTTTAAGTTATATTTTGAATTTGAATTAAAGATAATCGATCGATTATGATTGAGTTAATCAGATTAATCTCAATTGTACAAAAGAAATTTAACAAATATTAAATTCTTTTATATAATTAACATAATATATGAAAATCACTATTTTTTACTATTTTTTTAGTAGAATAAAGTGAGAAGTCGCTGTTTTAGTGAATTCTATCTAACAGCACTGATTTTTCTAAAATTATGTTTGACTTAATTGATTAATTGAGACTGATTTTTTGGTCGAAATTCGTTAAAATTTAGTGAAAATGATCCTAAAATGCTGATTAACTTAATCCCTGATTTATCCTTTTGAGGTTCTTATGAAGTCAATGAAATTTTTTACGTTTCTGCTTTTTTTGGGTCTTTTGATTCTTTCTAATGGTAATCTTTTTACTCGCTCAGGTCTATTTGGAGTTAGTAAAGTATCCGGGTTTACCTCACAAGAGGTAAAGAAAGAAGAAAAAAAGGGAACTGAAAAGAAAACAAAACAAGAGTTAAAGAAAGAAGATAAAAAGGGAACTGAAAAGAAAACAGAAGAAAAAAAGAAAGCTCAGTCTACGGAGGAAGTAAAAGGAAACGATAAGAAAAAAGATGGAGAAGGATCTGAAGTCGAAGAAAAACCGTTTAGTCAGGAAGATGCGGATAAAGAGACGTTGATCCAAGGGGGATTAAAAGATGATGGAGAGACTATTTTGAACTATTTCCGTTTCCGGAAACTTACTCCAGAAAACCAAATCAAACTATCTCAAAGTATTCGGGATTTTTCTTCAGAAGATTTCGATGTCCGAGAAAAAGCTTCTCAGGAGATTAAAAAAATTGGCTATTCTGCAATAGAGACTTTAAAGAAATACGAAACCGATCGAGATCCTGAAATAGCTTGGCGTTGTCAAAGCATTCTAGAATCGATCGAAAAAATTCCAACTTCGATTCTTTCTACAGCGGCTATTCGTCGATTAGAAAAATTACGACCTGCAAAAACGGTTAACGTCTTACTGGATGTACTCCCAGATATTGATGATTCATACACCTTGGGCGAAATTGCCAATTGTCTTTCCCAATTTGTTGTTGAAAACAATAAAGAAAATCAAGAACTACTTCAGAGTTTACAAAACAAATCGAGTAAGATTCGAGCTGTTGTTCTTGAGGCTTTAATTCGTGGTGGGAATGCTTCGATTTTAGATAAAGTATCCAGCCATTATCGCGAGGAGAAAGATCCAGAAATTAAAATGAATATAGCAGTTGGGATGGTCAACGATGCACAGAATAAAAGCTATTTGAAAGATCTGATCGTTGCCATCAATGACTTACCTCAAGATAAATCGTGGCCTGCGGAAGAGATACTTTTTTATCTTGCCGGTGAAAATCCACCAAAAATTGATTATTCTGGTGCCGAGAGTGATCGGAAGGTTGTTGCTCAAGAATGGAAGAAATGGCTTGATAATGAAACCAATAAGATCGACTTAAAAGTCCTTAAAAATCGAGAAAAATTACATGGATATACGATGATTATTTGCCGGGATCAACGGGGCATCAATGGAAATATTACTGAGATCGGTTTGGATGGAAAAAAGCGTTGGAGTCTAGATAATTTGCAATTCCCAATGGATGCACAATACCTTCCAGGGGATCGAATCCTAGTTGCCGAACAGGGGATGAATAAAGTTTCTATACGCAATCTCAAGGGGAAAGAATTATGGTCGGTGGCGATGAACCAACCTGTAAATGTTAGTGCTTTTCATAATGGAAATATATTAGCTGTAGGAAGAAATGAGATTGTCGAATACGATACAAAGAAAAAAGAGGTCTTCAAATTTACTCGAAATTCTTATGATATTGTCAGCGCAAAAAAATCGAGGAATGGGGATTACTTTTTCTTGACTCAGGGGGGGCAATGTATTCGAATTGATAAAAAAGGAAAAGAACTAAAATCTTTTGCTATAGGTCGCATTAATTATTGGGCCGATATGCAACTCCTTGCGAATGGGAATATTTTAATCACTCAATTAAATGGAATTGGCGAGTTCACGGCGGAGGGTAAAAGTGTCTCCCACACTCCGTATTCTTATCCTTCGAGCGTTCAGCGCTTACCCAATGGGCGGATGTTAGTTTGTTCAATGAATGGAGCCAATCGCGGGACAGTTCAAGAGATCGATCGAAAAGGAAAATCGATGTGGCAATACAAAAGTCCGAATGCTAATAATGCATTTATAATGGTTATACGTGCAAAAAGACGTTAATATTCTAAACACTGTAGATTCAACTTAATTCAAAGCCCAACTAGAGTTTTTGTGTGATGTGATTTCAATCGCCCTGTTTTATTCTCTGTTTTTTCGTTTTTCTTTTGATCTTTACTTACTCTATTTTTACTCCGTTGGTGCTCAACCTTGGTGGGGTAAAGTAGCTATCTTAATAATTTCTTTGAATGGAACGTTCTTTTCTCGATTTTGAGTAATTCAAAAATAATAAACATTTGTAATTTTTTCTAAGATTGACCGTGAGGTAATCGATTCTTTTTTGCAGAAATGACCCAAAATATATCAGTTTTCGCGCAAGTTTAAGACTTTAGGACGTTAGAATTGAGTTAAATGCGGCTAAATTCGATTAAATTTGCCTCGGTTTCTATTTTATGATAACCCAGAAAACAAAAATAGTTTGGATAGTTTGTTTCAGCTTACTGGTATTGCTCCCATCAAAAAGGAGTTTTGCTGGTTGGATTGAAATCCAAAACGATTCTGGTACCAAAATGATCGTTCAAGTAGAAAATTGTTGTAAAAAAAACAATTCTCCTAAATCCTCTCGATTTATTGTACTTTTCCCTGGAGATAGCAATAGAAATCCTCAGCTATGTAAATGTAAATTTCAAAAATTGGTACTTTTTGATAAAAATAAAAATCAACTTTATTCAGCAACAATTCCATGTTCAAGCCAAGAAATTTATCTTTATCGAATCAAAAAAGACAGCAATAATAAAATTGTGCTTGAACAGGTAACTCGAACTTCTAAAGGGGATCAATCAAGAAAAGAGGTCAGTATTAAACAGATCTCTGTTCAATATCCAGAATCCCTCAGCAAATAATGCCTAGAATTAAGGATTGCCTGACTTTTCTTTTAAGTTATATGATTTTGAATTATTATATTTGAATCCTTATATTTTGAATCAGTGTAACGAATAAATTCAAGATTTCTAACATTTTTAACTTCATTTTCTAATCTGAAATAATAGATTAAATCAAATTACCTACCTTGAATAAATAAGAATCTCATTGAATGAGAATTAGTAAATGAATTTTACATGATTCCCCAGAACCTTTGGTTCGATAACATAAAAATCTGAAAATTAGAATCAAAATGATTTTATTTTATCGTTCAAAGTGAACACGATTTCCTTTTGATCTGATCTGGATTCAGAAAATGGGTGAGAAAATTCAAAAGGTGAAGGCGATGGTGAGGAAATAGAATTGCGTTACAATCAATTGAAATTACGAGTGCCTGAGATTTAGCTATGAAGTTATACCTCACCGAATAACGTTTTCCAGGAGAAATGATTGACCCTAGTTAAGTCTGAAATATCTCTAATTATAAAAATGGATCGAGAAATACACACGATATGACAAACTCTAATGCTAATGAAAAACCGACTCGCATTCGATACTTTATACTGCTTTTATTATGCTTTCTCGCCATGCTAACGTATCTAGATCGAGCAGTGATTGGTAGCGCTGGATTGGAAATTACGAAAGAAGTGAAAGGGCCAGAGAGTAAATCGATCGATTCCCTTTTCCTGACCTTATTTTTAATTGGATACGCATTGTTTGAAATTCCTGCGGGTTGGATGGGAGATGTTTTTGGACCACGTAAAACCCTCATTCGAATCGTGATAGGATGGTCTCTGTGTGTGGGACTTATCGCCTGTGCTGGATTATTGTTTAATTATTACATATTATTGTTTATCTTTTTACTATTCGGAATTGCTGAAGCAGGAGCATTCCCGAATATTTCAAAGAGTCTTTTCAATTGGTTCCCAGCCCATGAAAGGGGATTTACGCAAGGGAGCGTTTGGTTAAGTGCACGATTTATGGGCGGGCTGACCCCCTTCATATGGATACTGTTCACCGACCCAGAATTGCTGGGATTGAACTGGAGAACAACTCTATTTATTTTCGCAGGCTTAGCGGGTTTTTGGTGCGTGATTTTCTCTTATTTTTTTTACAATACTCCACGAGAACACAAAAAAGTGAATGAGTTGGAATTGAAGGAAATAGAACATCAGAAAAGTAATACGAGTTCCGACCATCACGATGTTCCTTGGAAAAAAATCTTTCTTTCTCGAAATGTTCAGCTTTTAGCTACTATGTATTTTTTCATGAATTATGGCTGGTATTATCTCCTCTTTTTCCTTCCTGGTTTTATGAAGTCTAAATTCCAAACGGATACCGATGATGTAATTCATAGGATGTTGATTGGATTTCTCAGTGGAACCCCGTTATTGCTCGGGATGGGAGGTTGTTTACTGGGGGGTTGGCTTTCAGACCGTGAAGTACGAAAAACGCACAGTAGAAAGTGGGCCAGGAGAAAATTCGCTCTGATCGGGTTTGGGTTGTGTATCTTTTTTTACCTTTTGTCGATTCAAGCGCTCTATCTTCACCATATGCTCTTTTTTGCTATTTGTGTAGCAGCGGTTGGATTTTGTAACGATCTCACGATGGGATCAGCATGGGCGAGTTGCCAGGATATTGGTCAAAATCATGCGGCCATTGTAGCAGGTGTTATGAATATGATCGGTAACCTTGGCGGAGCTGTTTCTACCACTGTAACGGGTATGCTACTAGATAAAAATTCAGTTACGGATGTCTCTGGGGACTCTAAAAATGTAGTGATTTGTTTACTTCTCTATGTGGTCGCTTATTTTTTTGGGATGGGTTGTTGGTTACTCATCAATGCCGATAATGCCATCGAGTCAAAGGACGGTAAAAGTTTAGAATTAAAACAAGAATCGTAAGGAATTTATCTCACTGGCAAAAAAGTTTTCCTCTGAGTGGATTCCTGAGTGATTATGATAAGTTGCCATAATGTAGGAGACCAATTCAATCGAATGGGCTTGGAGCTTTTATTGGATCTCTTTATGAGTTTGAGAAAGTTCCAACTCCGGAAATAGTTCCCGTTTACTAGAAATGGTTTCATTGATCAATTCTAGTTTTCCGTTGTTTTCTTCGATTCCTTCATAGCTACATAATTCAATTTTACCCTCTGAAATTGCCAAATAATGACACGGTTTTTCAGTCCAACAACCGCTATTGAAATATTCGATTTGGTCAAAATTCGTTATCCCTTGATTGCTCGTTTGTGCATGATGAGTATGACCACAACAGATGGCCAAACAATTGAGTTTTCGAGCATATTCTTTCGAATCCGCTTCGATCTTTTGTGCACAACGAAGGAATGTTTTACTTCTTTGTTTTGCATATTTGGCAAAGGAATGAGATTGATCGATTTTTTGTAAGATTCGATAGATCCAATCTGCAAACGCCGTAACAAATGGATGATTGTCTATAAATTCATCGAAGCGGTGTCCATGAAGAAATAGGATCCGTTTTTGACCGGATTCTAAAATATACTCATCATAAACATTTACTCCGAGCAAATGCGAAATAAATTCAGCAGGACCATCATGGTTCCCATTGATCCAAATGATCTCGATCTGATCAGAAAGTTTTCGGAGCAAAGATAAAACCCGCCAATGATGTTTATTCAATCGGCGGAAATCCATGGAATCGAAAAGGTCGCCATTCAGTATTAAAGATTTCGTCTTTCGTTTTCCACGACGAATTTCTTCCAAAAACTGGGTTAGAGATTTTGCCTGACAATTATCGCTCCCCAAATGTAAATCCGAAATAACCAGTACATCTGAAACCATTTGCAATTTATTTCCGTTTCTAGGTGATATTAGCACTTTTGGGTAGAATTGATTATGAAAATTTATAGAAATTTTTTTAATAACAAGGGGAATTTAGCGAATTCTTTTTTGAGTTCGAAATGGAAAGAATGAACGTTGAACCCATATCTGTTCACAAACAATCCAATCATGATGATGAATTTTGAAATAAATTATTTAGGTTGATTCTAAAAAATTGTAAGAATATAATTACATTAAATTGAGGTGTATATGATCCATACGAATTATTCCAATGAAGATTATAATTATTATCCTAAAAAGCAAAAAAGCGACAATAATAAATTAATATTAGCATTAATTTTTTTTGGTGTCCTTAACTTTTTTGTTGTCTGTTGGGCTTTTGGTCTTTTCGATCCACTTTTCGGAAAAAAAAGAGGGCGCAATGAGGATGCAGTGCCAAGGGCCGTTGCCGAACGAACCGATCCATATCCCGATGAAGTAGCTAGAATTCAGCTGTTCAAAGATGTCAAAGATTCTGTTGTAAACATCGATACAATCCAGATTCAACAGAACATGTTTAACTGGAATTACGTTGAAAAAGAACAAGGTACTGGCTCAGGTTTCATTTGGGATACTCAGGGGCATGTTGTCACCAATTTCCATGTCATTCAATCGAGCTTGAATCCGAATCAAGCATTGAAATTACGAGTAACATTAGCGGATCGATCGAGTTATGAGGCAACACTGATAGGCATTTCTCCTGATCATGATTTAGCTGTATTGTCGATCAATGCTCCCAAATCGAAGCTAAAACCAATTAAAATTGGTTCATCACACGATTTGGAAGTTGGACAAACTGTTTATGCCATAGGAAATCCATTTGGGCAATCGTTATCGTTGACGCAGGGGATAATAAGTGCTTTGGATCGAGAAATCCATTCCCCATCGAATGCGATTATAAATGGTGTGGTTCAAACCGATGCCGCCTTGAATCCTGGGAATTCAGGTGGTCCACTTCTTGATAAAGATAGCCGATTAATCGGCGTAAATACGGCAATTACTTCTCCTTCCGGAGGAAGTGTAGGCATCGGATATTCGATACCTGTCGATACCGTCAATCGAATTGTGCCCGAGTTAATCAAGAACGGAAAGACCTTGCGACCTGTTCTTGGTATTGTTTTGCTAAAAGACCAATATAAATCGAGAATCGGAATTAAGAATGGAGTAGTAATTCATCGTGTTGAGCCAAACGGCCCCGCAGCGCATGCCGGATTGAAAGGACTAGAAATAGCTCCAAACAATCAGCTTAAAATCGGAGATATTATCCTTGCCATCAACAATAAAACGATCGATAATCTTAGCGATTACGAGAAAGTGATTCGACAATATCGACCTGGCGAAAATGTAATCGTGAAAATTCTTCGAAACGATGAAGAAAAAGATATCGAAATAACTCTAGGTGGGGTTTAGAGTAATCTCATTATTCACTATTCATTTATTTTGAGTTTCCAATTTTATCAGGTTTGGCGCTTTTCCCTGGTTCTTGAAAGAGTCTAAATTCAATCTGTTCTATATTCAATAGAACAGATTCTTTCTGGGAAATAACTCTCTTTTAAGTGATTCCTGGATAGGATTGGTTTATTTAGCCTATGAGTGCTTTGAAAGCCTCTTGTAATTTTTTTGTGATAGGGCCTGGTTTGCCAGAGCCGATCGATCTTTCATCACACTTTGTTACGGCTATGATTTCCGCAGCGGACCCAGTCAAAAAACACTCATCTGCTGTGTATACATCGTGCCGACTCATCGATGTTTCCATGAAAGGAATATTCAACTGCTGAGCCAACTCAATGACTGTATTTCTGGTTATCCCTTCTAAGATGCCTGCATCGACTGGAGGAGTTTTTAATTTATCATTTTTAACGATAAATATGTTGTCGCCGGTACATTCAGCAACTTCCCCCTTGTGATTTAGCATCAAAGCTTCCTGGCACCCTGCTCTGATCCCTTCTATTTTCGCTAAAATATTATTCAAGTAATTCAAGGATTTAACCCGAGCGTTGACGGCATTCGGATGATTTCGAATAGTAGAAGCCGTGACAATTTCCATTCCATTTTCGTAAAGTGCTTTGGGGTATAAAGAAATATCATCGACAATAATGATTATATTTGGCTCACATTTTCTTGGGTCCAAGCCCAGACTTCCAGCCCCTCTTGTAACAATTAAACGGATATAACCATCTTTTTTATTGTTTTCTTTAACTGTTTGTTCAACCGCTTGGATCATTTCATTTGCGGAGATAGGGATCGTTAAATGAATTGCTCGCGCAGAGTCATAGAGTCGATCGATATGTTCTTTATGCTTAAAGACTTTACCATTATAGATCCGGATACCTTCGAAAACACCATCCCCATAAAGGAATCCATGATCATAAACACTAACTTTGGCCTCCATTTTGTCGTAAAATTTGCCATTGATGTAAATTCTAGGAGAAGTACTCATTTCATTAAACTCCAAGGGGTAAATGTGTTTTTATAGCGAATGAACTATGGTTATCATACTTTTCTTGACTGTCACGCGGTTCTTCACAAATCGACCCAGCAACCATTCGAACTAGCCGATCTGCCGAAGAGACAATTTCTAAATTATGAGTTACCATGATAACTGTCACCCCCTCAGATCGATTTAAATCACGTAGAAGTTGAACAATTTGTTGTCCCGCTTGAATATCAAGATTGCCGGTTGGCTCATCGGCAAGTAAAATTCGAGGTTTTGTCATAAACGCTCTGGCAATCGCCGTTCGCTGCATTTCCCCACCAGATAGCTCCCTTGGTTTGTGGCGAAGCCGGTGACCTAAACCAACTCTCTTGAGAATTTCTTCTGCACGTTTATGAACCTCCTTGCGTTTGCCCCACCATTTCCAGATCGAACTCCCAATCATCGCTGGAATGACCACATTTTCCAACATCGTTAATTCCGGTAAAAGATGATAGAATTGGAAAATAAATCCGAACGTTTGATTTCTTAATCGATCACGTTCTTTTGAAGCTAAATGATCGATCCGTCGATGATCTAAGTAGATAGCGCCTTGATCCGGACGATCCAATGTTCCTAATAAATGGAGAAAGGTGCTTTTTCCGGATCCAGATGCACCAACAATACTTACAAACTCCCCTTGATTTACCTCCATTGAAATGCCTTTGAGAACGACGATCTGATCCGCATTCCGCCGATATACCTTATGGAGATTTTCCGCAACGATCATTGCAATATCATCCTTGTTAATTGTTTGATGTATGTACTCATTTTTTAAGGGCGAAAGATTTCAGAGAATCGGAACACGATTCTATTATGAAACAGGTTTTTCAATTTTGTTTGATTATTTCATTCTATCCATATTTTATTCGCTGTACTATTCATATCGGAGTGCTCGAACGGGATGAAGCATTGCTGCTCGAACAGCGGGGATGATACTGAAGATAACTGAAGTCAAGATCGCGCCTATATTGACGATTACCACCATAACGGAGCTGATCGCCGTGGGGATTTCACTGAAATAATAGATGCTTCGATCAAAAACCTCTTTCCCTGTTAATTGAGTTATCCAGTGTTCAATCTGATTGATATGGGTGGTAATTTCCAAGCCTAAAACAGTTCCTAAAATGCAGCCCACACTTCCTAGTAACAGGCCATAGCCAAGGAAGATACAGAGAATTCCAGAATGACTAGCACCGAGAGCTTTTAGGATTCCAATATCCCTCGTTTTTTCGACAACGATCATCGTAAAGATTGCTAAAATACTAAAGCCTGCAACCCCAATGATGAGGAAAAGCAAGATATTCAGAATCCCACGTTCCACATCGATCGCAGCGATCAATGCCCCCTGCTTTTCTTCCCAAGTACTGATATGATAAGTATAAGGATCTCGGAAGACCGATTTTAATTCATTGACTACTTCGCGGGCATCCGCATAATCTTTTAGATGGATTAAGATGTGAGTTACTCTATTTTTCATACCACGAAGATCTTGTAGATAATCGAGAGGAACGAAAACCATATGAGAGTCGTATTCGGCCATATCGGTTCGAATGTAATCACAGATAACAAACGACGAATAAATCGGTTCAGGATGAGATTTTCCAGCTCCTACAGAGACGATATTAACCCGATCTCCTGGCCGTAAAATATACCTATCTTCGGTTTCGTTTGTTTTGGGATTACGATCGCGATAAGTTCCCAATGCCCAGCCGAGAATTAATCCTGTTGGCTTAAAGTCACGCTCAGGAACTGGATCGATTTCAGGGATTTGATCAACTATTTTTTCTGTTTGATTCTCATTCTGTCCCGTATTATTTTTTTGTTCTTTATTTCCTAAAGTGGGGGATAAGATCGGATCATTAGGAATCTGAGATTGATTCTCTTTCGGTAATTGATTTCCAATCGGATTTGGTGGAGGGGGTAATGTCGGCACAAAAGGGAGCGATGGATCGAGTTGAGGCGGTGGTAAATTCAGTGAGGAGCCAGTTGTCATTGAGGGATCCTTGGCAGGCAACCGAGGACTTTGTGATAAAAAACGGTGCATGGCACTAGGGCTTAGTTCAAAAGTTGGATTCGTTTGCCGATTTTTATCGACGAGAAACTCTGCAAATCCCCCTGCTGCCGTTCTACTTACAGGGTCGATGCCAATTAGATTTACCGCTCGCGTCACTTGCTGATCGTCACCGAGACTGAAATTAATCATTGCAAATACTTCGATCGACGGTGCAATGGCTTGAATCTTATCACCAGCAGAGGAGTTTTGAATGAGCTGAATCATCAGATCGGTATCCAATGGAAACCCTTGATAGTTGGGGGTCTCGATGACGATATCAGACATGAGTTTATGTAAATGATCTTTTAATTTCGTGCTGAATCCATTCATAACACTATTGACAACGATGAGAGTCGCTACGCCTAACATAACTGAAATAATGCATATCGTCGCCAGGAAACGGGTCTTCAAATAACGTAAACATAAAAGAACTACATACATCCCTGTTTCATCCTTCCCAAATCCTCGAGATCTGGTAATAAACTATAACTAAGTTAATCGAATCCTAAATGATGGTGTTGGATCAGAAGTCATTCCAGTACTTGGCTTCTTCTATCGATTCTCGTTTTCAAGCTTCAGAACACTAGCATCAGCATTTTCAATTTCCATTTGTCATTAATGATTGTTCTGTTCAGGTCTTAACAGTGGGAAGAGAATCACATCCCGGATCGATTGCGTATTGGTTAAGAGCATGACAAGCCGATCAATGCCGATGCCAAGACCACCAGCAGGAGGCATTCCATGTCGCAATGCCGTTATAAATTCTTGATCCATTTTTGCCATCGACTCTTCTTCAGGCAACCCGGTGAGCTGCCGGCGAAAGGTCTCCGCTTGAGTGTCCGGATCGTTGAGTTCGGTATAGGCATTTGCCAATTCCATTCCATGGATATAAAGCTCAAATCGTTCCGCAATTGCGGGATTATCCCACTTTCTTTTTGTCAGTGGGCACAGGGCAGCGGGATAATCGCAGACAAAAATCGGCCCTTCGAGATGATGCTCGACGCAACGCTCGAAAAGTTCATGAACTAAGACATCATGTTCTTTGTTTTCGATTGGTATATGATGTTTCTGCGCTTGTTGAACAACTGCATTTTGATCTGTTAATGCCACTCCAACATATTGAAGGAAAAGATCTGCATACTTTTCTCTTTTCCACGGTGGAGTAAAATCAACCTGTTTTGATCCCCACGGGCGGAGGTAACCCCCTCCGAGTTTATCGATGCATGATAAAATCAAGCCTTCGGTAAGATCCATCATGGAACGGTAATCGCCATACGCTTGATATAACTCGAGCATCGTAAATTCTGGATTATGTTTTTGATCGATCCCCTCGTTTCGAAATACTCGCCCGATTTCAAATACTCTTTCTAATCCACCAACGAGTAGCCTTTTAAGATGGAGTTCTAGAGCAATTCGCAAATACAATTGAATGTCCAGAGCATTGTGTTGCGTAATAAATGGCCTTGCTGCAGCTCCGCCAGGAATCGCATGAAAAATAGGGGTCTCGACTTCAAAAAAATCTTGTTTCTCTAAATATTCTCGAATCGTTCGCAAAATGACAATTCGCTGTTTACTTCGCTCCAGAGTTTCTGGGGTATAAATCAAATCGAGATAACGGTGGCGGAGCCGATATTCCATATCAGACATCCCATGAAATTTTTCGGGATGAGGCTCGAGGGATTTCCCTAAGAAAGTTAATTGCAGGACTTTTACCGTAGGCTCTCCGGTCTTCGTTTTTCCAAAAACTCCTTCGATACCGATTTGATCTCCTAAATCGAGTAGCTCTGCTAGTTTCCATCCAAGTTCACCGATCTGTTTTTGACCGATCATCACTTGAATTCTACCTGTATGGTCCCAAAGGTGAAGAAAGTGTACTTTCCCCATTACCCGACGTAGGACAATACGCCCTGCTATCCGAACGTTCTCCGTTGGATTATCATCGAAAGGAATGCTAGGTAATGTCAGAACCTTTTCTACTTTTTGATGGTTATCAAAACGCATGCCCCAGGGATCGATCCCAAGTTGGCGTATTTTTTGAAGCTTCTCTGACCGAATTTTTGTTGCTTCATTTTGATCGTTTAAGCCATCGTTTGACTGATTCGTCACTGTTTATTAATTCCATTCTTCAATAATCTAAGAATAGTGAGATTAAATATTAATTATTTCCCTCATAATTAGATCAAGAGATTTTAGCTTCTCTTCCAATCCTGTCAATCCAGAGAATTTAGTAAAATCTCTCATTTCTCGCTTCTATTTCATCTATTTAGATTGGTTTTTAAAAACAAAAAACAATTCTATGGGAAAATTTATTATTTGAATAAATCTTAGGTTCATAATTTTGAGGAAGTCAGCTTATGTCTTTGAATTCTTTTGAAATTTTGAAACACAAAGAATCGATTTTTGATTTCTTGTTCGAATTTTGATGCGCTCCTTTCATTTTTCAAAATGGGAAGGAGCCATTTAAGTAAGATTATTCTTAAATCAGTAAGATCGTTAAAAAAATCTTCAGAAAAAAACTTCAGAACAGAATCTTGATAGTAGCTATTTTCAAATGATCTCTAAATCGGAATTCTGAATAATTGGAGACAATTGGTTCAACAAAGAAATATTAGAAAGAAAAGGTTAGAGATTGTCTTATAAATAGGATTATTTACTCCAAGGAAGATTTCACAAGAAATTATTGATTAACATCGGCTTATTCGAGCTCCAGTAAGACAGGCAAGAATGCCTATCTTACTGGAACCTAACAATTCACAACCCCATAGAATTAAAAAATGAAAACAACGAACACAATTTTTCAAGGACAGTGAACATTCGCTGAATGAAAAAATCGAGATCAGTTAGTTTAGAGGCCCAAAGCGTCTAGATCGTCCATGAGGCGATCTAGTTCATCAGGAGGTTCGACGCTTTTATTTTCCTGTCGTTTAGGAATACCGACAGTTAGTCCTACTGCCGCCCTGCCATCTGCAATGAGTTCCCGATCTCGTTCTGCAACAGCTTGTGTCAAGGCGTTTTTGCTATCGCCACCAAAAAGTTTGGTTAAATCGATCTTCAAACTATTGATTTCCCCATTAGCTCCATCAGATCCTAAATTCGCACCTGCAATTGCAGGCGATTTATATTCGGGAAAAATAATGGCTTGTTCGGGACAGACTCTGCTACAAGCGGGGCAGCCCTTCTTGCACTGATCCTGTTGATCAACGAAAATAGTTTTATTATCATCTAAGCCATAAACCCCAAATAAACAGAAGTCTAGACACTCCATACAGTTGGTACACCTAGAATAATCAATAACCGGATACCACCGTCGATTGGTTGGAGCAAGCAGATTTTCTGGGGTAAACGAATTCAGAAAGGGATTAGAATTATTTGTTTTACCTAATAGGTCATTCCCAGTTGGATCTAACGGAGGTTGCAGCTCGCGAGAATGATGGTTCGTTGAAGGATCGAGCATATTATGGAGAAGGCCGTTTTCAGATGGTGGAATTGCTCGCTCGGACAGGTCTCGGTTCGGATTAGGATTAAGATTTCCTAACTGAATTAGCGGGGGTACGAGAGAAACCGTTTTTTGACGTTTGGTCTCGTTGCGTTGATGGCATTCAGCAATAACACGACGAATTTCTTCAAGATAAGCTGAAGGTTTATTAGAATTTCTCAAATCTAAACAGTAAATAAACCTGTCCGGTAAACTGAGGGGAGCTTGGACTCGATTACCGTTCTCTTCCAGGTCATCTGATTTTGCGGCTTCGTTGGAATTGGGTATGGTTTCGGAGTCTTCATCCAAGGTTTGCATGAGGGTTGTCCCCTGCTTTCCTCGAATTCCACAACGATCCAAAAGCCAAAATGCTGCTCGAGGATATAACCAGCTTAAAACGATCATGTCCCCTCGGATAGACTCGAGAAAAAGTCTTCCAGTGTGATCGGGATGGAGATCATATAAATTGGGAATGATACTAGCATCGACCGCTGGTTCCACCAAGAGGTTAGCTATAATGCCTTCTTCCAAAGATCGTTTCGCAGGATGTTTTCCTGGGGCCTGCGAGAGAACCACTGTAATTTTTGTTAAACTCATTCACCTATCTCAAAAGAAATTTTAATTTTTTTGACCATCTCTATTCAAATTGTATTCAAATTTTACAAATGAATCTATTGATTACAAGGAAATAAACTGAAAATAGTTCCAATTCGATTCCTCGAAAGCACTTAAAGATCTTAGCTGATCGACTCGATTGCTTGGTTGCATGCCATAAGAATTTCCGCATAATGGCTTGTGAATTGGCCTTTGGTTTCAATCATTTTGATAATATTAGGATATAGTTTGAATTGTAAATTACCAATAATATTGATAACCGTTTTTGATTCGCTGGAGTTTTTTGGCAGCAGTTTAAAAAGAGAACTTGAAAATCTCAGAATGATAGGATACCAGAATAGAAGTTCAGAGTCTTCAAATGTTTGTTTTGCTCCTTTGAGGTTTTCTGCCTCTGCTCGGAACGTTAAATAATTTCCGAGATCCTGTGGCGGGGAAAGTAAATAAGATTGCAATTCTGTCAACATCTGTGCAATAAAAGTTGGAGAGATCAGCGAGGAAATTTCTGCTTGGATTTTCGCTTCAATCATCACATGATAGATAAAGAATGTCAACTCCCAATCTACAGGGCTAGGGGATTTATCCAGTCGAGCGTGCCAATGAGGTTTTTCATTTGCTAAATAACTTTTTTTTATAAACGATAGAGTCGAATCTAAGACGATGGTAAGATTCCCTTCTCCTCCTAATCCCCACCAGGGCAATCCTGCTTTTTTAGCCTCCAACAAAACAAATACGGCAAGCGCAGCGGTATCGAGTGAATCTGGATTAGGGAAAAGTTGATTCGCATAATATTTCCAGTTATCTCCATTTCCTGGAAGGTACTGCTTCGAGATTTGGAGTAATTGGTGATAGTAGTTTTTTATATTTTCTAGCTTTGCCGAACTTAAACGGTTCTTACTCTGTCTAAGAAGCGCAGCGAATGCAGCAATATACCAGAGCAAAGGATGGCATTGAGTATGATCGATTTGATTTCTCATCGAAAATCCGACTTTCTTATCAGAATAATCTTTTAAGAAAATGGAAGGATCTGTTTGTTCCGTTAGAAAAGGTTGACAAAGACTTTGATAGCAACCTTCCAATTCTGAATCGGTTAAATCGTTTATAGTTAATAATGCGTAATTTGCTTGCGATAAAATAGTAACATCTTTATATAAGGGAATCGCAGGATCAAAACCAGGTTTCATCCAATGATCTGGTAATTTGGCTTGACTTAAGATCTCTCGTAATTGCTCTCGATGGGACTTTAAAGTCGACAGAATTTCATCGATCCGATATCTGTTTTGCAGAGAAGTATAAAAGAAAATACCTGTCCCAAAAGCAGCAATACCAACAGAGCAACGGATCACCCATTTTCTACGGTTTAATTTGGAACGGATTGCTTGATTAGATAAGGTTGACCAATCGAGCCATTTTTTTAGGAGCGAAGCAACCTCCGCTGCTTTGGGTCGCTCTTCTGGATTCATTTTCAAACAAGAACAACAAATATTTTGCAATTCCTTTGGTATATGAGGTAAGAAATCGATCTGATCGAAGAGATTGTTGGCAGGAAGAGTGCTCCCCATTAATAGATGATAAAAGGTGGCACCCAAGGAATAAATATCTGCTGCGCTAGTAACCGTAGAAGCATTGATTAGTTGTTCTGGTGCAACATATCCCATACTCCCATGCCCTTGTCTCCCTGTAATAGTTTTGACTTCGAGAGAAGTTTCTCCCAAGCTATTCCCGGAAAATTTGACTAATCCAAAATCGACTAGATATAATCTTTGATTTTTATCAAAGATCAGATTCGATGGTTTTACATCGCGATGAAAAATATCGTTTTCGTGCAGACTGACTAAAGTAGATGCCGCTGTGCAGATAAGTTTTGCAGCTAATGTGGTGTCCAATGACCCCTGCTGTTGCAAAATCTTACTTAGACTAGCCCCAACAATATATTCCATGGTAAAAAATCGTAAACCACTAATCGAACGTACCGAATAGACTCGGGGGAGATGTTCATTTTGTAATCGGCAGAGTGTCTGAGATTCCCTTTGAAATCGTTTTAATAACCTGAGGTAATCATCTTGAGCAAAATTGTAAATGAATGCTGGTTCAACGGGTAAAAAAATCTTTAAGGCTTCTTGACGATTATGCACCGACTTATTGCGAACACGATAAACTCTTCCTTGTCCCCCTTTACCTAATCTTTCTTCGAGAACATATTCTTTTTCAATTAAAACGGCTACTAGTTCATCAATATATGATTGGAACCATTTTCTCTCCCAATAACTTTCAAAATCGGTATTGATTTTCAGGTTTTTACGATGTTCCCTTTCGATTACCAACAATTGACGAAAATAAAAGGACAATAACTCAGAACTTAATTCTACACCCCAGAAAACCTCGTCCAGTAAAATATCTGATTCGGGATTCTTTAAAAGTAATTCCTGGTATCGTTTTATTCCCGACACAATCATCGGATGAATCGTTTCTACTTTTGAGCTCATGAGCGTTCGTATCCAAGCTATAATAAATATTTATAGAAATAGCTATATTTTCATTCTTTCCTGAACCGTAAATTCCCTTATCATAAATTGAACCAACTTCAATGATCAACTCATCCGTTGAAAAAAATCGATCATGCTCGATTCGTAGATCAAAAAAGATCAAGTCAATCACTCATCAACAATGCTCTCTTTATTCCAACGTAACTACAAAGAATAATTCCCAATCAATTTAATTATAGGATAAAGTTTTATCAAATGTTATCTCAACGGATTTAAAGTTACTCAATTTTTTTAGTGGGAGTTAAAATTGAACATTGTCGAAAGAGGAAAATGTTCTAAATGATCACTTCCATCTCTATACTCAAAGGGTATTTTGCATGATCCATTATTGCCGGAATGCGAAATTGGGCAGATAAGGGATCGAAGAAATAAGGGATTGAAGAAATAAGGGATTGAAGAAATAAGGGATTGAAGAAATAAGGGATTGAAGAAATAAGGGATTGAAGAAATAAGGAAATGCTAAAGATTGAGGAACAACTTTAGAACATATCGATAACATTTCCTAATCGAGATGAAATAATTCAACGAATTTATTGAAGATTCATCTCAATCTTTAAAATTTTGAATTTTATTATTCCACTTGGAGCAGAAACTTCTGCAATATCTCCAACTTTTTTTCCTAAAAGACCTTGTCCGATAGGACTAGAAATTAAAATTTTATTTTTGTAAGGATCATCTTCTCCCGGGCCAACCAGATGAAACTCTTCCTCATCATCGCTATCAGTTTCTCGAACAGTTACTTTCGATCCAAATACAGCAACATCCTTTGGAAGTGAAGAAACATCGATAATCAAAGCTCGAGCAAGTTTGGCTCGCATGGCATCAATTCGGGCCTGTAAAATCCCCTGATCCTCTCGTGCAGCATGATATTCGGCATTCTCAGAAAGATCACCGAGGTCTCGAGCTGCGGCAACTCTTCGGGTTATCTCGATCATGTCAACACTGGAGAGTTTATCAAGTTCTGTTTTCAGTTTGTCGAAGCCTTCTCGGGTCATAGGAATTCGGTCTTCTGACATAATATACCTCCAAAACAAAATCGGAATCAGCTTTGTTTAAGCTGATTCCGAGTAAAAAATAAAAGAATCAAAACGCTCAATTTGATTCAGAGTATTTGCGAATCTGGTTTAAGCGGACCAGAATTTCATTGTTTGATATACAAGTAATACAAAAGTAATTTTAAATGTAATGCGAAATTACTGATCTAATTACTCTTTATCTGTAATTCGAATTTAGATTTCATTCTCGTTAAGAAATCTATATCATGTTTGAAACGAATACTAAGCAAATTTGTGGGGATCATCTTCGCAAGAATTAATCGTAATAAACGTAAATTTAATCGTAAATCAATACATAAGCAAAAGTAACACGAACTTAGGACGATAAATTGCAAATGTAAATCGTAAACTTAGGTTATTATATACCTTCTACATTTAAAATACAAATAAAATTAAGGGATCCAGTCATTTTCTGGGGAAATCGAGGAGCAAAAACCAGCCAAAATTTTTGCGGCGTAATATAAATCATCCAGATGAATTGTCTCAACGGGGCTATGCATATATCGATTCGGGATACCGATCAACCCGGTAGCGACCCCTTCTCGAGCAATCTGAATGACGTTCGCATCTGTTCCCGTCGCTTTGGGAACGCCTCGAATCTGAACTGGGCAATCCCATTTTTTGGCTGCTTCAACCAATCCTGAATGTACGTGTTTATTGATATTGGCTCCACGAAATAAGACAGGCCCGGAGCCTAATTTAATTTCTCCCAGTAATTTTTTGTCATTGGAAGGGGTATCTGTTGCATGACACACATCCACCGCTATTCCGATTTGAGGATTTATAGAATACGAGCTTGTAATTGCTCCGCGCAAACCTATCTCTTCTTGAACGGTCGATACGCAATAAATCTCTACTTTTCGCGGAGATTCTTTCAGCATCTTTAATGCCATCATAACCACCCACACACCTACTTTATCATCCATGGCAACCGCTGCGGCGAAACGATTTTGCAATTCTTGGTAGCGAAGGCTAACCGTAATTGGGTCGCCGCAAGAAACTAATTCTTCGGCTTCTTCTTTTTTTGTAGCACCAATATCCACCCAAAGATCGGTAAATTGTGGGGTTTTATTTTTTTCATCGTTTTGTAATAGATGAATCGCTTTTCTCGATAAAACACCTGCTACTGGTCCTTTCTTACCCCAAATGGTAAGATATTGACCTAATAATAAATGAATATCCCATCCCCCAATTGGCTGGACGTAAATAAACCCATCATTATCTATATATTGTACCATCAGTCCGATTTGATCGCAATGCCCTGCCAACATTACTTTCAGCGGATTTTTAACTTTTTTGGTGGGGTGTAAGATTGCTATCAAATTTCCGTGGGTATCTAGTTTGATTTCATCGGCACAGCTCTTAGCCCATCCCTTGACAACTTCCTGTATAGAGGTTTCAAAGCCAGAAGGACTTGCTGTGAGGAGCAAATCCTTGAGAAATTTTTTTGCTACTTCATCCACTAGGTAACTCTTTTCTACTTCGTTTTCAAGCTATATCTTCTATGATATTTTCATGGAAGAGTGGGGTTTCTATTCGCAATAATAGTTGCGGCATGGAAAACAACTTTTTTATGTTTTCTTGCACTTCTGAATTCAAATTCGTTCATTCGAATTGACTGCGAGTAATTACTCTGGCTTTTCAGTAATCATTTGATTACCAACGTACCAAAATACCTCATGCGCTTCTGAAATTTCAGGTACTTCCCAGCGATCCAACACCCTGTTCATGACTCCATCTGGTACTCTTTTATTTCGATTCCTATTATTTTGTTGTATTTTATCTGGTGAACTTTCAACATAAATTAAAGTTATTTTTGCATCCGATCTCAAAAAAAAACCGATACAATCGCTGCGAACGAAACGGGTTAAATTCGTTGCATTCCAGATAAATGACTCTTTCTGAGTGAGATACTCTTTCGCCAAATTTCGGGCTTTTACAATGACTTCCCCATTCGGATCTGCGTAAGGTACCCCTAATTCGCTCCGAATCGCATCTAAACAAATCACTTTCATTTTAGGCAAATGATTACGAATCCAATAATCTTTACCCGCGCTGGGTAGGCCGCTCATTAAATAAACATGGGGGCCTTCTGGATCTCGATCGATATTTCCAGGATTTTGGTATACTACCGGATCTTTCTCTACTTCATCTCCATGAAAAAAACGAAATCGTGAATTTCCAGATGAGAACGGGAAGGGGGATTCATAACATTGCTGTTGGCGAGCATATTCCCGAAAGTGATCGATTTGACGTAATAATCGATCAGGGTCCGGACATATCCTTCCTCTAGCATCCGCTTCCGCAAGAATGCTCAACCAAGTACATGGTACCGTTTGGCTTATTTCGATGGTTAGTTTTTGAGCATTGTGTGCTTCGACAAGATAAAATGGAACAAGATGATGTCGAACCAATGCAGCAATCTGTTCTCGAATTTGGAATGGATAATTCTTTTGCCAAAGAATTTTTCGAGCCATTACTGCGCCACGCCAGGAATGCCCTCGAGAAGAATAGGAACCATCTGCTTCTTGTCGCGTACAAATCGGCTTGGCTACATCATGGAGTAAAGAAGCCGCAAACAGGATTGGTCGGACGTTCTCTGGTAATGCCCTCCAGCTCGGTAAATTTACTAAGGCTTCGCAGACCATATGAACATGAGTCCATACATCACCTTCGGCATGCCTCTCTGGATTTTGTGGGCAATTTTTCATCCGTTGAATCCAACTCAACGAATCGATTTGTTCCCAATCGATCTTCCATTCCGGCCCTTGTGGACAAGGTAACCAGGACATATTTCTCCCTTCCGAAACCAATATCTTGCAATCTCAGCAATCCTAGAGAATTAAGTTTTACCTTAATTCAAATCTTGCAAAATACAGGTAAATGGAGCTTTTGGGATTATCGAATCGGTTTATCAATTCTTATTAATGGACTACAATTGGAATATATCATTTTTGTTAGAAAATCATTTCCTTGAATTCTATCAAAAGCTGTTTTGAACAGATTCCATTAAATCTTTTAAATGCCTACATGTTTTCGACAAAAAATCAGATCGAATTTTCTGTTGAAAAATGGCTTAACTCTTTTTGATATCCTTTTCGGAGAATCCATTATCTTCAAAACTTAACTTAATAAAGTTAAATTACTCTCATTTCCAGATTTTGGTTTCGTAATTTCTTGAACCTTAAAATGTATTCTATGTCCTCTGGAAATCTGGACAATTCCTACCTCATTTTTATTAGTCATTATTTGCTAAAATTCCACATCCTAGATGACAAATAAATCGTTGGAGGAAGTATTTCCCGTGAATCTTGACATCGATCTTATTTTTGAAAAAGAATATAAGAGATTATTTTAAATATTGATTCTTTATCGATTTTTGATTGGGATATTTGATATTGTCAGGAATTCAAAAATAGATAAATTTAATTATTGCTCGTTAAAAGTATCTATTTGAAACTATAGCTAGTTTTTTTAAGGATTTGGTATGGATCGTCTTCGAAAGATCGTTTGTTGTTTGGTTCTTTTCTGTGGCTTTATGCTTGTCCAAGCAGAGGAAGCACCATCTCTTCAGCCGATCAAGATTGGAACCATTTGGCATTATCAAGCGGTTGATCAGAAAGAAAAGCAGGATTTCTGGATCAAAGCTGCAAAAGAAGAAAAAATTGGGGATCAGCTTTGTATAAAGTTGGAAGGAATCATGGAAACCGAAAATGAGAAAAAAGTAAAGGTCAAGGAGATTGTATCCACCGAGCATATCGCAATCAAAAGCGATGGGATATATCGTTATGCTCTCACAGATAATAAAATAACTCCACCACTTTGTATTTGTAAATTACCCCCAAAAAATGGCAATAAATGGTCTCAATCTTTTACGATTGAAGATAAGAAGGGTTCCGCTGATTATACGCAAACTTTGGAAGAAGTAATCGTCAAAGCAGGCAAATATACGAATGCTGTAAAAGTCGGAGTTAATATCGAAGAAAATAGCGCGAAAACAACTTTAAATGTTTGGTATGCTCCTGGAGTAGGCATTGTTAAACAGATTTTTTCATCTGGGAAAGAAACATTTAGTCTTGAGCTTCAAGATGTAGAAATTCCCAAAAAATAATTAGATCTCAGAAACTTTCTTCAATAATTATTATACACCCCTTTTATAAGCTCCAATTATAAGTTCCAAACTTCGCCCTTCATTTTCGATCATTGAATATCCTTTTTCAAGTTTAGTGTACCAACCCTTGTTGACGAAAATATTTAAGGACGATTTCCTGAAAAGAGATTTGATTGGAAGTGAATAGATAATGAATACCTCTTCGTTTACAAAAATCGCTTAATTGATTTTGGAAAGCGGTAACGGTCTGTTTATAACGAAGTAAACTAAGATTATTTACGGTCATTTCTGCTTTATCATCATCTTCGCAATCCACTAAAATTAAATCCCCCGTTAGTTTTGGATTTATCTCCTCTTCTGCGAGAATATGGAATAAGTAAAGATCACATTGTTGCCCCAATAACAAACGCAATGAATTTTCGTAACCAGTTTTATCGAGAAAATCGCTACAGAATACAACGATCCCTCTAGGTCTGGATTGGATACTCAAATCCCGCGCAGCTAAATAGAGATTTCCATTGGATGAGGGGACTATAGAAGTTAAAGTTTGTAAAAGCCAAGGAAAATCTTTTTTCCCTCGAAGAACTCGACTCAGTTCAAGTCGATTATTTTGAAAATAAGCTAATCGAACGCGATTGAGCTGACTCAAACCGATATAACCAAGAGCAGCAATTACTTGGCTCGCATAAGTCAACTTCGAAGGTTCTCCGGTATCCATCGAAGCCGAAGCATCAAGTAAAAAAGTAACTTGTAGATCTTCTTCCTCTAAAAAAATTCGGAGAAAAAGTCGATCGAGACGAGCAAAAAGGTTCCAATCTAAAAACCGTAAATCATCGCCAATGACATAATTCTTAAAATCTGCAAATTCAACACTCTGCCCTTTGCGTTTGGTTAATCGATCGCCTTTAAATCTCCCTCGAAGCATTTTTTTGGATATAAGTTCTAGATTTTCCAGTTGGCGAATTATTTCTGGGGTCAAAAGGGATGATGTTGTCAGATTCATATAATTTCTCTATTTTTTGAATTGATCTGTGGCAATCAACGAAAAAACTAAACAATCAATGATTCAAGTATCTAATTCAAGATTAATTATTTTAGAGGAAAATTGCTTTCAATCAGCAAGCTAGAAAAAATAAGCCCCGATTTCAAGAGAACTAGGAATAGATTGCTTAACTAAACTTTAGAAAATTAAAACTCGTTTTCAAGTTCAATAAATCTTTATATTTCCAAAGCAATTATGGAAAAAATTGGCTCTCAGCATGAGTTAACCTTAAAACATTATGTAAAATACAGTAATGCCATTCTGAAATGTTCGAGTTAAATACATCTCAGAGTGTATCTAATTTTGACTGATTATCCAATCTGCAATCGACGAGGAGATCGTGAAGACGCATATCGTGTTTAGAGAACTCAAGTGCGCTTGCCAGAGAATATTTCATATTTATTTGAAGCAAAATTTGGTTAGATAATAAATAAGAAAAAGAAAAAGAGGTATTAAACTAGATTTTCTAGGTTTATTACCAACACTTTACTTCTAGGATTGATATAAAGTTAGAAGAAACTAATTCGGGGCAGATTTTTTAATTTTGGAGAAGATTTTATATGTGTAAAAGAATAATTCGATTGATGATCTTCTTCTGTTCTTTTTTGCAGATTATTAGTATCAATAATTCTGTATTTTCACAAGATAAAAAAGAAACGAAGAAAACCCCAAATAAACTAGAAACCGGTTCTGATGGTGAAAATATAACCATAACGACAACCGATGGACTTCGATTATCTGGATTTTGGTTCCCTGGAGGAAAAGGGAAACAATCTGACTGTATTTTAATGGTACATGCCTATAAACAAAATATGAGTAAAGGACCATGGATTAGCTTAGCCAAACAATTTCAAAAAGAGGGATTTTCGGTGCTGATGTTCGATTTTCGTGGACACGGAAAAAGTACCTCAACGAGAGCTTTCGGAGATTTAAAGAAATTTAGTAATATTGATGAATTTCGTGAAAATCGTTTTTCGGGGGTTCCCATCCGTACTCCAAATAAAATTAAAGGGATCAGTTTTACTTCATTTAAACCTCAGTACTACCCTTTTTTGGTAAACGATATTGCTGCGGCGCGGAGATTTTTGGACCTTCGCAATGATGCTGCAGAGTGTAATAGTGGGCGTATAACGATCATTGCTGATCGCGATATGTGTGCTATGTCAAACTTTTTTGTGGGTACAGAGTTTCTCCGCAACGGTATATACCCCAAAATCCCTGGCGCACCTCCACCCGAATATAATGCGGGTACCGATATGTTAGCTGTAGTCTATCTTTCCTACAGAAATTCTTTCGAAAATAAACTAACTGTATACCAAGATGCTCTGTATCGAATACCAAAAGGGGGTCGAGAAGCATTCAATGGGGTACGAGATAAAGTCGGGATGGCTTTTGTATATAGTACCGAAGATAAACTAGCTAAAGATGCTGCAAACAAAGCGTTTAAACTTTATGGAATTCGTGCGGGTCAAAAAGAGGATCCACTTTTAGGCAAGTACATTATTGAGAGCAACAAAGCTGCCAAATTGATAGGGATTGATTTGATGGACGAAAAAATTGGAATAAACAAGGAAGTTATCGCTTTCGTGAAGGCGATGAAAAAGAAGGGAACAAATGGTTCTGATTGGCGATTAAGGAATGCAGAAAATTTTGAAGCGATTCCTGTCGATTTGGAGTACATATTACATCCATAATCAAAAGGTTTTCCTGCTTAAAAAAGGAGAGAAGAATCTACTTCTTCTCTCCTACTAGTCGACAAATTAAAAACTATTTTCCTAATAGACCATTATACATTTTTTACCGTGATCTTTTTGGGCTTCATCGATTCCACTTTAGGTAGATGAATTGTCAAAATACCATTTTTAACGATAGCCGAAATCTTATCCGCTTCAATATGTTGAGTTATACGGAAAGATCGATGGAAATGAGCCGTTTCATATTCCCACAATGATCTTCTTTTATCCGAATGAGACGAAGTTCGATTGGCATGAATCACCAATTCCCCTTTTTCGAAACGGACATCGACATCGTCATTTTTGACACCAGGCAAATCCATTACCAGAATAATTTCCCCTTCCGTTTCCATTATATCGACGGGTGGAATTACCATAGAGGAAGTGTAATTATTCTTTTCAGATACTTCTTGATTTGATTTTTCAGCTGGTAGTGTGGAATTAAACATAGTAAACCTCCTTAAAGTATAAATTATTTCAAATATTTTGAATTAAGTTTGGTAGAGAAATAGAGAACAAGACTGGGCGAAATTACCATGAACGAGAGTAAGTTTTATTTAATCGATTAAGATTAGTGGCTCTCTACAGAGATCTTTTTGGGAAGAGCAGCAGCACTTTTTGGAAGTTTTAGTTTCAAAACCCCATTTTCGTGTTGTGCTTCCACGCGATCCGAATCAACGACAATCGGCAAGGTTACGATGCGAAGAAATTCTCCCTGTGGTCGCTCTTGGCGAAGCCATACAGCATTTTGGAAATTCGGAGCTTGTCTTTCCCCTTGAATCGTTAATTGATTCCCCTCTTTAATCATGATTTCTAATTTGGAAGGATCAACATTAGGGATATCGCTTTCTACATAGAAGTTGTGATCATCTTCCCAAATATTGATCGCAGGGGCAGTTCCTCGAGAAATACTACGCAATGCCTGCGGAACTCGAAATAATGATGCGAAATTGTCTTGAACCCGATTCATATCTTGGAACAATTCAGAAAATAAATCATTTCTAGCCAATAACATAATTTCTCCCTTTCTTTTGGAAATACTTGGATGTTGAAATTTCAAAAGGAAATATATAATTATGTACAAATATTTCCCCAAAAAATTTTGATTGTCCGACATAATTTGTTAATTTTTCTGGAGATCTGTTTGCTCTATCCATATCAACTATTTCCGTAATTGTACGCAAATATTCGCAATTGTTATGGAAGGAAGCCTTTCATCACTCAAACTCCAGAAGCACTTTTTAAACACTCTTTAATTGATTTCTTAACTTTTGTCGGAATTTAAGTTACTAAAATACCATATAACAAAAAGCGTGCCAAATCAAAAGATCGCAATGAAAAAATTCATAAATACTTGCAAATTAATGATTTACAATTAAAAATAATATGGTTTGCAGATCGCCAATTTATGGGTTGATGTCATTTTCGCACTTAGAACAAAGGGGATGTGTCAGTTTGACATCAACCATTTTATTTGATCCGTAAATCATTTAGATGTTTATATTAATGTGAGATAATTTCATTTTTCAAATCGAGTAGAACGTTATATTTCAGGGATTTTATGCCGAAATAGGTCGAATTGCAAAACACCAATTGAATTCCACCAAATCCCACCAACTGCAATAGGAGATTAACTTAAAAATGGATCTCAAGAAAAGAATTATTTAATTGATTATCATCTCTTATGTTCCCATTCTTGTATTTTTGCGTCGTTCCTCTGAGAGCGGTAGAATTCGATGATCTCTTTTCTGATCTCTTGCAATCTTTGAGCATCTTCGGGCGGGGTTTTCTCTTTTTGTTCATTTATCAGTTGATAGCTCTTTAGCAGAAACGATTCTGCTTCTTTCATCTTATTCTCTTTGATTAAAATATTGGCAAGAGAGTGATTTAAATTTGAAAGTACGGAAAACGGCAACAATTTTGCGGATGTTGAAGCAAGGGCATACCGGAGCAATTTCTCCGCTTGGGTAAAATCGTTTGTTTCAATATAACATCGGCTCAAATTCATTTGATCGAATACCACTTCTCGATAAGGGAGTGAACTCTTTTCTGAATTACGAATAACCTCTTGCAAGATCGGGATAGCCTTTGAAAATTGTTTCGTTTGCATAAAAAGGTCGATGAGAATATGGCTAGTTTCTGCTCTTTCGATAGAATAATTATCCGCTTTTTCTTCTTCCATCAATTCCAATAATCTAGATTCTGCTAGAGAGTATTCTTTTTTTTGTAGTAAAGATTTAGCCAAATGATTCATTGCATGGAATCGGTCAGGATCGTTTTTCCCCCATCGTTCTGTATATCGTTCAACCAATAGGGAGAGCAATTGAATTGTCTGAGTCAAATCTCCTTTTTTTTCGTAGGCAATTGCGAGGTTATTTAATGAATCGAGGGTGTAAGGATGAAATTTCCCTTGAGAAAGTTCTCGTAATTCCAGATTCTCTTTCAATAAAGGAATCGCTTTCGAAAACTCTTTTATTTCTAAATAGCCAAGAGCGAGATTATTAATTGCCATCATTGTCTTTGGATGTTTTCTGCCGAGAATCGCCTCTTCTTTTTGGACCGTTTTCTCCCAAATAGCGATGGATCGATCGATCTGTTTGGCTTGAAGCATGGCAAGGGCATATTGATTCATCCAGTTTAATTGGTCTGGGTGATCCTCTGTTAACTGCTTCTGGATTTTCTGAATCGCTATCTCGAAAAGTTTCAAGGCCTGTTGGTCATTTCCTATTAGACGATAGGCATTGGCCAAATGAATCATCGTGTGAATCGTATCAAAATGGTCTGGACCCAACAATTTCTGCTGTAGATCAAGGGTTTTTTTCCAGAGTCGCATTGCTTCGCTCATTTTTTTTGTTGCTTGCAGAGCTAAGCCATATTGATCCATCGCTTTTAATGTATCGGCATTATTTTCTCCGAATTTTTTTTGCAAAACTTCTAACGTCTTCTGATTGAGAATAAGTGCTTTTTCCCCATTTCCTGAATTTCTTAATGAATTTGCATAATTTTGCATCGAAGCAATCGTCGTTAGATGATCTTCCCCGAAAATACTTTTGTAGAGTTCAAAACTGCGCTGATGTTGTTTTAACGCTTTTAATTCTTCTCCAAGAAGATGATAACTTTTACCAAGGACTTCGCGGATCGATGCTTCTACAATCGGAGCTTCTCCAAAAAGTCGATCGATCTTTGGTTCTGCATGGTCGAGAGCTTGATGAATAGTAACTTTTCTACCCAAACCGCCTTCTTGACCTTCTGGCCGTATGGCAGATAATACCTCGAGCTGAAAAAAGCTCAAAATAAGCTGCATATTTTTGGATGCCTCTTTTGCTTTTTTCTCTTCTTCTTTGGCATTTTTTTCGCTAGCTTTTGCTAGTCCTTCCGCTTCGTGAGCCGCGTTTTTCTGAGATTCTGCCTCTTTTCTAAGCTTTTCTTCTTGTGCTTTGGCCTCTGTTGCTTGAATTCTTGCTTTATTGGCGATAATCGCTAGCGAGATACTAATGAGTGTTGAAGAAGCAAGGAGAATGATAAAGCACAAGGCAAAGACAATCGCAAAGCGATTCTTTTTGTAGAATTTTTGCAGACGATAGCTGCGAGTTGGTGGCCGGGCTTCAATCGGTTCGTTGGCTAGATAACGGTCGATATCCCGGAGAAGACCATTCGCAGTAGGGTAACGGCGATTTCGATCTTTCTCCAGACTTCTCATCACAATCCAGTCTAAATCCCCCCGGAGTTCATAAAGGAGTTTCGCGATATCGATTTGTCTTAATTCCGCAATAACGGCAGCATTTTCCGTAAGATTCTTTAAACGGACGCTAGGTTTTAATGGTTCATTGTTTTGAATAATGGCTATGATTTCGACTAATTTTTTTCCTTGCGAATTAAAGGGGGTAACCCCAACAAGAAGTTCATAGAGTATACAGCCAAGGGAATAAACATCGGTCCGTGTGTCGACATCCTGCTCGTCGGAATCTGTTTGTTCTGGACTCATGTAATCTAAGGTGCCGATAACGCCAAAATGAGTTTTCTCTGTTTTTTTATTATTCTCAATTTTGTCACTTTTGGCAATCCCGAAGTCGATGACTTTTGGTTCTGGAATCCCTTCTCGTTCAAAAACCAGAATATTGGATGGTTTCAAATCTCGGTGAATAATCCCTTTCTGATGAGCATGTTGAACCGCATCACAGATTTTTTGAAAAAGGACCAAACGATCGCGGATCGTCAGTTTTTCATTATCGGCGTAGTAGGTTAATGGGATTCCTCTTACGTACTCCATAACAAAGTAAGGGCTACCAAAAGAAGTGGTTCCTCCATCGATCACTTTGGCAATATGGGGATGGTCTAAAATGGCCAAGATCTGTCTTTCTAATTGAAATCTTGTAATAATTCGCTCAGAATCTAGACCAGGTTTTATAACTTTCAGGGCAACCATTCGTTCGATCGGTTCTTTCTGTTCCGCTAAAAATACAACCCCCATCCCCCCTTCACCAAGAACCTTTTGAATCTGGTACGGTCCGATTGCTGTTGAGATCATTTGCTTCGCAAAACTCACTTCTGAGGGACCAATCGGTTCATTATTGTGATTGATCGTACTCGAAGAATTCATCCGTTCTGATAAATGATCCCCTGTTTGATTCGAACCCGGCAGACAAATCGTTGGCGCACTATATTCATTGTGATCTTTGTATATTTTTGTTGAAGAACGTGTTCCATTCTTATCTTTTTCTCGATCCCCCTCAGAATTCTTACGTTCGCTTTTGTTTATCGAATCTAATTCGATCATCGGATCGACTTCTCGGTTTTCACATGAGTCGTCGCCTTGGATAGTTAAATTCGATTCTTTTTTTTCGGTTAACTCTTCAGAAATGGATAAATCAGAAATAGATATAGTGGAAGTTGAGCGGAATTCGATCTTTTCTTTCTTTGCCGACTTTTGAACTACTTCTTCTCTACTTACTTCAATCCTAGTACTGGAGAGCGATGAAAAATCAGAAACAGATAGGCTCGTTTTGGCGGGAATCGCTTGTACCAAAATATGTGCCGAAGCAGAAATATCTGAAATCTCTTCGAGCTGTGTATTCAGATTCTTGAGAACATTTTCCTTGTTTTCGGATGATTCGATTCGGGAGTCCTCTGGTCTGTCTTGATCACGAACCATATCGGTCAAAGTCGATTTCGAATAATTGATTGCAGATCGGTTACTCACGTTTTCTTCTAGCCGCTCTTGGATCAACCGAGAAAGAGATTGTTTCAGTACCGTATTCGAACCACAAATATCTTCAAGAAATCGCTCACGATCGACCACGGACGGTAATCTGATCGCCTGAGCGACAATCGAGTTCTCATCCTGATTGGAATTGATCATCTTTCAAGTTACCCGTCTAAACCATTATTTCTTTACTTCTATTGCTACTTTTTTAGCACTGTTAATAGCAAAAATACGAATTGAATATATTATATAGAAACAATTGAATCAATCATCGATTTATAGTATTTTTCCAAGAATATACTATCTAAAACAATTATTAAATTAGTTTGAAGCTTCAGCCATAACTCCTAATTGGAGAATACTTCTCTCCTGCTCTTTTTCGAGATACGCTCTCCCTTTCTTTACTTGAATATGATCCCAAGGGAGTAATTCTGTCATAGGTCGCTGCCGGTGAACATAAAAAGAAAAGTCGATATTTAATTCTCGGATGACTTTCCACCATAATTCAGGACGAAAACATTCCTTCCAACCATCTAACCGCGCCCCTCGTTTCCAAGCTTCGAAAAGAACGGTTCCCACTCGTCTGTCTCCTCGAGATAAGAGTCCTTCCAGCAAACTCGTCTCTAATTCATGTTGTTTTATCTGTACTCCTCTTGCATGCTTTTGACCCCGGAGATACATATTAACCCACTCAAAATACTCTCTAGTTTGCATCCCATTCCATTGGTAAGGAGTATGCGGTTTGGGAACGAAATTCGAAACCGAGGCAGTAACCTCCGTATATTTCCCTCTTACCTGCTGTCCAATTGCAGCAATTTCATTGGCCATTTCGATGATTCCATTCAGATCGGCTTTTCTCTCTCCTGGTAAACCACATAGAAAATAAAGTTTAACCTTTTGCCACCCGTTCTTAAATGCTTCCCGGCATCCTTCGAATAGATCATCATTTTTAATTTTTTTCCTGATCTGATCGCGCATATCGTCAGATC
>JAKBAI010000245.1 GCA_021809185.1 Planctomycetota bacterium
ATACCGATGCCGCCAGGTAACCGTAAGCGAATATCCGCTTCATTTTCAGATAAGGTCGATTGCTGTTGAGCAAGAAACGATGCCAAGTCAGATTCCAAAGTGATTTCTTGGCTGGAAGACTTGTTGGTTGCTTTTGTTGGTGATGTTTGGTCTTTTTTCTTATCTTTGGTCATGGTTTTTCTTTCAAACGAGATACAGATAACAAAATATCTTCTTATTCTATTTATCTAAATGAAAGTTGATCGGGGACATAGCTTTTTTAAAAATGAATAGCAATAGGGAAATAATTTCCCATTAAGAATGGCATAGAGATAAATCAAGAAATTGTCCGGAATGAATCAAGGGTTTCATAATGAGATACGATTGAAAATAGGAGAATAGTCGAATCTTACTTTTTTGAACGAAAATATTGAATTTTAGAAGAGTATCGAATTCTATATGAGCGAAGGATGATCCTGACTTTAAGCGTAAAATTAATAAACTAACCGAAACTTCGAATAGAGGGAATTCCCTCTATTCGAATAAGAAATTCGAACTCTCTGATAGATAAAATATGCATGATTTTAGTGAATATAAGCGAAATATACTGCACCAACATCTCAAAGATCATCTTGAAGGAGAAGTTCGATTTGATCGGCTATCGCAAGAATTGTACAGTACGGATGCGAGTATCTATCAAATCATGCCAATTGGGGTGATCATCCCGCGAACAATGAACGATCTTCACAGCGCAGTTCAAATTGCCCTGGAAACGCGAACCCCCATAATCCCGCGCGGTGGTGGAACTTCGTTATCTGGACAATCGATCGGTCCCGGAGTAGTGATCGATTGTTCTAAATATCTGAATCAGATCGGCCCTGTGGATCTAGATAATAAACGGGTGCGGTTGCAACCGGGAGTAGTATTGGATCAACTCAATCGAGCGGTGAACCGATATGGCTTACAATTTGGGCCAGATGTGGCAACAGCAAATCGGGCAACGCTTGGCGGCATGGTAGGAAACAATTCTGCTGGATCGCGTTCGGTAGCTTATGGCAAAACGATCGATCATGTTTTGCGGTTACAGATGATTTTAAGCGATGGGAAAATATATGAGATCGAGAAACAAAAGGTAGAGAAATGGCGGTCAGCAAGCCAACAATCGGGTTTGATCGGCGATATTTATCGAACGGTGCAAACAGAAGTAGCGAACAACGAGATAGAAATTTCGCAACGATTCCCGAAAATCATCCGGAGAGTGAGCGGTTATAACCTGGGAGCCTATGTCGAAAATCACCCAGCTCGATATTCGCTGCTCCCATTATTGATCGGCAGTGAAGGTACGCTGGGATTCATTCAGGAAATTGAAGTTCAGCTGATCGAGAAGCCGAGATATCGAGGATTGCTGGTTCCCCATTTTCACTCCTTGCGCGCCGCTTTGGATGCTGTAGAACTCTGTTTGCAATTTCAGCCCAGCGCGGTAGAGTTGTTGGATACCCTGTTGATTCAGCTCGCAAGCAAGCAGAGGGCATTGAAAGAAACCATGTCGCAAATCAAGGGGAACCCCGCAGCCCTTCTCATGGTTGAACTGAGTAGCAACGACGAAAAAGAATTGAACGATCGTTTAGATAAGCTATCTGTTCGACTAGGCACCCAGCAGGGGGTAATCGCCCAGGTACGGGCCACCGATGAACCACAACGGGAGCCGCTGTGGCAATTCCGTTCTTCCGCTGTCCCGCTTTTGCACGCAATTCCAGGCAAACGTAAACCGATTACCTTCGTAGAAGATACCGCAGTTGCTCCCGAAAAATTACCCGAATTTGCCAGCCAGTTTCGAAATATATTACAAAAGCATGGCACCGATGGGGCTTTTTATGGCCATGCTAGTGTAGGCTGTTTACATATCCGCCCTCTGTTAGATTTACGCAATCATGACGATATTGCAACCATGCTGGCCTTGATGGAAGAGATTACCGATCTGGTCATTGCTTACGGTGGTTCGCTTAGTGGAGAGCATGGGGACGGCATGGTCCGTTCCCCTTGGAATCGCAAAATGTTCGGCGATACCATCTATCAGAGTTTTCAGAGAATCAAGCAGACTTTCGATCCGAATCGACTCTTTAATCCGGGCAAAATCGTCGATGCCGAACCTGTTACAGAGCACTGGCGAATCAACCCAGAGACTGCAACTATTTCTGTGCCAACCCTATTCGATTACGAAAAGCAAGAAGGATTTTTTTCATCGATCGAGGTCTGCAACGGGGCAGGAGTTTGCCGTAAAACCATCGGCGGGAACATGTGCCCCTCATATCGTGCCACTCGCGATGAAAAAGATTCTACGCGCGGGCGAGCCAATGCTCTGCGCATCGCACTTTCGGTTAACGATCCTCAGGCAATCTTTCCCGCGAATCCCTCGCCACAGAATACCTCCCGGAACGTATCGCCTATCAATAACTCTGAAAATCAGAATACTGCGAACGGCAGATTATCGATGCCCGTCCAAAATAAATTGCACGAAGTTCTCGATCTCTGTCTGAGTTGCAAAGCCTGTAAAAGCGAATGCCCCAGCAGTGTCGATATGGCCAAACTGAAAGCCGAATTCCTGAATCACTATCATCAGCGGAAACGCCGATCGTTGCGCGATTACCTAGTGAAAGAAATTCCCTATCTACATCCTCTCGCTGCTCGTTTTGCCCCTCTGGTGAATCTGGCTCAGCGAACCCCCTCTTTACGCTGGGTGATCGATCATTTTTTACGCATTCACCGTTCGCGCGAATTACCAGAATTCCGACGTTATCATTTTCGCCGCTGGTTCGCGGAACGGACCCCGAATTATCACCCTTCGGGAACACCTACGATCTTGCTTCTCGCCGATTGTTTTACCACCTATCAAGAACCAAATATTGGTCGATCGGCAGTACTTTTGTTGGAGTCTCTCGGCTATCGCATTCAGCTGTTGAATTTCACCTGTTGTGCGCGAACCATGTTGAGCAAAGGATTTCTCAAAGAAGCAAAACAACTGATCGAAGAACAAATTCCTAAAATAATGGATCAATTCAAAGAAGGGTTTGTCATTTTGGGATTGGAACCTTCCTGTGTTGTTTCGCTTATCGATGAATGGGCCGAATTGGTCCCTTGCCCCGAAACAAGTACCATCCGATCGCGAACTTTTCTTCTCGAAGATTGGCTAATCCAACAAAATCATCCTAAACCACTATCATTTTCCTCTTCGTCATCGTCAGAAAATGGTATTCAATCCTTGGTGCTTCATCCCCATTGCCACCAACGGGCTATGATCGGCATTCGCAATACCCAACAGCTTTTGAAAACAATTCCTTCGATCCAATGCACCACTCTAGATGCAGGTTGCTGCGGTCTTGCTGGCAGTTTTGGGTACGAATCCGAGCATTATCCCATTAGCGTTCAGATTGCTAATCTGGGAATTTTGCCTGCCCTTTTAGAACATCCCGATGCCAAAATTATGGCCCCTGGCACCTCGTGCCGGCAACAGATTCGTGATTTAGCTCTGCGCGAAGCTTATCATCCCATTGAAATATTATGGGAACTAACCCAAAATAATTAATTAAAGAATTTTTATTTATTTTGATTCTTTTAATAAATATAGATATTTTAATAAAATGGGAAAGGATTCGCCAGCGAATATTGGCAATTCCGGGAATTTTTTGGAATTCTGGTGGGTAACCTATTACATATCGTCATCGAATCATTATAAAGAACAAGTGAAAATAAAAAATGAAAAATTGAATACCGAAATGAATGAGGATGAGTGAATGTCAGCGGATAATCGACTGAATTTTCTCAATGAATTAACTAAGGTTTGCATCAAGGGTTGTGATGAAATTGGTGTGACCAGTCTGGAAAAATTTCAGACAATTGAGCAGTTAGGATTCATACAAGAAGATTTACAAGAAACGATCTCGACAGAAGCCGATGAAAAACCGTTGCCTCTGTTGGAGTTATTAGGAAAAGGAATCGCACTCCGAGCTGAAATGGCAAGCTCAGAACCAGTTGGAAGCGCGAAAGAATTCAAACAATTCCAAGAAAGCAAAACCCACGATAATTGGAAGACCGAATTACCGGGGGAAGTGATCTATTCCTTGGTGCCAGAACTGAGAAGATTTTCGAAGCGAGTTAAACCTGAACATCAGATCGATTATATTCAGGTATATAGCCAACGCGGAACGCTAGCCGATCTTCGTCTATTGCAGGTTTTCCTTAAAAAGCTGGTCGTCAAAGGGGAAGATGCAGTTGCTGATGCGATTGCAAAAGCAGGTTTACCCGCTTTCGGCAAACAAATCCTTACCGATCTTTGGGCAACTCTGGTTCCAGATAGCCGAACATTCTTAGCTGCGTACACCATCGATATCGAAGCAACTTTGAACCGGATATTGGAGAAATCGGGTAAAAAAGCGGGTGAAAAGAGCAATCAGATCATGAAGGCGGTCGATACCCTTCTCCACAATGTGTTAGAAGAGGGGGCTACGGTTGGTCCCGAATCGCTGCCGATGTTAAAGTTAGGTTTGAAATATGCTCCTGATGCCGCTTATCGCCGTCGAATTGCAGAAACAATCGTGGCCGTGGGGGAACCTGCGCTCGATTGCCTAGAAGATCTGATTAATGCCTTTGAACGTGGAGGTTTAGCTCGAGATCATCATTTTATTCCATTGCTCGCTAAACTCGGTAAAGAATCCAGAGACGTTGCTGATGCCCTCGCACGCGCGTTGGAAGATCGAGATGTCACGGTTCGTTTACGCGCTGCCTTTAATATCGGTCTACTTGGTTCGCCTGCGGCTACCACGATGCGTGCTTTGGAAGATACGGCAGATACCGATGTTGATAACAAAGTCCGTGAACAAGCGACGAAAACCTTAACGAATTTACGTATACGCTTTCAATTGCTCAATAATGTGTTAGCGAACGGAGATACCGAGAATCATCTCGCCTTGAATCCTAATTCCTTGGGTATTGGCTCTCCTACCTCATCGAACAATACGTTCGTGTGATCTTTTCCTGTTATGGTCTATTAAAATGATTATTCAACCATAACAATCGCCCAAATTTTTCCCATCTTGTGTTTGATCTTGTGCTTCCGTTCAGATTTTCTCTTTTTCCTCTCTTTTCCTTCTCTTAACCTTTTCTTGACTATACCCTCTAAATAGGAAATAGAAGAAAAGATAAGGTTGTAAAACCAATCAAAAGATATTGAACCGAACTATTTCAATTTAATTAGTTCTGGACAATGAAAATATATTCTTCTTTAATATTTTCCTGTTAACAAAATGAGTGGCATTAATATTGCATTTATAGAAAATGAATTGGAAAATCGAATAAAAGAGGAATCAATCTGGAAACGAAAGAACCGGAAAAAATCAGCAACCCGCGGAAAATAGTATCTTTATGATTCGATTCACGCCATTTCTCTTTTAATTTTTGATAATTCAGTAAATGTCAGGAAATTGTATAGGACGTGTTTAAGTAACAGATAGAATGAATCGTAAGTTATCGTAGAATCATAACCGATCGCTATAACTCAAAAATGTGCAGAAAAGGAAAAGTAAATGACAAACCCGCTCAGTACCGAAGAATGCAAACGAATCAACTCTTATTGGCGAGCTGCCAATTATCTCGCCCTTGGCCAGATTTATTTGATGGATAATCCACTCTTGAAAGTCCCTTTACGCAAAGAGCACATCAAGCCCAGATTGTTGGGACATTGGGGCACAACACCAGGGCTCAATTTTATTTATGTTCATTTGAACCGGATCATCAAAAAAAACGATCTGAATATGATTTACGTCGCTGGTCCGGGACATGGTGGCCCTGGCATCGTTGCGAATGTCTATCTGGAAGGAACCTATTCGGAGTATTATCCGGATATCAGCAGAGATGAGATGGGTCTAAAACGGCTATTTAAACAGTTCAGTTTTCCTGGAGGGATCCCTTCCCATGTAGCCCCGGAAACACCAGGATCGATTCATGAAGGGGGCGAACTGGGATACGCACTGTCCCATGCTTATGGCGCAGCTTTCGACAATCCTGATTTGATCGTTGCTTGTGTTGTAGGCGATGGCGAAGCAGAAACCGGCCCAATGGCAACGAGCTGGCACAGCAATAAATTCTTGAATCCTGAGCGGGACGGTTGTGTGCTACCCATTTTACACTTGAACGGTTACAAAATCGCGAACCCGACGGTGCTAGCCCGGATAAGCAAGGAAGAATTGTTGGATCTCTTCAAAGGATATGGCTATACCCCCTATATCGTTGAGGGGCATGATCCTGAACTGATGCATCAGCAGTTCGCGGCTACGCTCGATCAGGCGATCGAGAGCATTCGCAACATTCAACAAAAAGCGCGCAAAGAGGGCTTCAAGGAGCGTCCACGCTGGCCGATGATTATACTGCGGAGTCCTAAAGGCTGGACCTGCCCGAAGGTGATCGATGGCAAACGCTGCGAAGATTACTGGCGCGCACATCAAGTACCAATGGCCGAAGCACGCGATAGCGAACATCATATTCATGTTCTCGAAGATTGGTTGAAGAGTTATGGCCCTAATGAACTATTCGATGAAACTGGCCGGCTAATTCCAGAAATTGCGGAATTGGCGCCACAAGGGACGAGAAGGATGGGGGCTAACCCGCATGCCAATGGCGGCATGCTACTTCGCGACCTGCGGCTCCCCGATTTTCGCAACTATGCAATTCCGTGCCCCGGTCCTGGCGAAACCGTGGCGGAAGCCACGCGCGTTCAGGGGCAATATTTGCGTGATACCATGAAATTCAATCTCGATCACCAGAACTTTCGGATTTTTAGTCCAGACGAAAATGCTTCCAATCGCTGGCAGGATGTTTTTGAAGTTACCTCCCGCGCTTTTGTTGGGGAAATCTATCCGTATGATGATCATCTGGCCCCAACTGGGCGAGTCGTCGAAATGCTTTCTGAGCACCAATGCCAAGGCTGGCTCGAAGGTTATCTGCTTACTGGCAGACATGGCTTCTTCAGTTGTTATGAAGCTTTCATTCATATTATCGATTCGATGTTTAATCAGCATGCCAAATGGCTCAAGGTCTGCGAGCATATTCCTTGGCGGCGTTCGATCGCCTCTCTCAATTATCTGCTCAGCTCACATGTTTGGCGGCAAGATCATAACGGTTTCAGCCATCAAGCTCCCGGGTTTCTAGCTCCTGTGGTT
>JAKBAI010000246.1 GCA_021809185.1 Planctomycetota bacterium
CTGATATACTTGGCCATAAACGAAAGAGAGATCTTGAGGCTCCAACCGATAACTATCAACGGAAGGGACTTTCGTTTGGAAATTGAGTCGAATCGAATCGTTTGGTTGGAGAACCAGAGTAATTCGATTCGATTCGAGCGAATGCCCTTTTTGCAAAGGAAACATTAAATGAGGGGGTCGCTGGAACTGAATGACAACTTCACTGTATCGGGCATTGAGTCCTTTACCAGAACGGAGATAAAAGGGGATACCTTGCCAGCGCCAGTTTTCGATCATCAGTTTAACCGCGGCGTAGGTCGGTGTTTTGGAATTGGCGCCAACTCCCGGTTCTTTTCGATATCCGGTATACTGACCTAAGACCATTGACTTTTTAGCATCTTCCATAGTAGGGATACGGATCGATTCCAGAACCTTTACCTTTTCATTACGGATTCGTTCTGCGGTTAAGCGAGTTGGGTATTCCATCGCCAACATAGCCATTACCTGCAAAATGTGGCTCTGGAACATATCGCGTAAAACGCCAGTGGTATCGTAGAAGGCACCGCGTTTGCCGATTACCACTTTTTCTGAAACAGTAATCTGGACATGGTCGATATATTTGTGATTCCACAACGGTTCGAAGAGGGTGTTGGCAAACCGGAATACCATAATATTCTGCACGGTATCTTTGCCAAGATAGTGATCGATTCGATAAATTTGGTCTTCGGTAAAATGCTGATGCAGAATGTTATTCAAGTCCCGAGCACTGCGGCGGTCTCGTCCAAACGGCTTTTCGATGATTAATCGGCGATAGCCCCCATCTTCTTTATTCATCCCTGCTTCACCCAGACGGGTTACGATTCCTGGATACAATTCCGGACCTACCGAAAGATAGTAAAGCCGGCGGCCCCCCTGATTATTTTCCCGGTTTTGAAGCCAAGCATTCAGCTTTTGGATCCCTTCTGGCTTTTCGGCATCTGCGGAAACGTAAGAAATCCTTTTGGCAAACTGGGTCCATGGCCCTTGCAACCAGCTGATCCCGGACGATTGTTTGACCATCGGTTGGATGGTTTCCCGAAACACCTCATCCGTATACTCTCGCCGGGATACCCCAACAATTTTCGTTTCATCGGGTAACAAACCTAATACATCCAGGCGATACAAAGCTGGTATTAATTTGCGAGCGGTTAAATCTCCGGATGCACCAAATATCACCACGGTCAGTGGAGCAGTCATTCATTATTCTCCCTAAAGAATAAGGTTCTGTTCTATTCGCCTATCTGAGGATTCCAGAATTTGAGGATCCTAGATTTCGAAAATCCTAGATTTTGAAGATCTCAGAATTTTATTCTAGGAACTTCCAGTTCCAAAGGCCGAATTTTAAAAGAATCATTTTTATTTCCTCAGAAATGATAAGAATTGTTATGAATTATTCAAAACAAATTCAAAAAATTTCTAATTCCAAAAGATTTTCTGTCCCAACGAGCAAAACTTTCCTCCAATTATCATGAATCGGTGAGGTTTAATACCGCTCAATTTTTATATTCTATTTCCAAAAGAGAGGGGATTTTCTAGCATAGTTAATAGGTGCCATGGTTGACTTTTTTGAAGCGATTGCTGTACTAGAAAGGGATCTTCGAGAGTTCCAATCGAGTACATTTTTTTGAAGAGTAAATTATCTGATGGATCCGCGCTCGTTTTGCTGATTACGAAGTGGGTTTGTACCACTACTATTTGTAAACTCCTGGGCGATGATATGATCATATCGTCGCAACCAGAGCGCAAATTCAGGGATCATAGGGAAAAAATCGATAGAAACCGATCCGTCCAGATAAAGTAAGAAAGTTAGCAGAGCAAGTTTAACCAAGACCGAGAACAGATGAAAAGAGACAGGGAGGGGAGATGAACTTCAAACGAGCGGTGATCATTTTGGCATGGGCAGGATTTGCTGTTGGTCTATTTTTCCTGGCAAAGCAATTTTTCCCGTTTTGGCTAAAGGCACCTAATTTAATTTTACCGGTGCCGCCGGGGGATCAGGAGATTGTGTGGATTCATACTTCCACCAATTCTGCAACCTGGGAACGCTTTGTCACCGCGACTCATCGCGTTCCGGGTATCCAGGTAGATGATTCGCGCGCCTTTTTAAGTTCGACCACTTCGATTCCGGAAATCATTTTAACCGTGCCAGGGAATCCTCATCGGCTATTGATCCGCTGGTATAAGTTGACAGCAGTAACAAAAAATCCGCAAATAATTGATGCTTTAGCCAAAAGACAGCCCGCCCCGCTAGCGATTATCGGGGGTGGTTCAACGGATCGAGCGGTCGATCTAGCCAATACCCTTGCGAGCTGCAAAATCTGGAAAGGGGTCGCCCCGTTACTATTGATGACCACGGCAACCGGTGTTGAAATTCCTGGGGGAACCAATCATATTCTCGATCCGGAGAAAGATAATTTCTCTACCCCAGCGCCACGACTAATGCAAATTTATCCGGGCCGAAGTTTTCGTTTTTGTTTCACCAATGAGCAAATTGCCAGAGCAGTACTCGATTTCGTCTGGGAGACTCATATGATCGGTAATAATACGCTAGATCTGGTGCCACATAGCGATAGTAAAGATACTCCCATCATGTTTTCGGTCGCCTGGGAAGATGATCCGTATTCAACCGATTTATCAGAGTATTTTCGGCGGATTGTCCGCAGCAGAGAAACCCCTTTGCAGATAAAGCATCAAAATTTGCCGTATAGTGTTGGATCTTATAATGTTGCCACGCATTGGGAGGCCGAAGCTGCAACGCAAATTGCTCAACAACTCCCCTTAGGAAAAGAGTATCGTTCGCTTTTGGTAATTCCTACCACGGCTCCGCCCGCTCGTAGACTCTTGAAATCGTTGCGCGATCAGGTTCCTTTGGTGGGTAAGTCCCTCATTGCCGTCAATGGCGATGGCATTGCTTTCAATGTCTTCTATCGCGATGCCGATATTGCCTGGCCTATTCGCGATTTATCGATCCCGTTTGTCTTTTTTATGCACCAGAACCCTGTTGCCTGGGATGAAGAGGACTCTCCCATCAATCCCGATTCTGAATCTTCTCCAACCAAGAAAAAACCTTCCTCATCGGATTTTCTTAAGCTTTTGCCACCGAATAGTACCGAGGATGTGCTGCTGTTTGCCGATATGCTCCAACGACTGACCACCTCGATCTTTACTGAGGATAACGATATTATTCGTAGTGCGGATCAATTACGTACAAAATTGCATGATAAAAATAATGTTTGGTTTAATAATGACGGGGATCGAATTGGTGGAAGTGGGGAGTATATTGGGGTGGTGTTGCCAGAATTCGATCAGGAAGGGCGCATTGCTCCTCAGGCCATTATTCAAGTCTGGCGCCGACAGGAATCGTTAACCTGGGAATTGATAAAAACACTAAAACGGTAAGTGACTACATTAGAGAAATGATAGCAGGTGTTTGATCACTATCCCATAATAAGTAGACTAGTCTCGTTTCAGCTTGATTGAAACTTTTAGCTATCTTTTACTCTCCGGGTTTCAAAGATCCAGATTGAACATTACCCCCGCTTTGACAAATCGAATAGAATGAAATGACTCTCTTTGTCATATCTGGGACAATCTCTCGATTTCTTCGAGATTAATTTGGCCATTCGATAACCTCGCCCCCTGCGCGAGTAGCCAAATCGCCTAAGATCGATACCGCATTGTAGCTTAAAAAGTGCACCGAACCATCGGCAAACGTAAAGTTCGCTCCTCCCGGATGAAGACTCCAGTAGTGATACCCATCACAAGGGTTTGATAACTTACCTGGACCAAACTGAAATGGTCCATATCCACAACCAAGCGTAATCGAATCCGTAGGATCGGTTACTTCTTCTGCTCCTAAAAAAGTACACACACTCCCTAAAGTATGAATCCCACTCATGGCAGCATACCACGCCGGTACAGATTTTCTCACATCTGGAGCTGGTCGTTCACCCACTAAAAGGGTGTTGCTAGTTCCATCGAGAATGGCATTGAATGAGATTTGCGATCGTTGAAAAATAATGCCATTATTTTCCTCCCAATCAACCCCTTCGTTCCCTACATAATCAGTAAGACCAATTTCTGATCCATTATTTCCTGGTTGCCAAGGATGCAGTGAAATTGGGTTTGAAGGGCAACGATAAAGTGGGATTACCAAAGCCAGATCGCGATGGGGAATTGGGTAGTAATACTGTTTTTGCCGTTGATAGTCTTCAAGTGCATATTGCCATTCGGTTTCACGTTCGATGTAGGGTAAGATCCGCACCATCCAGGTCATGAGCGGGGTGGGGGAATCGTAAAGATTGCTAGCCCCTTTTGGGAAATAGCCGTAATCGTTGGCATACTGATGCAGTGCCAAGCCGAGCTGTCGCAAATTACTCTGGCACGAGGCTCGATTCGCTGCTTCGCGTACTTTCTGCACCGCGGGTAATAGGATAGCAATCAATATCCCAATAATAGCCATTGCTACTAACATTTCAACCAGCGTAAAACCCTTCTTATTTTTCTGAACGCGAGCAATTTTTGTGACCATGATTAGAGATCCAAGAGTTTATCAATACCAAATACCTATCTAATTTTCTCAGTTACATTCTGTTCGATTGTTTTCCAAGAGAAAGACAAATCTGTCCTGAATTGCCTTAAATGAAAGTTGATCTCTTGGAAAACAAATGATAAAAATTTTACATTACCTGGAATTTGAAATTGATTCAAAGAAGGTCAAGCTTTTTACAAATTCGCAAGGATTTGATAGAATTGTAAAAATATTGGTATTCGCTAGCCAAAACTAAATTCATTCTTCTCTGACTCATTTTCTTAATCAGTAATTTTTTTAACTTCACCCACCTTAAGGGACGCACATAAATAGAGACGTTTTGCGAAGAACTGTAATCTTACCAGGCCCTGGAGTAGGAAAAGTTCCTGTTGTGACCGCTATTGGGCTAAGAGGACAATCAAGACCTATGAATTGTGCCGAACATAAATCCATTTGGATTCCAACATTCTGAATATTTTTAGCACAATTTCCAGACGAATTTGCATTGAATAACGATTGCTGAATACGAACACCATCAGAATCTTGTAAAAATAGTGGAAGCCCGGTGAGAGGTTGCCACATGTCAGTCTCGATGCAAGAGCAAATTTCACAATCTGGTGGTGGTGGTGGTCCAACAATTACTTGTGCTCTTAGTTTCGCATGGAGAAACCCCAAGCACATCATCAAGAGACAACTAGCAACCCACGAAATTTTTTTGTGTTTAAGAAATAGCATAATCATTTTCATTTGAGATCCTTTACTTTAGATTGACTTTTTTGGTTTTGAAACGATTTCGCAACCAAAATATTAATACACAAGTGCCAGCAATACCAATTCCTAAATAATACCAAAAATAGCTTTCTTGTTTTGCTAGGATATTCCCTTCTTTATCGGCATGGAGCCGCTCCCCTTTTTCGTCAATTTTGTAGTATGTACATAGATTATATCGGGTATTTGATTTTGTGTGAAAATATTCAGGGGGAACATCCTTGACTAACATTCCTGGTTGCGGGTCAATTTTAAATTGGTCTGAAGAAATCGGTACATTCATCTCTTCTTCTTTTAAGGAATAAACATCGGATTGCGTTATATATAGTTTATTATCCCCTAAATAATCATCGGCCCGCCATTGTTTTACAATCACTGGTGAACTACTTTCATTCAAAGATAAGAATTGAGTATCCGATCGTAACTTAGTTAAAGCAGTAATCTGATATCTTAACACCAGATATTGCAGCGTTGGATCGACCCAGTATTCTTCATAGTTGCTATCAAAAATCTGATCCTTGGAAAAATAATGTCTTAAAATGATCACATGGTGATTGTTCCAATCGGTTTCGCCAATAATTCGGTATTCATCAACATTATAGTTTGGAAAAATAAGCAAAGGTAATTTTCCAAATTGCGGCATGAATCCAAAATTCATAAGCACCATGTAGAAGTCATCGTTAACAATAGTAGCCGTATATCCGTAAGGGGATTTTTTCTGGTCTCTGTAAATCGCTAGATCACAGTCACCACATCTCTCTTTTTGAGCTTGGTCTTGATCAGATATTCCTTGATCGAGAAAATATCCATCTTTCCCATCGAAAGTTCGCAACTCTTTTATCTCGCGGATTTTGCCAGTTTCTGGTGCATAAAATCGTCTTAAGAGATCGAATCTCACTCTTTGTTTTGAAAAATCAAGTGCAAACAAAAGTTTATGGTTATAAACTGTATCTTTGGGAGGCTGGGGAGGATTTAATGGTAGTCCTGTAATGTCATCTGTAACCATCCCTTTAGGGGTAGTTTTTGTAACATCGATTATTCCCTTAAAAGTTTTAATCTGTTTACTGCGATTTTTCCATCCTTGAAAAATCTCTTCGATCTGTTTACGCATTTCCGAGGTGAGAATATGCTCGACCGCTTTTTTCTTTTTGCGCGTTTGAGCTTCGAGCGCAGGAACGCTCAAATAACTGAGTAAGATCGCTATGCTTACCAGGGAACTAATCCCGATTCGAAAGCGGTATGCAGATATAAATATTGTTGCTCGATTCATTTTTTCTTCTCTTTAGGTATGGATCCTTTTTATATTACTCTTCACTTGAGCTAAGCTTCTACACCTTATATTCTTGAATTTTTCAAAGAATCGTCTAGGAAATACCCTGGGGAAATTTTTCTTCAAATTCCATGGAAATAAATTGGTATCTGTAAGGTAACTTTTCTACCATGTGCCGATTTTAATTGAATAAATATGATACTTTCGTTATGACCTAATTGACTTATCTGATATTGCAAACAAATTTGAAATTTACTCTTTTTAAGAATCGAATGAGTAACAGAATTATTTTTGTCATTAACCAAATAACCTTTTACCATTGGGTTCGTGCAAGAAATTTCCGTAAGTTTCCAATCTTCATTTATATTCTGATCATTTATATCTTCATCATTATCAAATTGCACCGTAATTATTTCGGATCCAGCAGTGCCAACAGCTTGTCGTCCAAGAAGAAGTTGACTAGGTAAAACCGAGCATGGAGTAGTTACCGTTTCATGGAGAGGGACAATTCTTCGCGCGAGTAACTTTTTCGCGGTTTTGTCGTATTCCATAAGCTCGATATTCACATGGAACGGTCCAGCGGGCATTGAATCCTTC
>JAKBAI010000247.1 GCA_021809185.1 Planctomycetota bacterium
TTTATTTTGATGATAAAACTTTCGGGCTTTCTCGATCCCTTTTCATTCGAGCACTACGTGCTGAAGGTTTCGCTTTTGACAGTGGTTTCAGATCACTTTTTTCCGGAAGGAGTCCCAAACGCTATCTAGCACCATTTCCAATGCCTCAAGCAATTCAAACGGAAAGCAAGATGATAATCCTTCACCATCCAATTTTGTTAGAAACATCCGCTTTTGAAGATGAGATCCTGCATGCGATAAAAAAAATATATGCTCTGAGAGAAGAAATTGCTAAACGAGCCAATTCTTCAGAAGAACCTGAAGATAATTTTAAGTGATTATTCTCATAAAATATATGATTCATTTTGATAGAAATTTTCGAGCATTAGCCCAAAAAGGGAATTCATCTTCCTTTATCGATCGATATTGACTCAAACTTAATAATTTGAAACGACTCTTTTAAATTTTTTCAGTTAAATCGATTCGTTTTAAATTCAAGTTAACTTCTTTGGATTGACAAGTTAGGGTTTCTTTCTGATAATTTGAAAATAGTTATCCTGAATTAATAGAATCACCGAATTTCGAATAAATTCAAAAGTTCGCTAAAACGATTCGCCTACTCAAAATGAATCACTGGAAAGGGAGACAATGCCGAGAGTTATCTTCAAGTTAGGCTTAAGTTGTGTATTATTTTTAACCATGACGTGGGTGGCCATCCCCGCTGATGAAAAATTGATAGAAGGAACTTGGAAAATGTCCTTTATGGTTCCGACACCAAAAGGGAAACAGGAAGTATTACTTTTACTCAAGGCAAGCCAGAAAGAAAAACTTCAATTTGAAGTCCTCGGTTGCAATTTCCGAATTGAACCGAAGATCTCCAAAGCTTCATTGAATAACGACTTGATCGCGTTCGATTTAGACTTAGGAAATCTTTCTCTTATTTTTGAAGGCAAATTACAAAAAGATAAAGAGAAAAAAATTATAGGCACCTTGACTTCAGCTGAATCACTTGTTCCCATTTTTGTGGAGATGTATCCATCCAATTTGAAGAATTTGACAGATAAGTTAGCACTGCTACAAGAATTATTCGATCATACCAATAGTGGCGAAGAGCTATTTACATTTGGATCAACCATCCTTTCGAACGCAACGGAAAAGACGATAAAGTTAGAACAATTACGAAGTATAATCGATAAATTAAACAAATCAGCGGAGAAATACGGTCACCACTTTCAGATCTATGTATCCCAATCGATCGCCATGAAGCTAATTGACCGTCCTGAATTTGCCAATCTAGCGATAGAACAGATTCGCCAAGCAGAAAGATTGCTAACTCCCGAAGATACGAACTGGATGCAGATGAATGTTTTAACTTCAGTTCAAGAAATACTACGCAAAGGGAAAAAGGATGCAGAAGCTGCCAAAATAGCAACTCAGCTAACACGATTGGAGGCACGGGATTATCTGGAATATTCGAAGACACATCCCCCCTTCAAGATAACTCCAGAGAAAAAATCCGAAAAAGGGGATCGAGCATTATTAGTAGAATTATTTACCGGAGCAGAATGCCCCCCCTGCGTTGCTGCCGATTTAGCTTTTGATGGCTTAGAAAAAACGTACGCCACAAAGGATGTCATTCTACTGCAATATCATCTTCATATCCCTGGCCCAGATCCGATGGTTAACCCAGATAATATTAAACGCCAGGAATTCTATGGCGATAAAATTCAAGGAACTCCAACGATTCTGTTTAATGGGTCTCGCGGTCCACGCGGCGGAGGCACCTCAGAAAATTCCTCCAAATTGTATAACGAATATCGTAAGCTCATAGCGGATCAGCTTGGTAAAACCTCTTTTGTCAAATTAAAGCTTAAAGCAGATTTATCTAAAGACGAAATTATTATTACGGGTACAATCAAAGATTTTGAAGATCCTCAAGATAATATTCGATTACGTTTTGCGGTGGTTGAAGATCGAGTTCGATACTTGGGTGGAAATGGATTGCGATATCACCATTGTGTAGTTCGTGCTATGCCGGGTGGTAGTAAAGGTTTTCCTGTGAAAGAAAAGGATATCGAACAGAAGCTTACGATTAAAATTGATGAGATTCGAAATGATTTGAATAAATATCTTTCTCGTTATGAGGAGGACGAAAATGTCAAATTCCCAACTCTCCCAGTTGATTTAAAGAATATTCGTATCGTTGCATTTGTTCAAAACGATAAAACGAACGAAGTACTGCAAGCGGTTCAAGTTGAACCAAGCATGCCCTCGAATTAATCTCGAACTGTTTATACCAATATTACATTTATTTGATTTATTTCGCTGGTTCTATCCTTGGAGCCAGCTTTTTCTTATTTGCCTTTCATTCATCAATCAAATTTGAGTTGATATTTTCTTATAAAACGATTTCGATTAAATTACATCGAAAGAACTGTAGATGATTTTAACCACGGAAACGAAACATTCATCTAACTTTTTGAATTAAAAATTTTGTTGATAAATGAATTCTGATTTACATCCCAAAGTGAGAAATTAAAAAGATTAATAAGTAAGTTTATAATCAATCATGTGAATCCACTTTTGAATCTAATGCCGATTCAGCTTCAGGCAAGGAAATCAATGACTCGAAAGGAATCGACTAGTCATGACGAACGAATTAAATCTTGATTCTTCTCTAAAGAGAAATGATTTAAATAGAGAGAATCCAATCGATCAAACCAACACACACGTATCTATATTTGGATTCCGAAGGATTTTTTCCATCAATTTGACATCAGCGAAAAAAAAATCATTCATGAGAATTCTCTGGCAAGCACTCTGTTTAAAATTAGAAGATTTAACCGTTGCCGATTCCTATACTTCCCAACAACAGGAGGATTTACAAAATTGGAAAGTAAATCAGGAAAATAGATTGAATAATAGTGCGTTAAGGCGATTGACATTTTCTACTAAATGGAAAGTTGTTGTTTCCTGGTTCCTTGGGATATTAATCTTAGCAGCAATGGTGTCTATTCCTGCAATTTATTATCGATCGATCTTCGCATATCAAAAACGATTCCACATCATTCGCGAAGGTAAGATCTTCCGATCCGGTCAATTGACCGAAGAGGGATTTCGGGAAGTTATCAATCGATATGGAATTCGTACCATCTTAAATTTGCAAGAAGAGGCCCAAGATCCCATTTTGTATCATAATAACTTTAAGAAAAGCTCATTGCGAGAAAGTGAGTTGTGTGGTCAACTTGGAGTTGACTATTTATTTATCGAATTTGATTTGTTGCCACGAAATCGAATCCCAGAAGAACGCCCTGCCGTTATTGATGAATTATTACAAATTCTGGATAATCCAAAGTCATATCCGTTGCTTTTTCATTGCAAAGCGGGATTACATCGAACAGGTGTTCTCACCGCACTCTATCGAATGGAATATGAAAATTGGAGCATCGGAGAAGCCACACGGGAATTGCGTAACAATCATTACGGTGATGCCGCTTGTACAACCGCTAACGACTATCTAGTTGAATTTTTGGAGATCTATCAAAGGGGTATTCGCCGTATTCCTTCTAGTTCGCCCATCCATGCTGTTCTGGGGTTGAGTTGGCGGTTTCCATTAATGCTCGAACATCAAAGAAGGAAATCAATCACTCAGCCGTAGTCAAAACAACCCCATGATATAATCTTGTTAAAATAGATTGTTTGGGAAATATACATTTGAAAAAGTTAATATTTGAAACAAGTGCATTTTTTATATTATATATCTTTGCCATTTTATCTTTATTTTTCTTTGTCACAGAAATAAATGTCATTAAAAACGATTGCCCTCGTTCAGATTTTTGGTATGAGAGTTGGCTAACCTATAAAAATCTTTAAAAGTTTGACGATGACCTGAGGAACTAAATTCCTTAGTTCTAATTTTAGAGTTTAGCGGAGAAATATAAGATTGAGGAAAATGAATTTGGAGCAGCATTAGATAAAAGCAGTAAAAAAGTAGTGAATAAGCGGGGAAGCAAGTTGAAACTGACGATTTATCGATTCTTAAAATCGTTCGATTATTTGAAGCGAATGGAGAACTCGAGCAATCAGGAATTCAATCGATAATCGTTATTTGGATTGAAAGGTGTGGGGGTTTGGCAAAATGACTATTCTGGATCGCATGTTGTTTATCGCATTTATACGTGCGTTCTTCATCTGTCTAATTTCGATACTTTCCCTGTATATTATCATCGATTTGTTCATGAATCTCGACTCTTTTACGACGCAGAAAAATAAGATAACAGGGTCCAGTGAACCTATACCCGTCAATCTCTTTATTCAAAATATTTTCTTTTATTACACTTATCGAACCGCAGAATATTTTGATCGATTAGCAGAAGCGATCATTCTGATTGCTTCTGTTTTCACGATTAGCTGGATGCAACGAAGCAATGAGATTTTGCCTTTGCTTTCAGCGGGGGTCTCGCTGAAACGAATCCTCCGACCGATCTTGATAGGGGCATTTTCATTACTGAGTTTAGCCTCGATTAATCAAGAATTGATTATACCCAAGATAGCAGATATTCTTATGAAAGATCGAGACGATCTCCAAGGGGAACGACAAATCTTAATCCAAAGTGGTTATGATTTGAATGGAGTAATGATCGAGGGGATGTTCGGTTATCGCAACGAACAACGAGTCGAGTTATTGTTTGTGACCACTCCAGATACGACAAATTCCCGAATGATTCATCTCAGCGCAGCGAATGCACGCTACATCGCTCCAAATAAAGAACATGAATCAGGGGGTTGGCTGCTCACCGATACGTATCCGCGGGAACTAGATCCAACGAATGTACCCGATATGGTCGAGATGCTCGATCCGGGCCGCTTTTTTGTAAAAACTCGGAGTCTAGATTTTGAAGCTTTGACCCGCCATCCAAAATGGTATATGTATTCTTCCACGCAACGATTACATGAGCTTTTAGAACAATCGGATGCGCCAAGACAAAGCTTATTAGCTGTAATTTTTCATATGCGATTTACACGGCCTATGGTAGGTATGATTTTGGTCGTGCTAGGACTTTCCATTATTTTACGTGATCAAACTAGGAATATCTTTATAGGTTCTGCACTTTGTTTGGGAATTTGTGTCTCTTTTTACGGCCTCGTGCTTGGTTGCCGTTTTCTTGGCAGCGGTGAATACCTCTCCCCTGCTCTTGCAGCATGGCTCCCCGTTATTACTTTCGGCCCGCTTACGATCATTCTCTATGACGAAATCCATACCTAAAAAACTTCTAAACAGTGATATAGTTCTGTCCCAATCCAGAGGTTAATCGAGAAGGGAAAGTCTCTTTTCTCTTTCTCGCTATCCTTTTTGGTTTGAGATGATTTTGATCCATCCGATTCAAATACATTTTCATTTGTTATCTGATTCATTTCTCAAGAATCTGGAAACAACTCTCGGTAAGTGGGAAACGAATTATCTGCGGGTCTTGGCATTCGTTAGGGACAGTAGAATTCTTTTGATATTAGGAGTTGATGGACTAATCTTATAAAAGGTGTGCTACTAGGATCTGATCGTGGAAATATCATACAATTGACCTAACAATCTTTTGAACTGTAAATAACGATCAAGCAAATTAATAGCATGCTTTCTTTCATACTCAATTGCTGATTTCATTTTTTTCCCTATCTTTTGATTTAGAAGAAAGAACAGCTTCGTTACAATAGAGTGGAAAAACAAACGATCTTTAAATGGAAAAATGAATGTTCAACCTAAATGAAAATATCATCAATATCGGTTTATGGACATTGTTTGCGATCTTAATTATTTGGACATGGTGCCCAGCTCTCATCGCTTGGATGGGGGGTACTAAATCGTTTTATACTGGTCCTTCTCCGGTTCCAGAAAAAGATCCATTTTTGAATGCTCCAGATTATTTATACTGGCAAATTCCCCTCCATCAGGCAGACTATACGCTTATTGGGGACATCTTTTATTCAATCCGATTTTTTTCGTCACACTGGCAAATGAACAATCTAGCTCGGCTTTATTATTCCCGTCAACTCAATACATGGGCTATTTTACATCGGTCTCCCGAACCGATTAATACGTGGAATACAATCGAGTTTATTACTCTTTTAAGTGATGGAGGAATGGTTTTAACCAAGAATATTCAAATAGATCCGGGAGAGGGAGACGAAAACGACAATGAAATGATTTTAATCGGTCACCCGAGTTTTAATTTTACAGAAATCGAAGGGATTCATGTCGAGGAATTGGCCCAATTGAGACGTTCGGGTCGTAAAAGTGATTCCGATTCCGATGCAGAACGATTATTACAACAGCGAAAATTACGCACCGATCCTCTTATCAAGGAGGAGTCACAAGCCCTCGCTAAAAAGTTTTTTTCTCTCTCTTCGATTCTACATGCCTCGGTTTCGATTCCAATTGTTTATATCCTCGGGATTGGTACTTGGGCGTTTCCGTTAGTAAATATTTCGTTTATATTGATCATGCGACTTGGGGAATGGAGTACAAAAAAACAGATAGCTTGGAACACTCAAATGGCGTTCCGAGAACTTCAAAAGATGAATCCGCGATAAATTTCTGATAAATAACCTTTCGGTACTCTGTAACGCTATGATACAAATTCGCTATTTCGACAAGTACCAAACTGATTTTGTCCGATACAGAACAAAAGGGTTTGAACCAGTTGCATCGTGTTCATTCGATGATCCAATACTGCAAAAGGGATATCATTCTGTGCCATTAAGATCTTCAACCGTTTTTGAAAATCTTCCATTCGTTTCCGATAATCATCCCCCTGTTTTCGCCCTGAAATAAATCGGACATTTTCTGGATTTTGCAGCGATCGAAAATGACTTGTTTTTTTGAAAGGAAATTTGATTTCATCCGGTGAGAGAATCTGAAAACAATTAACTAAATATCTTTCGTAATTCAATCGAGTAAAAAAGCGTTTTAGAAACTTGAGATTCATTAAAAAATCGGAAAAAAAGATGCAATGAATTTTCGAGCCGCTTCGCATCCTTTTTCTCTGGTTTGTTTTCAAGAACGAAATCAATCCTGTCCAATTTCGATCCCGTTCTGACCTACCAGAGGGGCGCACCGTTTGAAACATCGTGATCAGCTTGGCGAAGTCAGCAGGTGTTCTGATCTCTTCGAATCGATGGATCCATTTTTACTGG
>JAKBAI010000248.1 GCA_021809185.1 Planctomycetota bacterium
TTAGCGGTAAGAAATATTTCTCCGTTGTAGTGTTGCGATATAATTCTTCGCCATGCCCAAATGGGACAATCGAATCGAGACTGGCCGAAGCAATGAAAATGGGGCATTGCACTCGAGCCATTTTATTCAGATTATCAAAACGATTCCGCATCAGCCAATAGGCAGGTAGCAATCGAAATCGATATTTTGCCGCAGCAGGCAGCGAAGAAAAGGTTTTAATCAACGCCAAGCCACCAAGAGGATGTTGGCATGCCATTTCGACAGCGACCCCACCCCCAAGAGATTCTCCATAAAGAAAAAGCTGATCCCAAGAACTTAAATGATGCTGTTTTAACCAATTCATCATCGCTTTCGCCGATGAATAACACCCCGCTTCGGATGGTCGACCGCTACTTTTTCCATAGCCGGGATAGTCAAAAATGGCAACGGAACAGTTAAACCACTGGCGAAACCGCAATAGTTTATTACCACGATGGCTAAGATTACCAAAATTACCATGGCAAATCAAAAAAGTATAACGGCTATCGGGTACTGGTAGAAACCAATAATGGATCTGCTCTCCGGTCTCTGTAGGGACAAATCCTTCCTGAATTTCAGGGCTGGGAGCTGGTTCCCATGAATCTTTCGCGGATAAGCGCGGGTAGACTAATTTTTGCTCGAGCCAGTGGATCATAAGAGGTCTTCCTCATGCCGTAGGAAATCGCTACAAATATTGCGAATTTGTTTGCATTTTTTATAGCTGTTTCGGCTTTCTTTTAAACCCAAGAAGATAGACGAATAATCCGAGCATTCCAAGCCAACAGCTCAAAGGAACCCAATCCCCATACTGCGCGTAGATGGAATTTCTCTTATCGATTGGCATGGGGGCAGCTGCATAACCTTCGATCGATTTTGATGCTCGCAACGATTTACCTGGTAGAGCAACTATATCTCCGTCGCTATCGATAATTCCAGAAATCCCCATGTTCACAGCGCGAATAATCGCTCGCCGGGTTTCGATCGCGCGAAATCGGCAAATCGCAAAATGCTCTTCATGCTCTTCGGATCCTCGAAACCAACCATCGTTCGAAATATTGACAAGAAAATCTACTTTGTGCTGATCTGGTTTTTGTTGTGCAATATTTTGAGCTTGTTCAGGAACCTTTCCAAGATCGGATTCATTTTTCACGTAATTGCGCGCGATTGCAGGATCGCTATCTTCATAACAGATAATAACGCCAAAACGAAATGTTCCTTCCTGGCTATCGATACTAAAGCGGGTAAACTGTTCTCCTCGTTTACAACTATAAGCATGGGAATAAGGAGTAAAATTATTTAAAAATGGTATTAGCTCACCTAGCGGAACATATTCCCCAAATGGGACTAGATGGATTTTATCATAACGGGCATAACCTCTCTGATTTTTATACAAGACCGCACTATTATAAAGCCAAACGATTTTATTTTCGAGTTCATAAGTATTCAAACCGAGTAAAATAGGGCGATCGAAAGCTTGATATAAAACAGGATAAACCCCAGCATAAGCGGTGCCCCCCCCAAAAAGCAACTGCGTGGCCCGATATTGTCCAATAATTCCCTCTTCTAAATCGCTTTTTTTCCCTGAACCATCTGCTAATCGACCAGGCAAAGGGGAATTCTCTGGGTGAATCATCCCATTCGCTTTGTTACGATCCAGATTACTGACCCAGTCATCAGGGCAACTGGTTTCTGGCCAGATGATTAGATCGGGCTTCCGTCGATTTGCTTTATGAGTTTCGTTGCCAGTTTCACCAAAGAGCACTCGACTCCATTGCAGGAGATAGGGACGCAACAGATCGGTCCCTTTGTGCATTTTAATCTCTTGTGGTAAAGAGGCTTGCAGAGCTGCTAGTACCGGTCCTTTTGCAAATGGCTCATGCTGCAAACAGACCAAGCCATAGATTAAATTCGCAGCAAATACAGATCCCCCTAATGCCAACGAGACCTTCGCTACTGTTCGAGTTGGGGTTTCTACTTTGAAGCTTTTTTGCCACCAGCGGCAACGATGCAGAATCTCCCAGATGGTGACATTCATCACAATCACCATTACGCTTATCAAGTAAACCCCACCAATATCTGCGGATTGTATTAGAACAAGATAATCGTGTTGACTATAACCCAAAAAATACCAACCAAAGCCGATAGGGTGATAGAGATGAAGTGGTTCCAACCAAGAAAATCCCGTTGGGAAATGGGCGCGAAAATAATCGAGGCTCACGATCACCATTGGCGCCGCAAGCCCTAACGCGATACCCCGTCGAAGCAAATAGCGTATCAATACTAGCGAAATTGTCCAATAAAATGCGATATAACAGGCCAGAAATATCCAGGTTAAATACATCATCGGATGGGCTAAGCGCATCCACTGTAGACAGATCAGCCCATATAAAAGATGACCAAAAATTACTTTCCGATAAAAATATCGAGGTTTCGGATCGATTCGACATAATTCAAACCACGGTATCAAGGCAAAATAGGCAATAAATCCAATATTACATGGATAGAAGCTTGCCCATAACAATCCAGCAAAACAGATCGATGCCAATAAAATTCGCGGCTTTTGACTCCCTTTCGGCACCCCTACCGCCCCAAGCTGTTCAGGCAATCCTAATACTCCCTTATTATCATGTTAGAATGGGTCACCATCCCCTGTCTGGATTTCGTTATCGAATTATATTCCTACCCGCATCTCATTCGAATTCTTGATCAATTGTCTTGAAATCAGCTAAAGTGTCAATACCAGCAGAAAAACTTTAATTCAAAATGAAGATCAGCTCACCGTCAAAGATTATTGCTAGAACGTTCACTATATCGATCGTTCGCTACGCAAAATCATAAACAATTGGAATTGTTCCGAGAGTTTCCCTGAGAATGGATATATATTTTGCCCAACTCTTTCGAGGTATTATTCGTTTTCTTCGTGTTATCCTATTCCATTATCTATCCCTAATATAGGGATATTCGCTAAGCAATCGTATGAAGATATTTCAATTTCAATAACTACTGAAATCGTTAAGTGAAATTAGACAACTCGATAGATAAATCTGTTAAAATAATCGATGCTTCTTTATCCTTACGAAAGTAGACCGGGCTAAAGTAGAACAATCATAATCGAAACGTTCTGGAGATATGAATTATTGATGATATTATTGTTTATTAAAGCCATACGCAAATCTCCAAAGAATCGACAGAAACGATAACCCATGCCGATAGGCTTGAAGGGCACGGGCACTATGAGCGTGCACTCGTCTTTCGATGGCTCTTCTCATTTTTTATTTTTTACTAGAAGGAATATTCCAATCTGATTGGTTTACAAACCTGCTCGCATCGTTCGATGGCTGGAATGAGTTGCCACAAATGGAAGTGATTTTCATTAGTTGATGCGATTCACCGATCTTGATTGTTCATCGCTTGAGAAGGAATTGTTCAACAGGAGCTTGCAAGGGTAGACCAAAACCATCATTTCCCTAAAAATAAGGTAAGATTGTTTGTCTTTTGAAAGAGAAATAGGAAATATAGATAATAATTTTACGAGAGAATAAGGTTCATATGCAAACAGAAGCGGTATATCAATGCTGTATTCATCCACAATGCCGCAACAGTTCGGATTTGAGCGATACCACCTTTCGCTGCAAACGCTGTGGCAGTTTAATGGATGTTTGCTACGATTGGAATCGCTTACCTATTCCCAAAAAATTGAGCGAATTTGAAGCAAAATGGTCTCGGCGTTATGATCCGCTCGATTATTCCGGAGTCTGGCGGTTTCGCGAGCTGTTCCCATTCGCTCGACCGGAGCAGATTTTGACCGTAGGGGAAGGGCAAACCATTCTGCAACAGGCTAATGGCATAGCAGAGTATGTTGGACTGAATCCTGGATGTTTATTTCTACAGTATGAAGGGATGAATCCATCGGGAAGCTTCAAAGATAATGGAATGACCGCGGCATTCACCCATGCGCGCATGGTAGGCGCTCGACGAGCTGCTTGTGCTAGTACGGGTAATACCAGTGCTTCTCTGGCTATGTACTGTGCCGCATCGCAAACCATGAAAGCGATTATCTTTATCGGCTCGGGAAAAATCTCCTACGGCAAGCTGGCACAAGCTCTAGATCACGGCGCTCTCACCGTACAAATTGCTGGCGATTTCGATGATGCCTTGACAAGAGTTCAGCAAGTGAGCGCGCAGCTCGGCATCTATCTGGTCAATAGTATTAATCCCTTTAGATTGGAAGGGCAAAAAACGATTATGTATCGTATTTTGGAAGGTTTGCGATGGGAAGTTCCGGATTGGATCGTCGTTCCCGGGGGAAATTTAGGGAATGTTTCGAGTTTCGGCAAAGCATTTGTCGAACTATTCGAATTGGGATTAATCCCACGGTTACCCAAATTAGCAGTAATAAACGCGGCTGGGGCACACACTTTTTATCAACTTCATGATCGCCAACAGGTTCGCTGGCAAAGTGGTCAGCTCGATCAAGCCAAGATTGAGAACTATTTTAAACAAATGGATAGTAATCAGGATCGTGCGAATACTCTTGCCAGTGCGATCGAAATCAATCGCCCCGTCAATCTGCCTAAAGCGCTGCGCGCCTTGGAACGATGTGGGGGAGTAGTCCGTGAAGCGACCGACCAAGAGATGCTCGATGCCAAAGCACGAGTAGCCATGGGGGGTTTTGGCTGTGAACCGGCTTCCGGAGCCAGCGTTGCTGGAGCTAAACGGCTTTGCCAGGAGGGTATTATAGCTAAATCGGATCGGGTAGTATGTATTCTTACCGGCCATGCCCTTAAAGATCCTAATATAACGATTGCCTATCACGCTACCGATCCGAAAATGTTTGAAGAGGTTCTCGGCAAACGCGGTGTTCGCAGAGCAATGTTCGCCAATCGTGCGATCCAGGTCTCTAACGATTTGGATGAAATCATCAAAGCGATTGAAGTTTTCACTTCATAAAACTTTTGTTTCAACATCTCCCTAATTATTTATTCTAGCTAAGGATGACCAATAACACCCGTTGACCAGATACTATCTTTTTCAGGAAATATCTGACTCTATGGAGGCTTTTTCTTATAATACACATTAGCCTTTATAGAACCGATTTGAAGAAGTAGATAGTATGTGTTTCAACGAAATAGTTAGGGGTTGCAGATTGGAACTGCAAGAGAACTTCTATCATCTAGGTGAATATTAGAAATATAAAAGATAAGTTCAACAACAGGAAAAGAATAGAAAGCGAAATACGATGAAAAAAAGAATCGTTGTGCAAGGAGCATGCGGGCGAATGGGTCAGCGAATTGTGGCACTAGCTACCGCCGATTCAGAATTAGAAGTGGTCGCTGCCCTAGATCATCCGCAAAATCCACAAATAGGCAAAGATGCCGGTGAGTTAGCTGGTATAGGTTTGTTGAAATTACCTGTATTAGGCGAACTTCCCCTGCACTGCTCCGCAGATTGTATCATTGACTTTTCCAGTCCCGAAGGGACCATGGCCATTTTAAGCACCGCAATCAACAGAAAAATCCCAATGGTGATTGCGACTACAGGGCATACCAAAGAACAACGTGATGAAATCTTATCTGCTGGTCATCAGACCGCTATTTTGCACTCTCCCAATTTGAGTCTTGTTGTTAATGTCCTGTTTCAATTGACCCGGCAAACAGGCAAAGCACTCGCTGGAAAAGGGTTTGATGTAGAAATAATCGAAAAGCATCACCGTTTCAAGAAAGATTCCCCTAGCGGAACTGCGCTGCATTTTGCTAAAATCGTCCAGCAAGAAATGGGTCAAAAAGAATTTCGACACGGTCGCGAAGGACTTCTTGGCGAACGTCCCGCTGATGAAATCGGTATCCACGCGATTCGTGCTGGGGATCATGTTGGCGAACATCGCATTCTTTTTAGTGCTTTAGGTGAAACATTGGAACTGGTCCATCATAGCACCAGCAGAGATAGCTACGTTCATGGCGCCCTTGCCGCAGCGAAATTCCTTGCGGGCAAAGGGGCCGGTCTATATTCCATGAACGATGTGCTGGGACTTGCTTGATCAACCCCTTCCAGGCGATTCCCGGGACTATTGAGTGATGATTCCCAGGGATTATTGAGAGATGATTAGGGGATGATAAGCGGATGATAAGCGAATGATTAGAGGATGATGATAAGAGGATGATTAATGGTTGATGTGATCACTATTTGGAAGATATTTGCAAAGGTTCCTATTTCACCATCTTTATCTCTGATTATACTCGATGATTACTCTCCATGATCATCTCTTCAAATCCACTTTACTGAATTACCCTAGAAAGGGAATCAAAGATAAAATGATTGTCAATCCCTGAAAAATCTCTAAAATAATCAGAACTAGAAAATCATTCCTGATTGCGAAAAAGGGTTGATAGCCGAAAATAATCAGTAATTATCTAGAGCAATTAACTGGAAAGATAAACGACTAAAAATTTCGCTAAGGGTTACAAAAAGAGAATCGTTTCAAGAAAGTTGTTCCAAGAAAAGTCGATTAAGTAACCACGAAAAGTCTTTCGTATTGCTTTTAATCAGGAAGATCAATTAATGGCATTGTATAGGAATTTTTTAAGACTTACTTCTTAGCAATAACTTCTCAATAATGGGAGTGAATAACGAGCTGTGAAAACCATGACCGAACCGAATCAAAGAATCATACAGATCGTCCGTAATGATCCTCGTTACCCTATAGAAGCTTATGAATTCATTCTTGCGGTATTGGAATTGGCAGAACAAAGAAAGTCTCGACTCAAACGCCAAGCTTCGAAAGGACAATCTCCACAAACAGATTCTTCACAACCAGGGAAAGATTTTACACCTAGGCCCATCGAGTCGCCGCGGAATGCCAAAGAGAATATAATCCAAGATACTCCAAACAATACGAATAACAACTCCAATGAAAGTCAAACCCCTTGCAACTATCTTCAATCAGAAGGCCTTGACCAACGTTCCCCTTCAGCAAATCTTTATGCAAAAACTCATGTAACTGGCCAAGAAATCGTCCTGCAAGCTTGTCAATATGCGAACGCCGAATTTGGCTATCTGGCCAAAACGGTTTTCCATCAGTGGGGGATTCGGCGCACGGATGATTTAGGAGAGATTGTTT
>JAKBAI010000249.1 GCA_021809185.1 Planctomycetota bacterium
GACCACCAGATTTTTTTGAACAAACCGTGCCCTACATCCATGTGCAAGTTGCTTGGGAGTTGGAAACGCATCCAACAATTCTTCTTTTGAAAGAAAAACTGGATGAACGGATCGAGATTCTAGAAAAGTCGACAAAAAAGAACTTGACTAGCATCCAAAACAAGCTTTTTGGAATCGGATTTGGCGTCCTAGCAATTATTTTAATTGGGAGTTGGTTTCTAATCGGTCATGGTTTAAAGCCGATCGCAAAATTATCGGAAGCTGTGAGTCATATCTCGCTCAAGAACTTTTCGCTTCCCGTAAAAGATGAAGAACTGAGAACAGAAGTTTTTCCGCTTGTCGATCGATTGCGAGGAACTCTTAAACAGCTCGAGGAAGCATTCGCTAGAGAAAAAAGAGCCGCAGCCGATATTTCTCATGAACTTCGAACTCCGATTGCCGCATTGACAACCACGATCGAAGTTTGTCTGAGAAAACCGAGAACGAACGAAGAATACAAGGTAACTTTGGAAGAAGCTAAATCGATCAGCAAAGAATTAAAACTTCTTGTTGAAAGGTTATTGCGATTAGCTTGGATCGATGCAGGACAAGACAAGGTTAAAAACCAAGATGTCAATTTGGATGACCTGGTTTCTGGATGTTATACCATCAGTAAACCCTTAGCTGAAGCAAAAGGGTTAAAATTCAATATGACTCTCGAACCTGCAATCATGCTCAAAACGGATCCTGACAAATTACGCGAAATACTAATGAATCTGGTTCACAATGCGATTGAGTATAATCGACCTGGAGGAGAAATCAATTTACTAGCTAAACAACAAGCGAATCAGACCGTTCTCATTGAAGTGAGTGATACAGGGATTGGAATGCCTAAAGAGATACACGAAAGAATTTTCGAGCGATTTTTCCGAGGAGATGCATCAAGAAATGCAGTAGGAGCCCATGCCGGATTAGGGTTATCGATCGTAAAAGAATACATCGAGAGAATGGGCGGAAAGTTAAAGCTAGATAGTCAGGTGGGAGTCGGAAGTCGATTTGAAATTGAATTGCCAAAAACTTCTAAGATTATGTAAAAATATGCAATTCCTAGAAATATCGAACAAATATCAAGAAATAATAACCGATCGCAGATCTAAAGTTAAATTAAGACGATATTGCTGAGAGTTTAGGTTCCAAACGATCCCATATAAGCATATTTTTTGAAAAACTTATATGGGATTAATCGCATAAGTTTATTCTAACGATCTGCAGCTTTTTAAGGTGAATTCCTAGCTAACTTAAAAGCTAGATGGGGATTGTAAAGCCTCTATTTCGTACGTTAACATCAATCAAACAAATTACCAATTCTTCAACCATGACCATTAAGACAAGCAGATTCGACCTTTCAAATATCGGATAGAAGATAGAGTCACTATGGAATCAATTCGAAGATAAAATGTCGAATAGAGCTAAATCAACGAATAACAAACCAAAAGAATCAAGATAGGACTAGTAAGACTTAGAGATTAGATTTCAAACAGAACAAACAGATAAATGCAGAGAAATAGGACAGGGAGATATAAGAAAAAAAGGGGGATAAAAAAGTTATATAGAGAAAATAAAAGGGGATAAAAAAACAGAGAGTAGATCATTTCTGATCTACTCTCTGTTATATATATCAATAACAACTTGGAAGAAGATGAATAGAGAGAGTAAGTCACATGATAACTTGTGATAAATGCAGTAAGTATCCATTTACCCAAGTTTAATAAAATACATTCCTTAGAAAGGAGGTGATCCAACCGCAGGTTCCCCTACGGTTACCTTGTTACGACTTAGTCCCAATCAAGGGTTTTGCCTTCGGCGCAATGCGACTTCGGGCACTCCCCTCTTTCGTGGCTTGACGGGCGGTGTGTACAAAGCTCAGGAACACATTCACCGCAGTGTTGCTGACCTGCGATTACTAGCGATTCCAACTTCATGAAGGCGAGTTGCAGCCATTCAATCTGAACTGGGGCGTGTTTTTTGGGATTTGCTCCCGCTCGCGCGTTGGCATCCCTTTGTTCACGCCATTGTAGCACGTGTGCAGCCCTAGACGTAAAGGCCATGAGGACTTGACGTCATCCCCACCTTCCTCCTACTTACGTAGGCAGTCCTCCTTAGAGTGCCCCATTCGGGTTGCAACTAAGGGCAGGGGTTTCGCTCGTTAAGGGACTTAACCCGACATCTCACGACACGAGCTGACGACAGCCATGCAGCACCTGTGTTAAGTTCCGGACTGGATACCGTTCATCCCACGTTTCCGTAGATTACTTCTTAACGCTTTCGCATATGTCAAGTCTAGGATAAGGTTCTTCGCGTAGCCTCGAATTAAGCCACATGCTCCACCGCTTGTGTGAGCTCCCGTCAATTCCTTTGAGTTTCAGCCTTGCGACCATACTCCCCAGGCGGGGTACTTAACACTTTTGCTTCGACAGTAATCTCATGTGTAGACTACTATCCAGTACCCATCGTTTAGGGCCAGGACTACCGGGGTATCTAATCCCGTTTGCTCCCCTGGCTTTCGCGCCTCAGCGTCAGATAAAGTCCAGCGTGTCGCTTTCGCCACCGGAGTTCCAGTTGATATCTGTGCATTTCACCGCTCCACCAACTGTTCCACACGCCCCTACTTCCCTCTAGATATTCAGTATCGAAGGCAGTTCGACAGTTGAGCTGCCGGATTTCACCATCGACTTGATTACCCGCCTACGCGCCCTTTAAGCCCAGTGATTCCGAACAACGTTAGCACGGTTCGTCTTACCGCGGCTGCTGGCACGAACTTAGCCCGTGCTTACTGTAGTTCAATCAAACCTTTCGGCGTTTATTCCTACTTTTGTGCTTTACAACCAATAAGGCCGTCGTCGCACACGCGGCGTCGCTCGTTCAGGGTTGCCCCCATTTACGAAGATTCTCGACTGCAGCCATCCGTAGATGTCTGGCCAGTGTCTCAGTGCCAGTGACGCGGGTCGTGCTCTCACACCCGCTAGCCATCTTTGCCTTGGTGAGCCGTTACCTCACCAACTAGCTAATAGCATATGAACCTCTCCCAAGGCGAATCTCTTTTCATAGTATCGTGATGCCACAACACTATCTCGCTGGGTATTACTCATTCGTTAGAATGGCTATCCCCATCCCCAGGGTGAGTTGTCCATACATTACTGCCCCTTTCGCCACTTATTCCAGTATTGCTACTGAAACTCGTTCGACTTGCATGCCTAATCCACGCCGCCAACGTTCGTTCTGAGCCAGGATCAAACCCTTCAAATTATTTTGACGTCTTTATATTCTTGCTTTCGCTAGCTTACTCGCTTTCGCTCGTTTCACTCGCTTTAGCTTGCTTATTTTTCTGTCAATCATTATCTTCGATCCCTCGTTCACTTCTTACAGCTCACTTGGTCTCGTCGATAAATCTTTTGAAGCTTTGAACCGGCTTAGGGTTTGACTGATTGAGTCTTGCCCAGTCCGGCAATTAACTCACTCACTCTATATACTCAAAGAATTCGGCTTATCTGATTTTCTCAGCACTCCTCGGCTCTTACTCCTTACAACTTCTCAGTTGTTAGTCGCTTAAACCTCAGCGTACCTCCTTATCAATAAACCGTTTAACTTCGGCTCATCTTCCACCAAATTGTCAAAGATCTAAATTTATTTGCCGAACGATTTCAGTTTCATTTTTTTGAAACCTTCTTTCTTTCGACTCCCTTATCTTAATCGCTTATCTTTATTTGTCAAGCAGGAGGGAAGGAAAATTGTAAAAAAAAATGGGAAAAAGACCTTAGGCATGCAAAAATGCTGCTGGAAACAGGAGAGTATGTAATTCGTAACAATCATATCTAGTAATTACTTAGGGAAAACGATGCTCCTTATTCAAATATTCTTTTTATTATTTGGATCCGACTCCAAAAATCTTTTTTTTCTTACTATCCTTTTTCCATAAAACATCTCCTAACGTTATATTGGCAGCTTTTTTTATGTTTGTCAATTGTACAATCGATGTTTTCTTGGAATCCTCACGATGGCTTTACCCCGTGTTCTTGTGCTTCGTTGCCCAGGCACCAATTGTGATACTGAAACTAAATTTGCATTTACTAAATTGGGTGCCCCTACCGATCTTGTTCATCTTTATTATTTGCAAAAAGATCCTCAGCTGCTTCACAAATACCAGATTTTAGTTCTTCCTGGTGGTTTCAGTTATGGAGATGATGTTGCAGCTGGGAAAATCCTGGCCAATCAATTGATTACCTATTTGGGGGATGAACTTAAATTCTTCCGTGACCAAGAGAAATTGATCTTGGGAATCTGCAATGGCTTCCAAACACTCCTGAAAACCGGGCTACTATTGCAAAACGATGTTGAAGATGGTCCATTGGCCACTTTGGCACCAAATCAATCAGGCAAATTTGAAGCTCGTTGGGTAAATCTACGGGTGGTCAATCAAAAATCCCCGTTTTTAACTAAAATAGATCAACTTTATTTACCTGTTGCACATGGAGAAGGAAATTTTATTTGCCGGAAAGAATGGATCCTTCGTGGCTTGAAGCAAACTAGCCAAATCGCTCTTCAATATGTCGATTCGGATGGCCGGGCACCATTATATCCAGGTAATCCAAATGGCTCCCAAGAAGATATTGCCGGTATTTGTGATATTACAGGAAGAGTTTTCGGACTGATGCCCCATCCGGAACGCCACATCCTTCCTACTCAAAATCCCCATTGGACACGATTAGGTCTAAAGAATGAAGGGGATGGGCTCGCTATTTTCCGAAATGCTGTCGATTTTTTCCGTAAAGATTGAGTCAAAGAATAATTTAACTAGCCTTCGTTGGCTAGTTTTTTTTCTGAATGGTCTAGGATTCTTGCTGTGAGATTATTTAAACTCTGATTAAATCGATCGATTCAAATCAGAGAAACCGTTTGCTAAATAGATCTTTTTCTATCTATTTTGGCTAAAGTATATACTCAAAAGAACAATAGAAATCTGATAAAATGCTTCTTTACCAACCGAATGAACGAGAATTAGAACAAGCCAAGGAGTTAATACACTCCGGATTTATGGAAGATTTGCCCGCACCAACTCATGAGGACATCACATCAAAACTGCTTTTTGACAACGATATCGTTGCTAAAGTGGCAATTACCCCTCGAAAAGCTGGAATCTTAGCTGGAACCTGGTTGATTCCACTAATAGCCGATCATTGTAAAATCAAAATGGATGTGGATATCTTTATTGCTGATGGTTCCGTATTAAATCCAAATACGGTTATTGCCCAATGGCAAGGGAAATTAGTCGATCTGCTCAAAATAGAAAGAGTAACTCTCAACTTTTTGCAACATCTAAGTGGGATAGCCACCGCAACAGCAAGATTTGTGGAAGCGACCAAGGGGAATCGGGCAACGATCCTGGATACTCGTAAAACGACTCCTGGCTATCGTTATCTTGAGAAATATGCAGCGCGAATGGGCGGAGCTACCAACCACCGATTTTCGCTTTGCGATGGCATTTTGATTAAAGATAACCATCTCGCTGGACTTGAAAAATCGTTTAATAACCAGGAACAACTCTGGCATTTTGTTCAAGAAAGAATTAAAAAAGCAAGACAAGAATATGTTGGTATTCCGATTGAAATCGAAGTGGATACTCTAGAACAATTCACTTTAGCTCTAAAAATTAGTCCTGATATAATTTTACTCGACAATATGCCCCCCGCATTGATTGCGCAGATTGTTGAACTGCGCAATCAATCAGGCTTAGCGGTTCTGCTAGAGGCATCTGGGGGAATAACTCTGGAAAATGTCAAAAAAATAGCAGAGACAGGGGTCGATCGAATCAGTATCGGTTCTATTACCCATTCTGCCCCAGCCTTGGATATTGGTCTTGATTACGAATGGTGATCTCTGGACAAACTAGAAGATTAACCTACAAAACCACCACCTAGGAACGAAGCTTCGAACGGGAAAAAAGACCCGAGCTGATTATTAGGAACTGTAAAAAATTCAAGCAACGGAGTAGTACCGGGACCGCTGCATGTTACTATTTCGCCGCGACCCCCAATCGTTGGTACAAATCCTGCTACCTGAATTCCTGTAGTGTAAGAAGAAGGATACGCAAAAAACAGAGAAACGAAACGATTGGCCACCAGATCTACAGCAACCACAAGACTCGTATCTGCATTTGTGGAATAGATTAATTCATCATGTCCGGTTGCCAGTAAATCAGTTGAAGCTAAGTTTACTCCTCCAAGATACGCTGGCGAAAAAGCATAGAAACCAGTTAAAAATTGCCCGGAAGTTCCCGAAAAGAAGTTGATGATTGGGGGACCGCCTGTACCAAGACCAACAGCAACCTCGGACTGCCCATTACCGAAAAAATTCCCAGCGGTTACAGTAACCCCAAATGTAAAAGTTGGACTAAAAGCATAATAGCTTTGAATGAGTTGTGCTGATCGACCATCGAACACTTCTACATGAGGGCCTCCTCCTGGCCCAGCACCCGTAATGACATCGGCATAACCGTTTCCATATAAATCAGAAGCGGCTAAGGATACTCCGCCTGTAAATGTAGGAGTATAAGCAAAATAGCTCTCCACTAACTGACCAGATATTCCATCAAAAACACGTACATTGGGCGGCCCCGAGCTAGCTGGGGCAACAATAATATCGTTGTAACCATTCCCGAGCACATCGCCTAAGGCAACGTGCACTCCACCGCGAAAAGAGGAATTGAAAACCTGGATACTGTATAAAAGAGTTCCTCTTGCATTATAAGCATTCACCACAGGATTCGCCCCTGGCCCAGCTGCAACAGCATAGGCGGGAGCATGCGTTTGACCAGCTGCGATAACTGCCAATTGCTCGGTAATATTGGCTACCGGGGTTATTCGATCTTCCAATACTTCGATCGGAAATGCTTCTCCTATCATCGAACTAGACCATTTGGATGTCTCTATCATTGTTGCTACCTTCAAGGAAGTATTTTTGCTATTCTATAAACTTATTTTAGTCAATTTATTTGGCAAAATGCGATCAATCATGAGAGATTATCTCATTTACTAACAGAAATTGCCTTCCTCGCTTGCATTCTCGTCAAGATAGTTAAACCTGG
>JAKBAI010000250.1 GCA_021809185.1 Planctomycetota bacterium
CCGTGAATTATGCATGTCCGAATATGGACTAAAAGAATTGAGCGGCCCCAAAATCATTCGTGAAATTTTTTACGGGATGGATCGCATTGTTTTCTTTACGGTGGGTGAAGATGAATGCCGCTCTTGGCCACTCAACAAAAATTCAACGGCGGTGGAAGGGGCTGGGGCCATTCATACCGATCTAGCCAAAGGTTTTATTCGCGCGGAAGTGGTGAGCTATGCCGATTTCCTCGCTACAGGATATTCTGAAAAAGATTGCAAAGCCAAAGGGACGTTTCGTTTGGAAGGAAAAGAATATATTGTTCAGGATGGAGATATAATGCATATCCGTGCCAATGCTTGATCTGATTGCAATAATCTCGTCGGAACTCTTTTTTGCTCAAGCAAATACTAAAGTCGAAGTCATCCAAATCGGTCTTTGCGACGAATTGTTATTTGCAACACCATCGGATTAACTTAGAGTGTATAATTTTATTAGATGGCTTTTGCTGGTGCGGGTATTTCGTAGGGTCACTTATTAGGCTCACTTATTATTCGACCTCAAGTTATATCCAAGCGAGTCGATGTGGATCTAATAAATAATACAATGATCTAATGAACCTTCTGATATGAATAACGTTCGAGAGATTTTGAAAAATCGTCTGGTTCAGGTCCAAAAAAAGATCGAAGAGGCTTGTCGACCGATCGGAAGATCTGCTGATTCCGTGCACTTATTGGTCGTAACCAAGAGTGTGGATTCTCCCATTGTTCGGGAATTGTTCGAACTCGGTTTACGAGATTTCGGAGAAAATCGTCCGCAGGAGTTATCACGAAAAGCCAAAGCCTTAAGTGATTTGCCTATTCGTTGGCATATGATTGGTAACCTCCAAAGGAACAAAATCGATATGGTTTTGGACGTTGGGCCAGAGATTATCCATTCGGTTGATCGAATTAAGCTTGTGCATGCTTTAGAAGATTCCCTTGCGAAACGGCAGAAATGTCAAAAAATATTTCTCGAGGTAAATGCCAGTGGGGAATCAAACAAACACGGATTTTCGCCGAACGAACTTCTTCAATTTTCCTCTGAACTCATGAACTATCCCCATTTGCAAATCTGCGGTTTAATGACCATGGCAGCTTACTCTGAAGATCCGACCGAGTGTCTACCCACGTTTCGTCTTCTTGCCCAATTACGTGATAAATTACAACAGCAGAGGGATTCTTTGAATCCACAGAATCGGCCCACCCATACGATATCAGAACTATCGATGGGCATGAGCAACGATTATGAAATAGCCATTATGGCAGGGGCAACCTGGATTCGATTAGGCACTGTTTTGCTGGAGGGATTATCGGTATGAAAGGAAATCAATCCCCGCTTCAAACCCATTCCGAAGGGGTTATTTTATTGGTCAAAGTTCAACCAAATGCTCGCAAAAAAGGGATATTAGGTATACATGCAGGGCATCTTAAACTTGGAGTTCAAGCCCCTCCTGAACGAGGCAAAGCGAACCAGGCAGTTATTGAATTCCTGTCCGCTTTTTTCAAAATCTCCAAATCTCAGATCGAGATAATTCGTGGGGATAACCAGAGGCAAAAACAGATCCTTTTTCGCGGAGTTACCAATCAGGATTTTTCAGAATTATTGGAACCAATGAACGCTTTAGATGTCAAAGATTTGTAGAATTAGAATAGTAATTATCTCTCGAACAAAAAAGAACGACATTCGTTGGCCTAATCAATGAAGCGATTTAAATCATCAACCTTTTTGTTATTAAGCTTATTAAACTCATCAAAAATGGATGAATCACGAATAGATATAAAAATATGAATATGAGAACTAGACCAAAAATAGCCTTAAAACAGATAGCAATCTTACGCGGACGCGAACATTTTTTACGATTGTTTTGGGGCATTTCTCGAATCGCTGCTCTGAGTATCACCTTATTACTCGCTGCTTGTCTGATCGATTGGCAAATCGATCATTATCGGGATACCCCTTTTATCATTCGATTATTCTTATCCGGCATACAACTATGTAGTCTTGTGGTAGTATTATGGTTCTGGTTATTCCGAGGCTGGAACAAAGAACTTTCAGATAGTGAATTGGGCCGATATGTAGAATCTAAACTACCAGAACTGGGTCACCGTCTCGTTACGGCAATTGAATTAACTCATCAAAATGCTCAAACCAATGGAATGTCCGATGAGTTGATCGAACAGGTTCGCGAAGAATCAGATCAGATCATTCAAAGATGCCGATTAACGAAATTTGCGGATCATCGAAAATTGAAAAATAGTTTGTTATTATGGTGTTGGCCAATCTGTCTTTTCTTGGCAACGTTCCTTTATTTAGGCCGAGATAGCTCGCTTTTGACACGATTAATTTTACGGCAATTCCTCCAAGATGTAAATATCCCTCATTTTATCGAGTTATCGGATACGAGCAAGAAGGTACAGCCAATGGGGGAAGAGTCCGAAGTGCTTTATATCGCAACTGGACGAGTGAAGGAGGATCAGTTAGGGAGCATTCGAGTATTTTTTAAGGAAGGCCGGGGAGATGAATACCCTCTCAAATTTAAAGAATGGTTATCGGATGGCTCCGCCTTGTTTTCTGCAAAAGTGAATGCCGGAAATCTCGATTTTAGTCATCGTGCCTGGCTTGGAGATGGTCGAACTAAAACCGCTGAGGAGATTCATCTCGAACCGCGACCTGTTGTCAATCGTCTGCATGCCATCGTAAATATGCCTGAATATGTTGGGATGCGACCTGATGGCTCCCCTTATTCTACATTCCAGGCTCAAGGAGAAGTACTGGGTTATCTGGATAGTAAAGTCAATCTGAAAATCTATGTGCAAAAACCGATTGTCAAAGCCAATCTCATCCTGATCAGTTCAACCAATCGACAACAAGAAGAAAAAGATTCAAAACCGATTCCGCTCGCTTATCAAGGGGAAACGGTTCTGGGAGATGGAACTGTTGCTTATTTGGCGGAAGGGTCGTTTCGTATTTCGGCAAAACAGCTCGCTTACCGAATCGAAGTCGAGGATAGTTTTGGGTTCAATAATGTAGCTCCTCCGCGCCGCGGTATCAACCTTGCTGCCGACGATCCTCCCAGAGTTTCGTTATTGGCGGAGCGATTCAATGATCCCTCTCAGCCAATTTCCGAAGATTCGGAAGTTGATGGCATTCCGATCCCTTTTTCCAAATCGATAAGAATCGCCTATGCTGCTCGTTCTCCTTTGGGGCTTCAACGGGCGCGATTGGTTTACCGGGTTAACGAAGGCCCTTGGAACTATTTTCCTCTGAAAAAGACAATTCCTTCGGAATTGACAGGAAAGCTCGATTTAATGACAGGGGCTTTTATACGTTCGGGATTCCAGGACCAAGTAGAATTTGCAACGGTCCCTTCTAGTGATCCAACAACTTTACCTAATGATCTCGAAGGGGCTGGACGATTCGACTTTAAAACGAGAACATTGAAAAAAATAGGACCAAACGGTAAACCGCTGGATTTAGAAGTTGGGGATCAACTCGAGTTTTTTATTGAAGTTTTTGATAAAAACCCGACTCCCGGACGCTTACCCGGTAAATCAGAAACTCGAAGGAAAGAGATTGTTAGTGAAGAAAAATTTATCGAGTGGATTTTGGAAACACTGAAAAACGAAAATCGAATACGCCAACTTGAAGAGAAACAACAAGGAGTTTTCCAAAAACCTATGGAGTAATTTCTAGATTGTTACTAGATTATTTCTGCATTTTGGGAGAGTTTTTATTCATATTATTTAATTTGAATGGATTCTCTCTCTTCTGGAATTCTAGCCCTTTAAATTTTTAAAGGGCATAACAAGCTCTTTCCAAGAACTGATTTTCATTTTTAACAAATTGCTTTAGATCTTCTCTTGGGTCTACTCTAAAAGCTCTATTTCATTACTTTTAGCCAATTTCCCTAAAAGTTGTTTTGTCGTAGGGTGTCTAAATCATCTTGTTCTCGAGGTTTATACTCGAATTCAAGGTACTTTTAATAACTGTTTTTTTTCGCTCAAGGATCTTTTTGACTTAACTCCCTGGTGATTTTTTTGTTTGAACTCTGCCATTGCTCTTAAGAAAAGGGACCATCATCAGTTCGAGTCCATTGTTTCATTTTTAACATTTTCTTCGAGTCTATCTTTGCTTAAAGTGCAATTTATTTTAGCATTAAATGGCTGCAGTTTAAAGATGTTTCTCTCACCACATTTCTTAATTATATGTTTGAAAGAGATGAAGGAATAAGTAGTAAATTTAAATTTATTTTCAGTACCTTTACTGTAAATCAAATAAATCACTAGAAGAAATCGATTCCCATCGATAATAACTTACTCGAATAAACTTCAGAAATAAAAGAGCTAAAATAGATAAACTTTAATTAGGAAATCCCGTTTAGGAAGATAAAATAATTTGGAAAAGATAGATTTTAGCAAAAGAAAGAACCGATAATTCTATGAGAGTATTTGAAGAACATTGCGATGTAGAACCGAGTAATTGGATCTATGAATCCATTTGAAAATCTGGAAGGAACCATCGCAACAATCCAAAAGGAAGGAGTCGTGAATGCTGATTCGACGAATCATGTTTCAATTATTTTCGGGTGCCTTGGTTTATCTGGTTATCCATACTTCGAGTGTCCAGGCAGCATCCCCAACAGCATCAGATATGCTGAACTTCAAACCACAACAAGCCAATGTAAACATAAGTACCCCTTCCAGCAATGAAATATCGAGCTGTCGCGTTCAGCTCATCAAGGGGAATAAGTTGCAAAGTGGCCGCACGGCAAGCGGTTGGAAATTAACCGATGGTCGAGGGAAAACGTTACGAATTTTCTTTGATACCAATGGCGACAATCGAATCGATATCTATAGTTATTTTCTGGAAGGGAAAGAGGTATACCGAGAAATCGATTCGAATTTTGATGAAAAGATCGATCAATATCGCTGGTTAGGAGCGAATGGAAGCAAGTGGGGAATTTCCAATAATCAGGATGGAAAGATCGACACCTGGAATCGCATATCTCCCGAAGAGGTGAGCCAGGAAATTCTACAAGCAGTCATTCAACGCGATTTTAATCGTATGAATGCCTTAATGATCTCCAAGGCGGAATTAGATTCTCTAGGTTTGCCAGATAGCGAAAGTAATCGCATCAAAAATCTGATGTCTCAAGCACCAGCCAAATTTCAGAAAACAGTAGCGGGGTTGATCAATTTGACTCCGAAAACACAATGGGTACATTTAGAAACAGAGGCTCCTGAATGTACACCAGCTGATAATCTCGGCTCCCGCCAAGATCTTGTCCGATATAGCCATGGAGCGATTTTATATCAAAGCGAAAAGGCCGATTGGCTCCAAACAGGGGAGATGATCAAAGTTGGTCAAGCCTGGCGGATCATTGATGCTCCCGTTCCCGGTTCCGGTCGAGGAAATGCGGAAAGTAGCCCGTTGGATACAATGCCAGAGATTGCCAAAAAATTGGTAGAAGTACAGTTGAAGTCGATTGATGAGATGGCTCCGAAAACCAGCTCCGATCCTAAGGCAGTTATCAAATATAATCTCGATCGAGCAGCAATTCTAGAGCAGATTATCGCTCAACTGCAGGGGGAACAACGCGATGTCTGGCTTCGCCAGTTAGTCGATTGCTTATCGACCGCAGCTCAGAGCAATCCAAAAGATCGCGCCCCGTACGAACGACTATTGACTTGGGAAAAACAGATCGCTAAAGAGAATCCTGGTAGCTCCAGTGCTGCTTACGCTACTTATCGAGAAATGTCCGCTGATTATGCGATGCGTTTGTCGGGTGAGACCAGCTCAGAAATGACGAAAATCCAGGAATCGTGGCGAGAGAGATTGGCAAAATTTGTTCAGGATTATGCCACCTCCGAAGATGCTCCAGAAGCGCTCTTGCAGTTAGGGATGGTAAATGAGTTCATTGGCAAAGAAACCGATGCAAAAAACTGGTATAAACAGCTCGCAAAACATTTCCGCAATCACCCCTACGCTGCGAAAGCGATTGGCGCAGAACGTCGCTTGAGCCTGGAAGGTCAAGAATTTGAGTTGAGCGGTAGCACTTTGGGGACCGAAAATCCTTTCGATATTAAATCGCTCAAAGGTAAAACCGTGATTGTGTACTACTGGGCCTCTTGGAATGCACAATGTGCAGAAGACTTTAAGAAATTAAAAGTGATTCTCGCTGGTCAACCTCAAGGCAGTGTCGAGATGGTGCTTGTAAATCTGGATAATAGCGCAGGGGATGCCATTAATTTCCTCCGTTCTTCCCCAATCCAGGGAACCCATCTTTATCAAAAGGGGGGGCTAGATTCTCCTCTAGCGATCGCTTACGGGATTATGGTTCTTCCCAATATGTTTATCATCAATGGCGAAGGAAAAGTTATCTCCCGGAATGGCCAAGTGGCGACTCTAGAAGACGAATTGAAGCGATTAAATAAAGAGAATAAAGAAAACAAAGAAATCAAAAAGTAAACGATTATAAGTGGCTTATTCTCATTAAAAATCTGTTTCCTGTTGCTTTTTGCTATCAGGGAACAGATTTTTTCCATTTATTTAGTATCAAAACGAGATCAGATTATTCCCTTAAAATAGGAAAAAGTTGACAAATCAATTAGAAAATAGTCTTTTCTTAGACTTTTTTTTCTTTAGACTTTTATAAACGAATAACTAACCGTAATAACTTTCTCTCCAAGAGGATATGAGTTCAATGTCATTAACCAATAGTTCAGGATCAGGTAGCGGGGGTGGATCGTCGCTTCCAGCGCAACCAACTCGCAGCCAAAAAATAATATTTTGGGCCAGCTTTTTTACCCTCATCGCTGCTGGGATGGGCTTTTCTTTGCGGAATACTTCGGTGAAGGATCAGTGGGGTGCCCAGTACGGTTTCAGTCGAACGGAATTGGGAGAAATCAGTGGTGGGGGATTGGCCGGCTTTGGCATTACTATTATTGTCTTGAGTTTCATCGCTGATAAAGTAGGGTTTGCTCGATTGATGGGGCTTGCCTTTTTTTTCCATGTTAGTT
>JAKBAI010000251.1 GCA_021809185.1 Planctomycetota bacterium
GGTTCTACTACCGAATATGAATTCCGAGATATTATTTTACTGAATATCTTACAAATACTCAAAAAGAAACCAGAAACTTTCGGTTTTACTAAACCTGAAACCGTCGATAATTTCTGGGGCACCCATGGCTACTATTTTACAGACGAAAACCAGAGGATTTTCGCTTTTAAGCAATGGAATCAATATTATGCCAAAGAAATGAAAAAGAAAAATCCATTTGCCGATGCAAAAGTAAATCGCATCTATCTCAAATCGGTTCAGGGTAAATAATAACGCAATAAAATCTTCGGTGATCGATATCTCGAGCAACTTCAAAATTCAGAAGTATTATCTACCGAACTGAATTCATGCCCCTCAAGCTAAAATCGCAAGGGATCATCAAGGTTTATTCTACATACCTTTGTGGATCGTGTAGAAGAACATTCCGCTCATTATTTTTTAAGATGTCCTCGTTTATAAGAAATTCATTTCTATCTAGTCAAATAGCCTTAATCACCATGCCCCCTTTCCAATCGTAAATTATTCAAGAGAAATTGCCTTTCATTTCAATTAAAATTTTAATATGTTCCACAACTAATTAAACTCGTCAATCATGAACTCAATTAAAAAAATAGTCGTATTATAAAATGGTTTGCTAAAATAAATCAAAATGGAAATTCGCGACTTTCTCTTTTATCTGGTTTACGATTCAGCACCTAGGAGCCAAAAGCAACTGGTTGTTCGAAAGATCGACCAGATAGGGATACTAGAATTTCTAAGGATTACTATTTTGCTTCGGGACAAGCAAGAAAACCAGGCTTAAAAAATGGAATCAATATTATAACCAAGAATCGAAAAGAATAAGTCCACATTATTTCCGGTTTCGAAAAATCGATATTATCTAAAGCCGGTTGGGAAAAATCGTTCATCACAAACGATTTAAGAATCTGTAGAATGGGAAGATACTATGGAATCAAGAATATTATTTACGCCGAATTACTGGTTGTTCCATTTTTACTTGATGCTATCAATTTCCACGGGGTTCAGTATCGTGAGGAGTATGGAACCCAAGAGTCCCCTTTCCAGCCCTTACCGAGAAAAAATCGAGGCTCCTATAGGAACCGTCTCAGAAGACTATATCCGTTCTCTCGTTCAAAAAGTAGGCGATGAGGAAGGTTGGGCCGATGCCTATAATCAGCTTCATATCCTGCGCGGGAAAGCAAAATCGGCCCTACTGGCAAGGATTCATGATCCTCAAGGGGGCCGAGCACGATTATATCAAGATCTATTGACTAAATTCATGGGCGAAGAATTACGCAAAGAAACCGATCAATTGCAAAATGATCGTAACTGGAATAAACATCTTTCGATGCCAGGCCTGAAAAAATATCTCTCCATAACCGGTAAAAACAACCAAGCTTTGCAACTCTGGGTAGAGATGGTCAAAGAAGAAGCGGAACTTTTTGTCTGGTTTGAAATGGATGAGTCGATTTTCTTTAACAAATTTTGTGAGCGCGTCAATTTTTTGAAGCACGGCCCGGGCCAATCAATTAATCCCCAAATCGACCGCTTTTATCGTGGTAATCTTTCGGCGTTTTATCTTTTCGCTAGTCATAAGGATTACGAAGCTAAAATGTATCCTAAACTTTGTTCCATTCGTTACTTATTTGATTTTTCGTTGGTTCCAGATGAAATCAACGATTTATCGAACCAAATTGCCCAAAGGCGACTTTATATTCATTGGATTAATCATCTAATCCCTGCCGATAATGATTATGATCAGATTATGCTTATTCAGCGGCATCATTTGACCGAGGCTCACCCCTTTCTCATCAAATTCATAACTTCGGTTACGGACAATCCTTGGGGAAGAATACTCCGCTATCCAGCTATTTTCGAGTTGCTTACTTTTGACGATATTCCCGATCTACAAAAAATTCTCAACAGTCAAAACAATGGTTGGAATTCGACCATGTTTCTCGGTGTCGTCAACAATGTTTCTTTGTCTCTTCAACCTAGAGACATCCTTCTTATTCACATGGTGAAATTGACCAAACAAGCCCCAGAAAAATTCGGATTTAATCACTCCGATGCGTTTGGAAACTCTTATGGGAACCAAGGTTATTTTTTTATGACGGATAAAGATCGCGAAAACGGGTATAAGCTATGGCAAAAATATTTTGATACAAAGATCCTCAACAAGAAAAAATCGATCAAGGATACTCGACAGGTCTAAATTCAGTAAACACAAACAAACAACAGCTAAGAGTTCAGTCTAATAGACAATCAAAATCTTTTAGACTCCGAGAAAAACCGTTCGGAAGCTCTAACAATTTAAAAAGCGGAAATCTGCTCTAGTGAACAGATTGACGTTTACTATACCCCCAACTGTTACTTTTCCGTGATTAAAAATGATAAACGTTCACTATCCGTTTAGACTCTCCCTCACCGCGGTCAATCCCTGAGTTCTATATGGCTAAAATTGTTTTAATTTCATCATATTTAAATTATCATTCATGATGACTTCCCAAAAGGAAAACTTCATAAGAAGATAATCATAGAAATTATCATGTTTAGGATTGAGGGATAGCTAGATAAGTAAATGTTCTGCTTTCGTTGGCTTTCAGCTCGATCTTTTTAGCCTCCTCGATTTTCTTATCCCCTTCAAGCCAGATTACTTTAAAGTCGAAAACAGCAGATTTACCACTCTCTAGTTTTGGAGATTCAAAAACGATTTTTCGATTTTTGGAATCGATCTTCTTCCCGTTTAACCAAACCTCTGAATTTTCTGGGACATTGAGAGTTAATTTTGCACGATTGGAAGGGGGAAGAGTATTCGCTGGTTGTGGCATAAAAGAATTAAAACCACTACCGCTGCCATAGCCATTGTAGATATTAACGATGTTTATTTGGGGATTGTAATTATAGTTATACCCTCCATAACCATAACCATACCCTCCGTAGCCAAAACCTCCATAGCCAAAACCTCCATAGCCATAAAAAGGATAACCGAATCCACCCCCGTAGCCCCCATAAAAGGCTCCCAGAGAGAAGGGTGAGATACCCAAATTCGCTGCTCCAACTTGAGGAAAGTTCGAAAATTGACCAAGACCACCCGTTTCCGATGCTGTTAAGAAAGGATAAGGACTACTATATCCACGAAACGGTACTGCTGAAGGAAATCCGTTTAATCCCCCTCCTAAACCAACACCATGGAAACCCCCTCCAAAACCACCCGGAACATGATGAAATTGTGCTTGGCTTTCTGAATTATTCCAAAATAGGGATAAGAAACCAATTAATAAGATCAGCTTTATCATTCGAAGGTTCATAGATACTCCTTTCGCAGCTCACGGCATTTTCCCCAAAAGTATCTATTAGTTATTATATGGTTTAATCCGTGGCTAAAGCAATAACTGATGCTATTTAAATCTCGAAATGTCGACTTTTAGACTCGAAACAAAGCAATTCCTAATTTGGATCGAAGAGAGAAAGTAAAATTCCTTTTTAATTTCAAATTATACTTAAACAAAGAGTTCAGGTTAAAGTAAAGAATTTTTGAGAAAATTGCAGAATTTCATAAGCGCACTTTGATTCTATCGAGTAAAGTTATCTTATTCTAAGGAATATGACAGAAATACGGATTGGGAAACCGCTGATTTGTGGATAAACCGGTCCTTTAAAATATATTAATCGTAAACTGGTAAGAGGATTACCAGCTTTCCGGTAGCTTATAAGCAATTTTTTTGATAGTTTATTGGCTACTTATCGGTAGGTTATAACTAGCTTATAACTAGCCAGAGAGAACCCGAGTATCCATCTCGGTTTTGTACAAAAATAACTTGGAATAGAATAAATCAATCATGAGTAAAAAGGTAATTCAATTCGGAACTGGTCGATTTTTGAGGGCATTTGCAGATTATATCATCCACGAAACCAACCAGACTACATCTCCCTATGGATCGGTAACCATCATCCAAACAACAGGCGAAGATAGTGTCCAACAATTAAGGAAGCAGAATTATCGATTCCACGTTTTAACTCGCGGAATTGCGAATCAAAAAATCATCGATACTCAGGAAGAGATCGCTTCCATTACACAAGCATATACAGTAAAAAGCAACTGGAAAGAAATTCAAGAGCTTTTTGCTTCCCCAGAAGCAGAACTGATTTTATCCAACACCACCGAAGTTGGTTATCGGCTTGATGAAAGTGATAGTTGGGAAAATCGGCCCGCAAAATCGTTCCCAGCAAAATTATTACAGTTGTTGTTTCACCGCTACGGCCAGGGTGGTCATCGAATTACCATTGTTCCTTGTGAATTGATGGAACATAATGCCCAGTTATTATTAGATCAGCTCTTGATTCTATGCCAAAAATGGAATTTAGACAAAGATTTCCAAACTTGGCTGCAATTCAATTGTATCTGGTTGGAAACTCTGGTTGACCGGATTGTTACGAAACCAGTTGCCGATTCGCCGATTTTACAAAAAGATCCCTTAACTGTCACCTGCGAACCATTTGCTTTTTGGGCAGTTCAAAGCAAAGCCAATGCTGCGGAACTACCGCATCATCCCGCGATAGTTCGTGCTGCTGATATCTCTTCGTACTTTTTGCGTAAAGTTCGCATTTTGAATGCTGCCCATACCGCTCTCCTAGTAAAAGCCTATCAAAAAGGGTATAAAATTGTTCGCGATGCCATTCATGATCAAGAATTGAATACCTGGCTAAAAAACTTACTCTTTGACGAAATTCTCCCCACTCTCGAAGGGAGAATTGAAGCAGGTGAACTGTTCGCCAATCAAACCATCGAACGATTTCAAAATCCTTTTCTAGACCACCGTTTTGCGGACATCGCGCAAAACCATGCTTCGAAGGTAAATATCCGTTTAAGCTCAACCCTAGAAGAATATCGAAATCGATTTGGAAAAAATCCGTCTTTATTGTCCGAAGTGATCAAAGAAGGATTATCTCCAGAAATCACCGAGGGATTTGTAAAAGTATTTTCTTAAGTTTTCTGTTATCTTTTGACATGATTATTATGTGAATTTTATTCTAGTAAAAAACTAATTTTCTTTGGGTATCAATAAAACTTTGATAATCAACTTTTGATTAACAGCATTTGATTAACAATAATTAGGGGGTAGCTATATGAATTGCTATTTAACTTGGAATCGTTCTTTACAACCGATGAATCATCTTTCCCAATTCCTGAATCGATTTTGGAATCATTTTCCATTTCGTCCGCTATTTCTGGCTCTATTCATTTATTCACCCTGCCCCCTATTTTCTGAGGAACAGCCGGCAAGTATCAAACTAAAATCCCCATTTCTCGATATTGCGACTGCGAATTCACCTCTCGTTGAGCCAAAAGTTCCCCACCCCGATTCAAGAAAAAACGGTTCCGGGGAATTCAAAGAACTTACTAAAACTCCTTCTGGGTACATGCCAATGCCGCAATTACCTAAAGAATCTGAGAAATCAAAAAACTCGATCACTCCTCAACCAATTCGAACTGAGAAAAAAGCTCAATCGAATCCACCCCAAAATCAGATTTTACCCATTCCAATTCAGATAGCCCCGCAAACGATTATTCAACCAATCGTAATCCCGTTTGATCCCTATTTGCCCGTTGATCCTTTCGGCCCTACTGCTCATCCTTTCTATCTACCGAGTCAATATGCTCACTGGCAAGCTTACGAAGTGGGCTGGGAAGGGCTTCTAAAACAGCGAGTTATCTTAGCCCCGCAACCGTATTATTATGGAACAGGTCGCCCATACTATTTTGCTCCAATCCACCCCTCTTACACTCGTCCCTGATTCCCGTAAATAAATCTTTTTGTTCACAAAATTTTAACGGTTTAACATTAACTTGTTCATGGGTTCTCGTTCCGTTCAACGTTCCTTGTTCCGTTCATCGTTCCTTGTTTTCGGCCAGAACAACGGTGTTTGCGGAAACATTACGGAGATTTTCGCGGAGAAATAATGGAGAAACTTCCAGCCGATAAAAATAACTCCCAAGTCCACTCGTACAAAGTGCCCCAAAAATGTGCCATAACCAATGGGTTCCCATCGGCAATACGGGAGAATCTAAAACATCCAAAATTCGAAAAATCCAAGCTAGGATAAAACAAACGAAAGAAAAGAGGATCCATTGTCCATATTGAAAATGGGTTCTTTTTAAGGTATACAAAAGCGGGAATAATATCAATACGGCCAAACTAGCATAAGCTATATTGATACTCCACTGCAAAGGCATTGGAAAAAGTCTTAAACTCATCAGCAATGCAACTAGCCCCACCATGGAAAAAAGAGTTCGCCACGTTGGCCCCAAACGAATCCAGAGGAAAATACTCACCAGAATACCGATCATCTGGATCGGTACAACATCCAAAAGAAAAAAAACTCGACTACTGCGCGTTGCATGATAAATGGTACCACCAATACCCCCTACCAACAAAAGCGGCAAACAAGTGATCAAGATTGGATATGATCGTTTTTTAGGCCAAATGCGAATTCCCCAATAGATAGCAATGCCTACAAATAAAAATGCCGTCGTCGCATTCCAAGGCTCGACAATCGATTGTGCAAATGGGTAATCTTTAGGCGGAGTCTCAGCATACCTCGGCCCGCCATCCGATAATCTTTCGGATAATCCTTTAAAAGTCCCTTCCTTCCCTTCCTTAAGCTCATTCCGGGCTATTATTTGATCGGTTTCCTGCATATTTTTAATTTTCCCTGAGCACTTTTGTGGTAATTCTACTACTATTACCCTTCTCTTTGGATTTGTTCTCGATGAATAAACACATAATAAAGATCCAAGATTATAGTAAAAAATTCGATTGGAAGTTGAAAAAATGGGATACCAACTCGACCGTTTTTACGTTAGAGATTATCCTAGGAATTTCGAGGAGATTATCCTCCTCGTAATCATTAAAAAAGTAATCAGAAATTACACAATTAATTTTAGCATTGTTTATGCCAAAACATTCTGAATATTAAAAATTTTGGTGAATTTGAGA
>JAKBAI010000252.1 GCA_021809185.1 Planctomycetota bacterium
GGAACGGCCGGAAAATTCGAGGTAATGCCAAAATCCCCTGTTTTCTCAAGCACGGTCCTGAATGGCGTTGCATGTGATCCTCGTTTACCCACAGCCCCTCGATCTGCAGGGATTCTAGTCGGTTTAGGAGATGGAAGCGTACGATTAGTCTCTTCTGGTATTTCTGCTTATACCTGGTGGTATGCTTGCACTCCAGGCGGCGGCGAAGTCCTCGGGGCCGATTGGTAGACCATTCCTCGAATTCCGTTGAAAACGATAGATAATCTTTGAATAAAATAGAGACAGGCATTCTTGCTTGTCTCTCCAGTAACTTGCAATACCTGGATGGTAATCAAGAGGTTTTAGTACGATTATTCACGAAGCCTAGCCTCACGAAGCAAGTTACCTTTCTTATTATGGGATTGTCTCTTTACGATTACCATCATGATTACGGAGCGATTAGCTGAACTGTTTCGATGAGATCACCATCAATACTCACCACCAATACTAATACCATGCAGAAAACATCGAATGTATTAGCAATGCTACAAGTTATGGCCAAATATTATCAGTAAATTAGCCCAAAAGTTACCCGGACAAAAATCGATTCATTTAGAAAAAGAGAGAATATGCTGCTAAGGTTTGCTTTCATGATTACTTGTTTGCTGGGAATCAGCAGTTGTGGGGGATCGCCAACATCCACTATTCATGGTACGGTTCAGTACCAGGGGAAACCGTTAGCGGGAGGGACAATTACATTCTTAACAACCAATCAACAAATCTTTACCGCTCATCTGGACAACCAAGGGAATTATCAACTGCAAAACGTTCCGCGTGGTCCGGTGAAAGTTGGAATTCTCGCTGGTAAATATCGACCCCCCGCTCGACCACAACCTAACCCCAAAGATAAACAGGATCCTATTGTTGCTAAAAAAGGGAAAACACACGATGAAGCTAAAACTCAATCACGCGCGAAGCCTGTTCTTTTAGGCATACAACTTCCAGATCGATATTCTGATCCGAAAACATCGGGTATCGAGTTTGAACTGAAAGATCCTAATCAGGAATTTTCCAAAGATATTCCATGACAGGGAAAGTAGGCAGTAGGCAGGCGAAAGAAGTAGGCAGTAGGGCGAATAAGAAACGTCATCCACAAAAGTGTTTTTTTACTACCATATACTCTCAGTATTTAATAAGATTTTCTCCGCCTACTGTCTTTTCTCTGCCTACTGAAAGTAAGCCGAATAAGAAACGTCATCCACAAAAGTGTTTTTTTTCTACCATATACTCTCAGTATTTAATAAGATTTTCTCCGCCTACTGTCTTTTCTCTGCCTACTGCCTACTGCCATCCGCCTACTGTCATTTCTCTGCCTACTGCCATCTGCCTACTGCCATCTGCCTACTCTCTCCGCCTACTGCCATCTGCCTACTGAATAGGGTTCGAAATCAAATTAGTTCAAAATCTTGAATCGATTTTCGAAAAGATTCTTTCTTCTAATAAAATTCCTTGATCTGGTCGGTTTCTATGTTACTGCAAGTAAGCTCCATCTAACTAAACATGTGCGAAATTGCTCATAAGAAAATAGATAGTATTTGGTAATTCGAATTTCTATTCTGGTCGATAGCTAGGGTAGATAATTAAAGGAATCGGCTTTGGCTTTGTGAAGAGAATTAGCCCTATTAGTACCAGGGAGACAGAACTCAAATATTCGCAATTGGAATTTGCCAAAGTAAACCCTGAAACAAAGAAATCAGTGATTTTTGAAGTGAATCGAAGGTGTAGATCAAACACCGATTTATCGAGTTCTTTCTCCTAAATATTCGAGAACTGTTATTCGAATGAGGATTCGTTACCTATAAAAAGATCCTAAGAATAACTCGGGATTTCGTTATAGATAGAATGCACGGATTGTTCGAATCATTTGCTCTTGAACGTATAATAGTAGCGGATGGATGATAAGGATAAGCAAATCTTCTTATTTGTGTAAAACTTATTGTTCAAAGTATTTTTAGACATTACATTTAACCTAACGAGAATCATTAAAGACAGGTGTTGGCGATGATTCCGTGGGTGGAGTTTGAGATATATGCCTCAATCCGGTTTTCGCAGAATTTCGTTTCGTCGAATCAGGCATTCCCGTCATTCGAAACGAATTTCGCTTCGTGCGAGCCCCTGCTTATCGGAAAAGCTTGTGGAGGAACTAAGGATGGAACCCCAAATCATGGACGACACCGGTATTCGACACGAATTGGTAAGTAGAATTCGCGAAGAAATTCGCAATGGAACTTATGAATCTTCGGCAAAACTCGAAGCAGCATTTACAAAGATGTTGCTCCAATATAGTGCCGATTAAATCATATTAACTTTTTATTAACTTTTAGAGATGTTCAATGGGATGTATCCCGCGGAACATCTCTTTTTTATCGATTATCTGTAGTTATCTTTTCGCTTTCGATACTTAAGTCTCAATGAATCTTAGTCCTCGATTTCGAACTTTTCTTTCACTTTTTCTCAAAATCCGATATAATACAAGTATTGAGAAATATAAAATTCTTGATGACCGGGACAGTAATCTCTGGGCAAAATCGTCTAGAGGTCGTTCATTCATTGATGATCATAAAATTATTAGAAGAGAGTGGTTTTGTGTCTTTACCTGCCATTGAAGTATCCCAATCTCCGGTTGAGAAGTTTCGCGAATATCTAATGTCGCGAACCAAGGCACAACGATTTACGGAACAGCAAAAGCAACTAGTTGAACACATTTTTTCCCAGCATCATCATTTTGATGCCGATCAGCTGATTGACAACCTGAAAGAAGCGAAAAATTCGATAAGCCGAGCAACAATTTATCGCACCCTATCCAAGCTAGTCGATGCGGGACTTATCAGGCGAATCGATTTGGGCGAACGCTCGGTTTATGAACACGATTATGGTTATCCGCACCATGAACATCTGGTTTGTCAAACCTGTGGTAAGATGATTGAATTTCAGCATTCGATGGTCGAAACGATCTTACGTGAAATATGTGAACTTCATCAATTCCAAAGCTCTGGACACACGTTATTAATACGAGGCACCTGTTTGGAATGTAATCGTGCACGAACCACCAAACGCCGATTTGATTTGATTTAGAACGGATATTCTCCCCTAATTCGATTCCATTCATTATATTTGACAATATTTTATCTTTTTTCGTTGCAATCGATTTATTTGCAATAAAAGACCCTTAAATATCTAGATGAATTGTTCATTGATGTCATTTTACATTCTGGAAATGATTTCTTCCCATATCTCTTCACCAATATTTTGGTAAAATCATATTTTTACTATTGTATCAATAAAATGAATCTAGTAAAAATTAAGTATTAGGCCTAAATTTCGTTTTATTTTAAAATATTTACGTCCAGAACATAAAATTTACAATTAATATTTAAGATTTGAGAAAATTTAGAAAAATCATCACCGCCAAATCAAAAATATGTTCTAAACTTCGGCATTATCGCGATTATGCTGAATTTGCAGAATAAATAAATTAGGGAAAAGCCTTGATAAATGTCCCGATAATTCTACAGAATAGCGCATAAAAAATGAAATCAACAAAGTACCCGAAAACCATTTGATCCATAATAACCTTTAGGTATATCGAAACATGGCGGGCCACACGCTCCAAATATTTTCGACTCCCGCGTACTGGGGTTGGAAACGATCTGAGAATCGTTTAAAAGTATTATTACTGGCAGAAATGTGTAACCCGAATTGGACGAGTGTTCCACTGGTAGGGTACAACTTAGCGCGGGGATTAGCGGAACATCCAGAATTGGATGTAACCTTGGTAACACAGATCCGCAATCGTCCCGCATTGTTAGACGATGATATTAACTACTATGCTCAAGTAGAATACATCGATAACGAACATATCGCGGGTAGATTTCATCAATTGTCGAGGTTCCTGCGTGGTGGCGAAAAAATGTCCTGGACCATCGATACGGCACTCATGTGGCCCAGCTATGTGGTTTTTGAGAAGATGGTTTATCGCCATTTCAAAGAACAATTACATTCCCATAAGTTTGATTTGATTCATCGAATTACCCCATTAACACCAACAATTCCGAGTCCACTTGCCCGTTTATCTCCTGTACCAATGATTATTGGACCAATCAATGGTGGTCTTCCTTGGCCAGAGCATTTTTCGCATTTACGAATCCATGAACGGGAGTGGTTGACCCCATTCAGAAAAGCGTATCAATATTTACCCTATTTTCGTTCCACGTATAGAAATTTAGCCGGTCTGATCCTGGGCAGTCAATTCACCCGGAGCGAAGTTCCATCCTATTACCGGGGCTTGAACGAATACATGCCCGAAAATGGCATCAACCCTGATCGTTTCTCCTTAGCGCAACAATGGCCAGCCCCTAAATCCCGTTTTCGATTTATTAATATCGCGCGCATGGTCCCCCTGAAGGGGATCGATATGATCCTCAAAGCAATGGCATCATCGACGATTCTTCGAGACTGTGAACTGGTGTTGATCGGGGATGGACCAGAACGAGAAAAACTAGAATCATTAAGCAATGAGCTTCAGCTTGGGGATCGTGTTTTATTCCGCGGGTGGCAAAATCAAAAAGAGATCTCTCAAGAACTCTCCCAGAGCCAGGTGTTTGTATTCCCAAGCATTAAGGAGTTTGGCGGTGGGGTCATTCTCGAAGCAATGGCCTGCGGTTTACCAAGTATCGTAATGAATTACGGCGGACCAGCAGAAATTGTTACCCCTGAAACTGGCATCAAATTAGAGATGGGGCCCCCTGAACAAATCGTCACAAAACTCCGGCAGGCCATGGAATATCTTGCCACCGATCCAGAACAGTGTATTCGCTTTAGTGCCGCAGGAGTCGATCGGGTTAAAAATGAGTTTCTCTGGAGTTGCAAAGCTGCTCAGATTCATCGATTTTATCAACAAGTATTGCAATCGAAACATGATCACCTAAAGCATCCGTTCTCTGAAAAGACGGCAGCACCGTTAGAACCTGTACTCCAACCTGTACTATCCACAACGAACTACGTTTCTGCTCTGGAATCGTGAAGTGGATTATCTCGTCAAGAGATAGAATCAAGGGATAGAATCAGATGATTTGTCTCCCAGAGATAAATCATCTGATTAAGAAACATCGCCAAAATAGTCACCACAATCTAACTTGTTGGTCGCCTCCGTCAAAATATCGACTCGAAGAGTCGCTCGTCAATTTCTAGAAAATCGAGCTGTCCCTCCCAATCATAGGCCAATTATTCTCTATCATTTTGGGCAACCTCTCCCAATAAGTTACTTTTTGCTATTTTACCCAGATCTAGCTAATTATTCGCCGAGACGATCTCTCATCGATATTTGCAATTTCTTGGCTCAAATCATGCAATCCAAAATTCGGGTTTCGCTAAAGGATTCATCTAGTATTTTCTAAAAATTCAGGTATGAAAACTTGCAAATCTTTGCAAAATTTACACGCAGAAGTAGGGGATACTAATTCAAATATTTCAGAATCGGAATAAGATCGTTCAAGCAAAAATAGAAAAAATTAAGGAATATTAACTATAGGAGGAAACGGTATGAAAAGAATGGGGTTGCGGTTCAAAAGCTATTTGATTGTCTGTATTCTGATGGGGACACTTAACCCATCTGACTATTTATGGAGTCAGGTTGATTTGCAAACGATGGTAAATAAATCTACCTTGCCCAAGGAATTAGAGGTAAAATACCCCATCCACTCTGGAGCCGGAAATTACTTGATTAGTGTAAAATCCTATTTAGATGCTCCAGAATTAAAAGGTCAAGTCAATGCCAAAAAACAGGCAGAAGAACTTGTCGAATTTATTCGCAATGAATATCGGCTCCCGGCATACATTTATATTCGTGGCATGGAAGAGAAATTAAAGCAACAAAAATGGATTGAAGATAAGAAAAGAAAATTTTTGGAGTTTCAAAAGAAGTTTGGCAACCAGGATAGTGTTGTTTTCCGATATAAGGTAGAACCGGTTTCTCTAGAATATGGCGTATTAATAGGCGGTCCAGAGGCTGGCTGGAAAGAGGATGTTCCCGCAAGGAAAGTACTTAATGAATTGCGTAAGTCTAAAAATCTACCCCCCCAGCACCTCTTGGATACCTTCGTTTACATTCCGCAGAATAATCTCCCCACCCCGACCACAAACAGTAAAAATAAAAATCAATTAGGGACGGCAGCGGTCAATCCTTTTGTGACATCTTTTGTTGCTTGGAACCCGACGATCCCTCGACCGAAGCAAGAGATGAATGAACGAGACCCCGCCTTAAAGCATTTTAATCAAGGGGAAGAATACAGTTTGTTGAAGTGTCGAAAGAAATGGACGATTGTTGTGCGAGTATATAATACTTTTGCCGTGGTTACCGATATGGAAGGCAAAGGGGGAGGCAATTCGATCCTGGGAGATCTTTTCGGTACCCGGTCGGCTCGTGCCACTGATGCCAGTGGGATGGCAGCTCACGAAATGGCTAAATTGTTACGCTCTTTGAACCCCCCATTTGAAGCCTATGTCATTCATATGCGCAATTGTAGTGTCGTTACCGTGGGTGGTTTTAATCAAGATAATGATCCTAAATTACTGGAATTACAAAAAACTCTATCCAATCTGAAATTTACCGATCAAAAATCTGGCACCGAAATGGAATCTCTTTTGACGAAACCGGTAATCATGAAAATTCCTAGACCTTAATACAATCGATCTTATCAAATCGACCTAATAGGAATCTGGGAAGAGCTATCAACTGACCCCGTTGGTAATCGATTCCCAGATTTCTGGTTTTAAATGAATAAATCCCAGCTAATCTTTTCAAAATATAGCTCCTATTCCTTTCCATATAACCTCTTTCTTGCTTCCCATTTGCCTTAAAATAGAAGTTGTAGCTCATCTGGTTTTACGTTTTTCTTGGCGACTTTGACTCCATATCGGTATTGAAAAATCATGTTAAGAGAAAAATAGGAGAAATAGAAA
>JAKBAI010000032.1 GCA_021809185.1 Planctomycetota bacterium
CATTAAGATTTCTACCACGGCGCGTTGGGTAGCAATTTTGATGTTCTTATTTCTAAATCGTACGATCGTTCCAAAGACCTTTCTTTTAATGGATTTGGGTAGCCAAGTTTCCGATTTATCGATTAAAATACCGATCGAGCAAACGGGTAATTTCGTCTTTGTCTTCAACCCTAGATTATAGCGGAACATTCTGAAGGTGAAGAATTTATCCGAAGTAGATTGGATCTCGAAATGGATGATGAGTTTCTTTCCCGTTATCGTGTTATTAGATAATAGTTGAACCTCGATAACTAGATCAGCAACTATTCTTTTGAATCGTTTTTTGAATTGTTTCTGCAAAATTTCATTACTGCGGTCGAGAGGAGGAACGGACCAATCAATGCTTTGATATAATTTTGGGTAAAAACAGCGAAGGAAAAAGTATAAGAGAGAAAAGATGCCATATTTCCAAGTTTCATCGAGCTGAGGAATACCGGCCTTTATCTCTTCTTTAGCTTGCTCCGCTCTAGCTTGGCTCGTACTAGCTGGGTTCGTTCTAGTTTGTTTCTGCTTCGTCATTTTCTTATCCTTTTAGGATACCAGGGAAAAACGATCGGTTTTATAATCCGTGACCATTATTGACTTTATCTGTAATTATTTACTATATCAGTTCGGGGACATTTTCTCAAGCGATTGTTAGTAACTGTTTAAAGGGTTTGACAGATCGTGATTTTCCTGAGATTAAAATAAATCATATAAAATCGCAACGGCGCCAACTACAACCCAGAAATATTCAAGGAAAAATGACTTGATCCATGTATTTGAATCTCTCGCGGGGAAAGTAGACTTTGTACGGTGAAGTGGCAGAATGAAATAAAGATCTCAATCAATACTCGACTAATGACAGGATGTGAACAGCTAAAAATATTCTCTTACAACATTTGCGTGAAATATACGCTTGAAATATTTGCTCGATAAATAACAATAGTAAAAGGAAATGGGAAAATCATTGAGATCTCTAAATCGAAAAGGGGATAGGAGACTATCCTAGAGGCACACCGATGTGCCTTGAGAGCTGAAATAGATACTATTTCCTTTGCTTCTTTCTTCTCCAAGAAATAATCGAAATAATAGGCAGAGAAGAAAAAGCGATTGAGATTACTTTTTCTTCTTGTGGAACGATTTCATCAATGAATCGACAAATGATTTATCTTCATTACTGAGGGGAATTTTGAGGTCACGAGAATAATCCAATTTTTGTTCGAAATTCCCCGAGTCATAGGCGCGGTCAAAACAGGCTTGAAGATCCATTACAGTATCGCGATCGTCCGAGGCAAGAGGGATTTTAAATCGCGGCAACGATTTTTGCAAAAGGCCGGGATAGAGTTCATGCCGATCCATGTGAGTGGAGCGTGTAACCATCACGGCATAATGGCATATAGGGATTCCTTCGCGCGAATGATCGATCAAATAACGCCCTTGAAGGAGAAGATCGATCTCGACCATATTCGCTTGGAGCGACTTGGCCATGCGCCGAGTTTGATGATATGCCTCAAATCCTTGTTGTGTGCCTTTATTGGTTTGTGTAACCATTTCGATAATCGTGATTAGCTTATTATCGCTACGGCGAGAAATTTCGATATATTCCTCGACATGTTCCTCACGAATGATCGATGTGAATAAGGGCATTTCGCTCACATATTTTCTCTGTTGAATTCGACCACGATAGCGATCCACTAATCCGGGTAACAAAATTTGATAAACCGAATGAATGAAGTGATGATGAAATGAAGGCCACCATCGCTCATCTTCAAGATATGGGTCCATGCCTGGAAAAGGACTCGCCATGATTCACTTCTCCTACGATCCAATCACAAGGAATCATCAATTCCAAGGATTGTTAATTTCATTATTTAATAATATCCTTACTGACGAATTCTATTTTATCTTTTCGGAGGAATAGAAAAAGAGGGAAGAAGTGGAATCAAATTTTTTCGATAAAAATTCTTTCGCTGGTACTCGTTCGATTTTATATTCCTCAAGATCTCATTTTAAGAATAATTAATTCCTTGGGGGATTCGTGGGGGTAATTTCCTGTAAACGGGCGGTAAAATGCCGCAAAATAGAGGGTGCAGATACGATTTTTAATCCTGAAAGAGTCTCTCTTTTGGCAAAAATTTCGCCTAGGGCTTCGATAACATAATCGATATGGCTCTGGGTATATACTCGCCTGGGGATAGCCAAACGGACTAATTCCATCCGTTCTTTCGGGATTGATTCTGGAGTTTCATTCGCTTGACCGAACATGAGAGTGCCGATCTCAACAGCTCGAATGCCTGCATAGCGGTAAAGAGCGCAGACTAATGCCTGACCAGGGAATTGATAAGGGGGTATATGAGCACAAAATGATTTGGCATCGATATAAATAGCATGCCCGCCGGTAGGCTGAACAATGGGGATACCGATTTGCGTGAGATGATTGCCCAGATAGGCAATAGATCGCAAACGGTAAAGTAAATAATCTTTTTCGAGTGTCTCTTGAAATCCTTGCGCCATTGCTTCCAAGTCTCGGCCTGCTAGGCCTCCGTAGGTAACAAAACCTTCGCTTAAGATAAGCAGATTATTGGCTTTGGCAGCAAGCGATTCATTTCGCAATAAAAGTACACCACCAATATTGACCAATCCATCTTTTTTGGCGCTGATCGTTGCTCCTTCCGCTAACGAAAAGATCTCTTTGACAATCTCGCGGATCGAGCGATCGGCGTATCCCGATTCCCGTTGCTGTATAAAAGCGGCATTTTCTGCAAATCGGCAAGCATCTAAATAGAGAGGGATGCCATAATCCTTGGTTACCTGGTGAACTTTTCGGATGTTTTCTAAAGAAACCGGTTGCCCACCCCCGCGATTATTGGTAATCGTTATCATGCAGAGCGGAATCGCTTTCGGTCCGTAATGCGTTATCAGATTTTCCAGTTTACGCAGATCGAGATTACCTTTGAATGGATGAAGATTATTCGGATCTGCTGCTTCGTCGATGACCAGATCGACCGCTTCTGCCCCCGAATATTCGATATTCGCTCGCGTTGTGTCAAAGTGATTGTTATTGGGAATAACCTTACCTGGCCCCCCGATTAATTCAAATAGAATTCGTTCGCTCGCGCGGCCCTGATGCGTTGGTAATATATAAGGCATTCCGGTGATCTCGTGCATCACCTTTTCGAATCGGTACCAGCTCGTTGCCCCAGCATACGATTCGTCCCCGCGCATGATTCCGGCCCACTGTTCACTGCTCATGGCAGAGGTTCCGCTATCTGTAAGGAGATCGATCAAGACCTCCTGGGCAGGAATCAGAAAAACGTTCATCCCAGCACGCTGGAGAATCTCTGTTCTTTCTAGTTCACTTGTCATACGAATCGGTTCAACCATCTTAATTCGGAAAGGTTCTATAATTGTTTTCATACTTTTCATCTCTACATCAGGTATTCAAAGGTAGAATTTACCATATGAAGTTTTTTATATAAAATAATTGGAAGCTCCATAACGAATTGGCAAATAGATGAACTCGATCGAATGGTTGAAAGCCAACAGAATGAGCATCCTTAATTTGAATCCTTTGTGATCAAAACAATACGGAGAGAAAGTAATTCATTAACTTGGTATTTGTATGGATTCTTAGGAAGGAATCAGGAAATAGGGGATGATTCCGAGTAAGATACCCGGAAAATATCTAGAGCAAATTCAGAAGCAACCATAAATCTTTATTAAATGATAGGAGAAATTCGATGGGTTTGATTCAGCTCGCGGCACCCGAAAATCGGGATCAGTTATTGGAGCTAACCGCGGCAACCGGGGTATTCAAACCATTAGAAATTGAGACTCTGGGTGAAGTTCTCGATGATTATTTCTCCATTAATCATCAACATCAACATCAATCGAATGCTTACTGGCATGAAGATCAGATTATCGGTTTCAACTATTATGCCCCAGCGGCAATGACCGATCGCACTTGGTATCTTTATTGGATCGCTGTCGATCCGAAATTTCAAAAACTTGGAATTGGCAGAAGTTTAATGCTCCAGGCAGAATATCAGATAGCTCAGCTCGATGGGAGAATTTTATTTATTGAAACCTCTTCGTTACCTGGCTATGATGCTACTCGATCATTTTATTTGAGAATGGGATACGAGTGTACAGGAATTTTAAAGGATTACTATTGCGATGGAGATGATATGGTCGTTTTTCGTAAACGACTACGCAAGCTGACACAGAAACCGGTATAGAAACCGATGAAAGCACGCTAGCATTGTAATAATTGCAAAATACTAGATATTTAATTGCAGGAATTTAGTTTTAAGAAGCGAGCTCGATTACCATTCTTTTAATTACAGGATTTGCAATTTTTCTGGGTTGAATAATCGGTCTAGATATCCGGAATTTCCCGATTTTACCAAATCTTCAATATTTCATTGTCAAAGATAGGTAATCCAAGAAAAGTTCTTGCCTTAATCGTTACAATGCTAACAGATAGAATTGTTGATACGATTCTAATAGCCAGATTTATCGGATTGATTTTTGGGCCATTTACAACAACTCCAACGGCTCTTCGTCAAGGATCGACAAGGGGAATAACGAAAATAACAATGGTTGTCGCGGTCACCACGTCCGTAGTGCCAAGCAAGGCAAGGTAGGGTGTTCCGCGAATGTAGTTAAAATTGGTGTAACAGGGTTGAAGAGTAAATCTCGTCAAATTAATGCGTTTCGCTTAAAGAGAGAGAATAATCTCATCCGATGATTTAAGCAATCGGAGCAATCTGTTACAATGGGAATTATCAACCCCCTGAAACTAGATATAGGTTGGCAAAACTTATAAATAGTTTGCTTAAAATTTATCCAGATTTTGATCAGAATTGAAACTGAGAAATCGGGCATGAAGAACTTGGCTGCTGTCAACAGACTCAAGGAATAATGTTGAGGATAGATATAAACTGGGGCTGACGAAAAAAAAAAGAAAATCGGAGTGCCTGCCAAATGAAAAAAGTATTTACCACCGGCCAGGTAGCTAAAATCTGTCAAGTTGCACCCCGCACGGTGTCTAAATGGTTTGACTCGGGTCGATTAAAAGGTTACCGTATACCTGGTAGCCAAGATCGCCGAATTCCGCGTGATCAGTTGATACGCTTTCTCAAAGAAAACGGGATGCCTTTAGGCAAACTCGAAGAAGAGGAATGGCATAAGATACTGGTCATCGGTGCAGAAAAGTTGTTCATCGATCGTGTTAAAGAGATTCTTCCTGAATCGGAAGATTTCAAGTATGAAATTGCTCAAAGTGGCTTTGAAGCAGGTATCATGGCTGGAAGCATCCATCCAGATACCATCATTGTCGACTTGGCTTTAGGCCGCAGCGAAGCGATTCAAATCGTTTCCAATCTTCGCAAAGATGTTGCCTATGAGACCACGTTAATCCTCGGCTTGGCAAGTGAAGATGAAGCCAATCCCGATCAATTAAAAACCTATGGATTTTCGGAAATCTTCAAGAAACCATTCGACGTGGTTCTCCTGGCCGAAACGATTCGTTCTTTGGCTGAAGCCAAAAACGACGAAATCTAAGCGATTCTCGCTCCGATCTTCCGTGGTCTCCTCTTTCATTTTGGCATGAAGGGATTCGTGTACCAATGAATGGAGAGACTACGGATTTTTGTTTTTTGACTACTTCGGTTAAGTTTCCCTTTTCTTCTCCTTCCCTTTTCTTCTCCTTCGTGTTTCTTGCTCGTGTAATATTAGTACAGACCTTCGGCTGTGCTTGCACAATTCCCTTGGCAAATTTTTCTTAATCTCTCTCCTATATTATCAAAACTCTGTCCGATTCCCTTTCCTACGGGATCTCGAAATATCAGAAATCGTTTATCGGTGTTGATTCTATTCCCCTCGTCGTTGAACCTATTCTTCCCTAATTCTGAAACAGTCATCAAGAGACCCAATTTCTATATTCAAGATTCATCTTAAAGCTATTGGTAAGCGAAATATGTCCATTTAATTACGATTATTCGTTCGCAATCCCCCTACTCTTTTCAAAAGCCCAAATTTCAAAAAGTCGGTCTATAAGGCTTGTTCATCGATAGGAATCGAAAAAAATTGCCGGAACATATTGACGAATTAAATAACGCGTTTTACAATACATGATAAATATTTCGTGTATTGTAAAACGTATATTTGCGATTGATCAATATTGGATATCTGGATTCAGAATAAGAGGAATTTGATCAAATATGGAGATGAAAAACGTGATTAATAGAGGAAATCGACAATCGTCGAGCCGAATTCTGAGATGGGAGCAATCCTTATATTTAAGCTTTCTTTACCTACTGATTCTGCTTTCAATTACACTTTTAGGGATGGAGAGTTATTCTGCATTTCGTTGGCGATTATATGGATTAACAATTGATCGTTTGAGTGTTATTTTAACCACCTTTGTAGCATTGGTCGGAGCAGTTACCTATCGATATTCCTGGGATTATCTCGATGGCGAAGCAGGGCAAGCTCGATTTCTTAGAACATTGACATTTACGATCTTTTTTTCCTATTTATTCATGTTCGCTTCGCATTTACTTTTGCTATTTATTTGCTGGTTTCTAACAAGTCTTGGTTTACACCGATTATTGCTCCATTACCCAGACCGGAGTCAAGCCAAGCGACCGGCCCGGAAAAAATTTCTCATTAGCAGGGCAGGAGATATAGCGTTGTTGGCGGCGATTGTTCTTATCTGGAACCGGTGGCATACATTGGATATTCAACAATTGCTTGAAAGAATAAGCGGAGAATCGAGCAATGAAGGGCTACTTCCGATTGCATTATTGATTGTGTTAGCAGCTTTGACCAAATCGGCTCAGTTTCCATTTCATAGTTGGTTACCGGAAACAATGGAAGCCCCGACTCCTGTTTCGGCCTTGATGCACGCAGGAATTATCAATGCCGGAGGGGCATTATTGATTCGATTCTCACCATTATTATTACGAGTCCCAGAATCTCTATTTTTATTGACCCTGGTCGGATCGATTACCATGATATTGGGAATGGTAGCAATGTGGGCACAGATCAAAGTGAAAAGAACGCTTGCTTGGTCTACCGTTCATCAGATGGGGTTTATGATGATCCAGTGTGGTCAGGGGGCATTTGCTATTGCTTTATTACATATCATTGGCCATGGTTTCTATAAAGCTTGGAGTTTTCTCAATTCGGGTGAAATAGCTCCCTCTTCGAGAAAAGTAAAAGATTTCCCGATCTGGAAATCGATGCTACTTTTGCTGCCCGGGACTATTTGCGGTATATTCAGTTTGTGGATCATTTCGACTCTGACCCAGATTTCGATTTTCACTACTCCTGGAGAATACGCTTTACTTTTTATATTCGTCATATCCATTGGCCAGTTGTGGTTCATCGCGTTACGCAATAGGATCGAGCAGCAACGATCAAACGTTGCATTGTTTGTTATTCGAATGGGGCTATTCTCTGTGTTATTGGTTCTCTTTGCCATCGGATTGTATAAAGGAATCGAAAGCTATTTATCGCCTGTTCTTGGCGAAAATAATGCTCTGCCTGATCCAGAATTTCTAGCATGGAGTTGGATAAGTGCTAGCGTAGCGGTTTTAGCTGTTATTTTCTTGGTTATCATTCGTTTCTGTATACCGATATTGATGCAAACAAATTTAGGCCGAGCGTTCTTCGTGCATAGTTTACACGGATTTTACTTGGGTACGATCGCTGATCAGTTGGTGGAAATGATTTTTCACCCTCTAAGTGCATTGCAAAAATGGCAACGGTCTATTTCCTCTAACAAATCGGCTCCATTGTCCAATAAGAGGGGTCGAGCGCTACAAAAACTCCTGCAAACAATCGAGCAAAATCGGTATTCCACGGCTCCCAAACTGCACGAATATTTAGACTCCCTCTGCCAGAGAATTCCTCCTCTGTGGGATCTGAATAATTATGTTGCTGTCAATCCATTTTTAGGATTTGGTGATCAGTCGATACAAAAATGCGCGGCAATCATGCACGATCAGTTACGAATTCAGGTCTTACCAGCACTCTCTTACTATCAAGAATGCTGGAGGAGACAGGCTTTCAACTGGGATGATTTAGCGCTCGCAACGAACGGGCAAAACTATAGCGCGGATTACCTTCAAAAAATATTAGATAATCGTCTTAGTATACCGTTTCGAGAACAGCGAACGATTCTCTCTTTTGCGGAACGCTACGATTCGATCCATCGAACCAATTGGCACGAACAAATTATATTTTCCATAACGCGCTGGTGCGGTGTCTATGTAACGCAAGGAGGGAGCTACTGGAAATGGGAAAAGGGATCGGGTCAAAAAAAACAGTTTTACCAAACTTGGCGCGAATTTGCCCAAAAAGATCGTACTTTAGAAATTGCCGGATTACCTGGGTGGCGATCGTGGCTAGCCACATTTCCCAATTCCTCTGAGGAAACCATTGCGATTTTGTTACAATATCTGAATATTTCCGATGAAGTTCAACTAGACTATCTTTATCATATCGTTGGTAGTGTTTATGGATGGGCTTCCTATTTTCGTCGATCGTCCTGGCAAGAAAAGCAATCGTGGTGCCAAGAAATTATCGATCTTGTCGCTATCTATCTCATCGCCGATTCGGCGCTTGTTGCTCAACTAGCACCAGAACGGACCGAAGAGTCGAGTTTATTCGATAACGCAACTATTTCTGAAACTCTAGCAAACAATAATTTGGGTACCGTCCATCTGGTTGAAGATGAAGAAATTCGTTATTTATTTCAGGAAGCTCTCGAAAACGGCTACACTCGACAACTAATGAGCAAAATGAATAGCCAGACCGGTAACCATTATGATCGATCGATAACGAGCACCCCCTTACCGCAGAACGGTATTTGTTCTGATTCTAAAAACACGACTGATCTCTCTGAGGGGAAAGATGGCTATGGTTTGCCAAACAGAGGAATCATTAAAACCGATTCTGGTGATCTCAGTACCCATCGACCCGATGTGCAAGCCATTTTTTGCATCGATGTCCGTTCAGAACCGATTCGGCGAAATCTTGAACATTTATCTCCTCAGATTAAAACCCTAGGTTTTGCAGGATTTTTTGGTATCCCTTTAGGCTGGACCCAATCGGATTCGAGTGGGACTTCAACCGATCTTTTGCCTGTAAAAGTATCCTCATCCACCAGTTCGAAAAGTCCGGACCAGGATAAATCGTTCAACCATTTGGATGGTCCATTCGAATCGTCTCGTTGCCCTGTATTACTTAAACCGAGTATCCATTTGCGTCCGTCAGTACCCAAATCTTCTGATCCAGATCCGGCTATCCTTCACCATTTGCAAATCGCCCCTGCTTCTGCTTTTTCTACCGTTGAGCTGGGAGGGATCTATTACGGTATGCGATTAATACAAAATACCTTGTCTTCATGGATTCAAAAATCGCGTTCAGAGGATCGCGAATCTTTTGAAGTCGATCCCGATCATCATGGTTACGGAATCGGTTTACAACAACAGGTCAAGCTGGCATGGGAACTTCTCAAGAATATGGGATTGAAACAACGTTTTGCCCCTCTTATTCTTCTGTGTGGACATGAAAGCCAGAGCAGGAATAATCCACATGCAGCAAGTTTAGATTGCGGTGCTTGTGGCGGTCATAGTGGAGCTTTAAATGCCCGCCTTGCAGCCAAAATATTGAATAACTCGATTGTACGAAATCAGCTCGCGAAACTTGGATGCGTTATCCCGGACGATACCCTCTTTCTAGCGGGTGTTCATAATACCACAACCGAGGAGATTACCATTCTGGACCAAGAATCTATTTCCGCTGAATATTCTCATGGCGTAGCGAGACTCATAGATTGGCTGAAGCATGCGGCAGTTGCTACACGCCAAGATCGTATGATTGCAGATAAAAACAATCTCGCAGATAAAAACAATGTGGTCTCGGCGGAAGCACTGAAAGCTTTGCAGATTCAAAAAGCCAATAATTGGTCCGAGGTTCGACCAGAATGGGGTCTGGCTCGGAATGCCTCATTTATAGCTGCCCGCCGCTGTCGAACTCGTGGCACTAATTTGCAAGGCCGTAGTTTTCTCCATGAATATGATGCCTCCCAGGATGCCGATTTATGCACCCTGGAACTGATCCTTTCTGCTCCTATGGTGGTTGCTTCTTGGATTAATCTTCAATATTTCGCATCTACTATAGAGAATCACTTCTTCGGCTGCGGAAATAAGACTCTCCACAATAGGTTAGCCCACTTTGGAGTTGTTCTGGGTAATGGTGGAGATCTTCGTACCGGCTTGGCTTTACAATCTGTCCATAATTCTGATGGTAGTTGGTATCATGAACCATTGAGGTTACAAGTCATTGTCGAGGCTACCCCAGAAAACCTCGATACGGTTTTGCTACGGCAACCTCAAGTGAAATCCCTTATTGAAAATCGATGGGTTCGCTTATTTTCTCTCGATCGAGAGAAAAATCAACTACTTCATCGTTTACCTTCGGGTCAATGGCAAACGGTGCAGGGGGTCGATTTGACAACGATAACGGAGAAAAGCAACGATATTCTAAACTCTGTTCGCTCACATTCGCCTACAGATCATGTCATTTCCGGTGCAAAGTCTGACTCTGCACGGGATTCGCTGATCCTGAGTCGATCGGAAAGGGGGCCTCTCTAAAGGCGTCTTTAAAGAATTCAAAAATCTCATCGAGATCGCTATCAAATAATTTGGATTTTTGCCAATAACTTGAAATCGATTCGCTAGGAGCTACACTAAAGAGAATTAATAATTTAAGAGTAGATGTACTGTTAGCGAATCCTAGAAATGGATCCGATTGTCTATTTGAAGTCTATTTGATCCATTTCTCTATGTTTTAAATGAGAAACCGATATGCCACACTCCAAAAAGATGAAAATTGAGTCGGAGTCGCAATCCCCTTTGCTTCCAGAGCAATCTGGAAACGAATCAACCTATTCAACTGACCATTCGAAAATATCCGAACCGAAGCAATTTTCGGGTGCCCAAAATCCAAATTCAGAAGTGCCAGAAACACCAAAATCGGAAAGCGATTCATCCTCTTTATCGAACTGGACGTTTTTGAGCAATCATGCCCATGTGTTATTATTGATTTCAGGCGATCCTGCTATTCGACTTCGCGATGTCGCGAGCAAAGTTGGGATCACCGAAAGAGCGGTCCAGAGAATCATAGCTGACCTGGAAGCGGGTAACTACATTCAGCGTCGAAAAGTAGGCCGCCGAAATCAATACCATGTCAATAGGGACTTACCCCTACGGCATCCCATTGAAGCCCATCGAACTATCCGTTGTTTAATCGATCTTATCTTAGATACAACTCCAAGCTAAATCCAGTATTTCCCTACTCCAGTTATTCCTCGCTTATCCCTCATCTATTCCTCATCTATTCCTCGTTTATTCCTCATCTATCCCTGATTCCCATATTCATCCGTCTATCTGAACCGATAGATCATCGGTTCTTCTTTGTCGTCGTCATTCTGGAGCGGGGTTTGAGGTGGAATTACTTGACGAAGGTTCTCGACCGAGGAACTCGGTACTTCTTCCTCTCCTTTGTTCCAGAATCGGCGATGCCATCTCAGTACCCCTCCAGGTAACTTTTGGCTATCCATATGAATAACAAAAGATTTCCGCCAATTTTTCCCGCTCGCAATGGCCGTGATGATACTCAAAGAGATTTCCGAAACGAGATTATCGGTCAAGTCGATTTTTTCTAGAGTGTCTAGTATTGGAGAAGTGCTCAAATACTCCAACCCTTCATCGGATATTTGGCAATTAGCTAATTGTAGTTCGATCAGTTTTGGTGGTGGTTGAGCACTCATCAGATAATATAAACCGATATCGGTCACCGGATTCCCACTGAGTAAACAGCGTTTCAATTTAGGATAAAGCGGGGAAGAGGCGAGCAATCGCATCCCTTCCGGACCGATATGATTATACCGGATATCCAGGTCAGTAAACGGGAGATGCGCTTGGAGGAACCGTGAAGAATGGACAAGAGCATGTAAACCTCCATCCCCAATACGACCATGGTGGACAAGAAGATTTTTCAATTTAGGCAGGGAGTGTTTATTAAGCAAAATATGAATTGCTGATTCGGTCAATTCGTTACCGCTCAGATCGAGCCTTTCCAGATGATTCCAGTTTTTACTCTCCGTGAAGCAGCGAATCCCACGGGCACTAAAGTCGCTATTATCATTCAAGTTCAAACAGCGCAACTGATGCAACGAGGGGATTTTTGCCAAACATTCCAGACCTTCATCGGAAAGATTATTAAAACTAAGATCGAGAAATTCTAATTGATCAAGACTTTCACAGCGCGCTAAAAGATTTGGCCCGCCGTTTCCCAGGGAGCTATTGCATAGATCTAACTCATGGATTTTTTTCAGTAAAGGGGAACGCACCAGTTCCGGAAAAATAGGTGCCGCATCTAACAAACGGACTCGGCGAATCGGATATTGATTGAGGATCTTTTCGCCGAATTTCAGAAATAATTCAGCGGTGATTGTAATTCGTTCTAGGAAACCACGATGAAATTCCCACCCCTCGATCCACGGGCGAATCGGTTCCACCCAGTGATTTTCAACCATATCTGCGAGCTGATGCTGTCGCTCGCGCAGTTTTTCCAGGACCGGTGAATCGTCTTGTCTACTCTCTTGAGATAATCGGGCTAGAGCACATTGTATACGGATCCATTCGCCGCGGGCGTCCCCCTGCTCATCCAGCCAATCGGCATAGATCAATCGTGGCAAATCGCTTTCTGGGTTCTTCAGAACCGCTGCCATTAACTGATTTTCCATTCGATGATGCATGAGACTAACCAGCTATCCCGCCTAACCACCTCGATCCGAATTATTTTTATTATAGCTGAACTCAATTAAAAAGAGAACAGATGTTAAGCTGTTCTCTTAAAATTCTTGGCATTTTTTTCGATTATTTAGTTGCTTTCTAAGTTGCTCTCTGAGCAAATAGCAAAGAAATGAAGTAATTTACTTAGAAAATACTCTCTTATTCTGCTGTTAGTTTCAGCTTGATTTTTTTGTCTTTTCGCTGAATGACCATTTCAAACGGTTCGCCTATTTTGATTCCCCGGATCGCCGTCATATAACCGGTCATGTTTTTTACCGGTTTCCCATTCACTTCGACAATCAAATCTCCCATCTTCATCCCCGCTTTCGCTGCTGGGCCGTTAGCACTCACTCCACCAACAGGTACCCCTGCGGTAGCATCTTCATCATATTCTCCAGGCATGAAGCCGATCCTAGGAACATTTCGCGAACCACTGTTGGGCAGAGTGTAATTTGAATTTTGTACATACTCTGGCTTCTCGGAATTAGTCACTAATTGCGTAATCAATTTTTCGATCATGCCGATGATTTTATTCATCCCGACAAAGTTGATTTTATCAGCTGTATCTGATGGTTTGTGGTAATCGCTATGTAAATCGGTAAAGAAAAAGAATACCGGAATTTTTTTCATGTAAAACGAAGTATGATCACTTGGACCGATGCCGCTGCGTGTTTTTTTTATGGCGAACTGAAATTCTTTATTCAAGTCATCGATCATCGCTTCAAACTTCTTCGCGGATCCGATTCCACCTATTTCAATTTTATCTCGGTTGGTTTTATAATCTGCTCGCAGTCGACCAACCATATCGATATTCACCATGGCAATCGTTTTAGCCAACGGGAACAGCGGTTCTTTACAATAATATAAGGAACCAAGAAGCCCGCGTTCTTCGCCACTAAACGTCATAAAGACTAATCGGCGTCCAACTCGATCTTTTTGCTCTGCAAAATATCGGGCTAATTCTAAAATCGTTACCGTCCCGGAGCCATTATCATCCGCTCCATGATGAATGTCATGACTCCCTTTAGCCAAAGAACCTATTTCGCCGCGTCCAAGATGGTCATAATGTGCACCAATAATTACCGTTTCATCTGCCAGCGGTCCCTTCCCTTCCAATACCCCAATTACATTTTTAGCCGGATAAATTTTGCGATTCAGAGTAGTCTGCAACTCGGCCGTCCAACCAGTTAGTTCTATACTCTTTGGTTGATAATTTTCATCGATCCCTTTTTCTATTTCGTCTAACTTCAATCGCTGTTTTGCTAATAATTTATCGGCTAAATCTCGTTTGATATGTACGATCGGTAACTTGCCTGGACTATCTCCTCGTGCGTAATCAAATGGCATCAGTTCATCCCGTTTGCTGTCCTGGGAATTATTGATGAATATAATCCCAACGGCACCGTGCTGTTCTGCATTTTGAATCTTCTCGACTAATGGGGCATATTTCATCGCATTTTCAGCAAAATCTTTTCCTGATTTGGAATTATAAGGAACCCTTCTCAAGATCAAAACAACTTTTCCTTTGACATCGATGTTTGCATAATCGTCATATTTTTTATCTTTGGTGGTTATCCCATAACCAACGAAAACCACCTTCGCTTGACATTTACTGCTGGTAGTCAATCCGCTCACTAAGAACGATTTGCCGAATTCCCCGTTGATGGTCAGCTTTTTTTCTTTAATCTTATCTGAATTTTTATTCTCGCCGTTGGCCGATGGTGTAAATTCAAACTTCAACGAATTGGGAGTAGCTAGAGTACTTACCCCTTTGATTTCAAAAGGTTGAAAATAAGGATTTTCTAATTTCCCTTTTTGCGGCGGGGGTTTCAATCCCAGGATCTGAAAACGTTTTGCAATATACTCCGCAGCGAGATTAAGCCCTTTCGTCTCAATACCACGTCCTTCAAATTCATCCGAAGCAATGATCTTGAGATCCTCTTTCAAGCGATCGATGGTATTCTGGGCAGTATTCCCATTATTTGTTTCTTTTGGTTTTGTTAGACCTTCAAGCGAATTCTTTTCTGAAGACTCTTCACTCAAGCAGCATGGCGCCGGGTCGATCAAATCCGTATTGGTGGGCTTCGAAGTAGATTTCGATTGGCTTGTTACCAATGTGGTCAATGTTGGCATTTTTGGCACCAAGGTTTGTGCTAAACTAGATCTTTTGACCAGATCAGCAGTTAACAATATGCCAGGGATTAGAAACAATATTCTCACACAAAATCGAATTCGCGGGGTATAATTCATACTCATTTTGGGAATTCCTGAATGATTTTTATAAAATATTTTTGACTATTATAGTAAGAATCAAAATCGAGAAAAGAGGAGAAGCAGTCTAGAATACAAGATTAAAGAAATCGATAATCTCTGGTTTCCGAGAAATAGAGATTGTATCGATAGGAAACATTCTCTCTCTCGATCCAGCGATCGTTTCAAGCTATCTAAATCCGACTCGGTTTTTCATTGCTCAGATTATTGAAATATTCGATCGATCCTGAATTATAACTTCTTGATGGGATCAAATTCGCAAAATTATAATTCTGAGCATATTAAAAACGGAATATCTCTTTTTAGCAATTGTAAGAACTTGCATTGGTTATTCATAGATTTCAGATTATCCCGATAGTCGATCGATTATCTTGAAGGAAAAATAAACGCAAATGAAAAATGGTGTCTTTCAAGATATTTCCGCAATCTTAGAGAGTATTTCATCGTGATAAATTCTATAAAAAGGATCGACAGATATGCTTAATCCTTTTATGAGAGAGTCTCTGAAACGAATCCCCGTGATCTCCACAACTGAAAATCAAGGATATTGAGCAACAGAGAATAGAGAAAAAAACCTTTAGAATATTTTCTAATTAAGTAAAGCCAGAATCCCTGGATCCGATATCTATATATTTAGCATGGAGAGACCTCAACTATTTGGATAAGCTAATTTTCATCTAATATTTCTCTGTGGTCTTCGACTTCTCTATAGCTAAAATCGATTGACAACTACCATTTTCTAAAATTTTCTCTTTAGGAGAGTATTCTCTGTGATCTCTGAGTTTTCTATGGCTAATGAGTAAATCCTGCCTGATATTGCCAATTTCTACTGCCAATTTCCTAATACGAAACTGCCTCATGGTTTGACTATCCAGAATCAGAAAATTGAAATGGTGTTAATCCATTGATTTTTTTAATGTTCTACGATAAGAGCTGAGAGAGACGAATTCAGAAGAGACGAATCTTCGAAGTGAATAACGACTCGAAGAAGTTAAAAAATAAAAATTATCTAAGCAAATAATGAGAAGCAAAAAATATCGAACTAAACAGCAAAATTGCATGGCAAGTTGATTTATTTAATAAAATAAGGAACTTAGATAGTTAAAATAAACCACGAAGAGTGGGGTTCTTGCCGTAAATAAGATCTCCGATGAGAGAATGAGATTACTTATCCCACGAGGGGAATCTAGAAACAAATACTAGAAACAAATGCAAGAAACAAATAATGTGCTAGTTCCCAAAATATGAAATAGAGCAAATAGGTTAGCTGTTAAAATACGCAAAACCGGAAGGGTCGATGATCGAAGTATGGAAACGATTCGCGGGCAAGCATTGGTGATCAAAGTAACCGATTGGAGTGAAACAAGTAAGATAGCTACCCTGTGGATGAGAGATTATGGTAAACTGCGAGTTTTGGCTAAAGGGGCGAGAAGACTGAGATCACCGTTTGAAGTATCCCTTGACTTCTTCAATGTTTGCAGTATTGTCTTGCTCAGAAAAACTACGCGAAATTTGGAATTATTGACCGAGGCGCAGCTCGTCGAGAGATTTCCAGAATTGCGAAAGAATTTGGATGCGCTGTATGCTGGTTATTACCTTGCTGAACTATTGGATGATGGGATGCAAGAAAATGATCCCCATCCGGATTTATGGGAACTATCGTTGGGGATATTACGGCAACTCAGCCAAATCTCTGCGAGCAACCCGAATAGCCCTGTACCACAATCGATTCCAGACACGAAGGATGCTTTACTAAGCGAGCAACCAGTAAATTCTATGGATTCAAGCCATCTTACTACTCTTCAAACGGAGAAATGGCTTGAGCAAGGAGAAAGACGATCAGAAGATAAAGGCGAAGATCGAATAAGTGAAAATTTAAATGAGAAGCAAGATTTATCGGTACTCCCACTTAGTAATGGAGAGGGTAATGGAGAGAGAAACGGAGTGATAAACGGGGGCGAAGAAACTGAAGAGAGGGAAAGATCTCGAATAAGGGAACCGGAAGTTGATAAGCAATCAAAAGAGGTCGATTACCCTGCTGATGTTCTGAATGCTCTAGAAAAAAAACATGACAATCGGTTGAATTCTGAGACAGAAATCTGGAGAAGGGCAGCGATAGCTACTCTGGTATCCCACTTCGAGTGGTCTTGGATTCGTTCTTTGGGTTACTTCCCCAATCTCAAAGAGTGTGTTCACTGTTCGCTGCCAGTAGCTTGGTCGAAACAGAGTATCGAATCCAAAAACGAGATTCAAGGGATTGAAAAAGCTACTAAACTCGATCGGCGAAAGAGTGCGGACCATCGAGACCATCACGACTGGTGGATAGGGGGAACCGTTGGCGGAACGGTCTGTCATCGTTGCCGATTCAATCATCGCGGGTTGCTTTTATTAAAAGAATCGGTTTGGCAGTGGTTGGTGCAAGAGGAGCTTCGAATCAAACAAAATCTTATGCTTTTGCAAGATAGGATTGAAGAAATAAGGGGAGATGACAGAAGAGAAAGTAATTTCGATCTCCGTCAGGAAACCTTAACTGTTTTAGATAGCCCATTGCGCCAAGATTTGCGGAGAATTGCGGGGCTGTTTATTGCCTCGATTATTGGACACCAGCCCAAATTATGGCCTTATTTACCTACTTGAAGTTACTCGGTATGAATCAAAGAGAACATTAGGCCAAGTTTGAATCAAACCTGTATCAAGCTTGGAACAAACTCATGGATGGCGATCGTTGAAGGAATATTTTTCATGGATAGAGATTGGATGAGCTTCAGCGCGATCAAAAGGATGGGCTTCTATGCTCGCACCAGCAATCGGATTATACCGATGGTGTTGCTGGTATGCTGTTGCGCTCTAACAGGTTGCGAATCCATGGCCTTCTGGAAAAAAAAGGACCATAGCCATGAAACGATCAAGCAAGAAAGCGATTCGAATAACATCGTTATCCAAGCTAATTTTGAAGATCAAAAGAACTTTGACCCACTCGAGTCCAAAGAGTTGAAAGCGGCGGAAGAGGTATACGAAGCAGGAGATTACAAACGGGCCGAGAAACTTTTTCATGAAATAGGCAAGAATAAAAAGAATCCGCCGCAGCTCGCGGAGAGGGCTATTTTTCTGGAAGGGGAATGCTTACGATTGCAAAACAAGCTGGTCAAAGCAGCGGCAACCTTTTATCGTTTAACCGAATTTTCCACGAATACCTATCGGCTAGAAGCCTCGGTTCGAATGTTTGAAATAGCCAATTACTGGCTCCAGGATAGTTATCGTCAGATTGAAGAGGAACAGCAAGTCCGGCAAGGAAAACGCTGGTTCAGTTCGTCGAATTTAATCCATTGGGATTTGAGCAAACCGGTACTGGATGAAGAAGGGAACGCCCTGGAACGAATGGAACAGGTGTATCTATTGGCACCAGAAGGGCCCTTGGCCGATCGCTCTCTCTATACCTGCGGCTACATTTACTTTCATCGCCGTCATTATACCGATGCGGATGCCTGTCTCAAATTGCTCTATAACCATTTTCCAAATAGTCCCTATCGAGCACGAGCGGTTGAATTGCTGACCATGGCGAAAAATAACTCGACTGGCGGCCCCTCCTATGATGGTCGCCGAAGTGCTGATGCACTCAAACTGATTCAGACCGCTTCGAACACCATGCCAGAATTAAAATCACGGCAAGCGTTCCTCGATCGTCAGATTATTCTCATTCGCGCTCAGCAAGCCGACAAAGATCTGGAAATCGCCGATTTTTATCGTCGCCGTGGCATGGCCCCTTCGGCATATTTCTCGTATGAAATTGTCCGCAGAAGATATCCTGGTACCAAACAGGCCGATGTTGCTACTCAGAAAATGGCCGAACTTCATCGCGAATTGGAACGTTCCAAACAGGGGGGGCCGTTCTTTCGAATGAAGGCGGTCTGGCATAAATATGTTCTGGGTATCCCGCTGCCGAGCGTTCCCGATGGAGCTGAGCTCCCGCAATCGCCACTGGAAGTTCTCGAACAGAAAGGGAGTAACGGAGCACCGAACGTAAATCCACCGTCCAATAACGTGCTGCCAACTCCGAATTCCTTACCAAATAATATGTTGCAGCAACCTGGCCCATAAAATTCAATATCAAGAAGGAATCAGCTCAAGAACTATTTGCTTTTGAATACTTCAGGCAATGCTCTTTGAGTAAAGGAATTATCGATGCTTGATTTTCAAGAACATACCGCCCAGGATCGTACGAAATATCTTGTGGAAACAGATTCGATCGATCGCCGTTGTTTCTTTAAAGCTTCTGCTCTGACCGCACTCGCCGCTATTTTGCCGAGCTGTCAATCGGGGGGTCATTTTTCTATCTTAGGATATTCCTCCCAAGGAAATTACGATACCAGTATTAAAACGGTCTATGTGCCATTATTCAAGAATCAAACTTTTATGACGACCCCCTATCGCGAAATGGAAATGGCTTTAACGCGCAAGGTGATTAATGAAATTGAACGAACCACACCTTACAAAGTGATAAGCGACCCTGATCGTGCCGATACGGAATTGATTGGAATTATTACAGGGTGGGGAAAAAATATTCTGAATCGTACCCAGCAAAATGATACCCGTGAAGCAGATTTGGTAATTACCGTTCAGGTTGTATGGCGCGATTTACGTGATAATCAGAATGGCCGGATTTTGTCTAATCCGCCTCGTGATCCAAATGATATGCGTGATCTACCTCCTTTTGATCCTAATAATCCGCCTCAACCGGAAGTTAGAGAATCCCCGTCTCCTGTCACGATTCAGGGGAAAGGGCGTGTTCTACCAGAATTGGGGCAATCTAGTGCGACCGCGGAACAATCAGCAATACAGGATCTAGCTAAAAAAATTGCTTCGCTGATGGAAAAACCGTGGCAATTGCCTCCGAAACCTAAAAAGCTTCCAAATCCATAATGAATCCATAATGAATCCATAATGATGTTTCTATTTTTTTATGAACAAGAAATAGAAACATCATTAATAGGCAGGTTATTTGATCTTAAAGACAAGCGACAGGAGCAAACGATTCGCCGAGTACCTCTTTGGAGGAGACCCCTAACCAGCGATCGAGAATCGTGGCATAAATCTGTCGGAAATCGGTATGGTGTTGCAGATTACCCAAAGGGGTCTCTGTCAAACTGGGGTGTTTGCCAATAATCTCATTTTTGATCTTGCCACCTACCAGAAACATGGGTGCTGCGGAACCGTGGTCGGTCCCTTTACTGCCATTCTCTGCTGCCCGGCGACCAAATTCAGAAAAGGTCATGATCAATAGACGTTTTCCGTGCCCGCGTGCCTCCATATCTAGATAAAACGCCGATATCGCTTCACTGAGTTGACGTAGTAAATTGGCGTGGGTTCCATTCGCTCCCCCCTGATTTGCGTGGGTATCAAAATTATCGATACTGACAAACAGAATACGTGCTCCTAAACCCGCTTCGATTAATTGCGCACATATCTTGAGCCGATCTGCTAACGGATTAACATTTAAGCCAGGGTAAGATACTTTCGGAGTATACGATTTTCCCAATTCTTGCAGTCGATCACTGCTCAAATAGGTGTTCCATGAGGTTTTTCGGACAAAATCTAAGAGTGATGCCGGGTTAGATTTTTGCGAATTAGAATCATTGGCTACGGTGATGTTCGAATTCGCTGGCGGTTTCACTTCCTGATGGATGATCTGTTTTTGCAACTGTGCTAGCGGCCCTTCGGGAACCTTCAATTGAAAGTCACTCAAAGAGGTGAGGGTTGGTACCCGCGCGGGGGCGCCCATCATGGCCAGAGGAGTTGTCTCATTTTTGCTAGCTACATGGAATGCTCCCTGGCGAATCGATTTTAACGATTTCCCCAACCAGCCTTCGCTTACCCCATCCGCTAACGAAGCGGTATGCCATATATCCATCGAACGGAAATGCGATTGGCTGGGGTTTGGATAACCGACCCCTTGAATGACTCCCAAAGCTTTCTTTTCCCATAACCCATGTAACGCATTTAGCGCTGGGTGCAACCCAATTTGATCGTTCAACTTTTTTACTTGCGCTTCTTTTAGAGCTAGCGTTGGTCGAAGTTTATAATATTGGGGATCGTTAAACGGAATAACAGTATTCAAACCATCGTTTCCCCCCGTTAACTGGATCACTACCAATATCGTATCGCTGTTACCCGGATTGTTTGCATTCCCAGTTGCTTTGGCAGTTTTGCTTAAAAATTCAGGGATACATAAGCTAGTACCCACGATCGTGGTTGATTGTAAAAACTCTCGTCGGCTGATCATGATTTTACCTTTCTGTAATTTTCATTCATGGCTATTCTATAATTAGCAGAGGCTTTCAGTTCGATAATAACTTAATTTTATACTTGGTCATAATATTCTTTATATGCGGAAGAGTTGGGCGATTTAATTCAATTGATATTCAGGCAAGGTCAGAAACTGATAGCATAAACTGATTGACGCATACTCTTGCCGATGCCTTTCAGACCAATGAGCCGGATAGTCTGGATTTCTGAGTTGCTCGGCAAATTGATCGATATGATTTCGCGTTTCAGGACTAAGATCTCCCTGAAAGAAGAGTTGAAAAAAGAAATCTTTTTGTTCCGGGAGTGAATGTCGCTGATATTTACTCGCTAGAATATATGGCAAAGGGCTAGCTGTACTCCAATCCAGATTCGGAGACTCTAGATTGCTATTTCCTGTGTCCTCTTTTGGTTTCGAATTCGCAATCAACGCAGAAGGTTGTCTCGATTTACACATGGTATTGGCGAATTGATTACGGAATAGAATCGTCTGCCCATTGAGCCAGGCTGTACCACCGTCCCAGCCTTTGACTGAAGGAGGCCGGAACAGATTTTGCCCCAGTAATTCAACTGTTTCCGCCAGAGTTAAAGAGCCTAATGCCGATTCTAATGTACGAGCCATACCAACGGTAAAATCGACTGGTGATTTGATTCGTTGACGATAGGCGAGCGGAGAGTAGAATAGATTCGACCGCAAAATTGTTTCGATACAGCGATCGATTCGGTAATCGCGCCGGAACTGATTGGCTAATGATTCGATCAATGCGCTTAAAGATTTTTCACTTAGCTGAAGATCCTCACTGATAAAATAGCGAATAAATTTGCGGACTAGAAACTCAGCACAAGCTTTTTGCTCCAAGCATAAATAGACAATTTGTTCCCCTTGAAATTTCCCTTTCTTGCCAAAAACTGTTTTTTCGCCATCGTCATGATTTTTGGCTTCAAATACCCCTTTTTTATCTTTGACCCGCCAGCCTGTGAAGGCTCGCGCTGCTTGGCGAATATCCATTTCGGTGTAATGACCTATGCCAAGACTAAATAGTTCCATCAATTCGCGTGCGTAGTTTTCATTCGGTTTCCCTTTTTCACTGGTTATGGTATCTAACCAGATGAGCATAGCGGGATCTTTGGAAATGGCTTGCAATAATTGTACAAAATCTCCCAGAGCGTGTTCGTGCATGGTTTGATATTGCCCGAGCATATAGCCGATGTTGCCGACTTTCGCGAAACTGGTCGCAAAATGATTATGCCAAAATAGAGCCATTTTCTCTTGCAACGGGGACGGAGATTGTCGCATTCTGCTCAGCCACCAAGCCGAACACTGATTTATATCCAGTAATTTTTGCAGAGTACGCATCTGAGCATTAGAGCGAACATAAAAATCCTTGATCTTTTTTTGTTGCTTTTCCTCAGGGTGTATAAATCGATCGACTAATTTCTGCGGCCCTAGATCAAATCCTTCTTGTAATTCGTTCCAGTTGGCACCAAATGCGGCCCGGTTATAAAAATGTCCTACCTTGGCTTTCGTCCACGGATTCGTTTTCCCAGGTTCATAAGGTGCCCAGGCAAAGGAAGGATCGATTTCTGATTTTAGATGAATTGCACTCATCGCTGATTATCTCCCTGCTGAATTAGTAATTTTACGCGATTTTATTTCATGAACTTGTTTTTCATGAACTCGTTTTTCAATTCCTGATATTTTGATTACAAACGATCGGTGGACGATTTTATATCAATTATTTTTAGAGGGCGATCACCAAAATGGTTCTCTTTTAAGGTAACCAACTCGAGACATTCTATTCTGAGTTAATGCCCCCAGTTTATTTACTACTCCAGTTCCAGATAAATCGTATCTGAAAAGAGTTCTTGCCATAATTGGTTAATAATTCTGTTGTGCCGAGCTGTTGCAAATATTGCAATAGTTGACTCGTCTGTTGCTTTGCTTCCTCTTCACTGACTCCTGCATCGAGCATGGTTTGCAAAATAGCTTCCTGAATGCTTGCTTGCAAGTTAGCTCGAACCCCTTGGGCTAGAAATTCTAAACGCATATTCGCTAAACTTGCTTGTTGGGGTGTGGCGCTAACCGGGACTTGTTGCGAATTATTTATTTTTTCCTTTTTAAGATTTTCCTTTTTAAGAATATGAATCAATTCCCGTGCCAAGTTTGGACTCGAAGCGATGATGAATTGGTCTCCTATCTGGGCATAGGTGGGTATGAAGTTAAAACGAATACCGTCCGGATCGTTCGGAAAACTCCCTTTTTCTGGAAATCGATAGCCATAGAGTACTACGCCGTCCTCATTATCTTCAAATCTCTTAATGGAAATCTGGGTGCTCACCAAAAATGCCGCTGCTTTGACGGCATCATTAAGATTCTGACCGAATTCCGGGTGGCGAAGTGAAATGATTTGCGCTAAGCCAGGAATTCGTACGGTAGGCTCAATACTATAGTCACATTTTTGAGGTGCAGTTACCACAAATCGGAAATAAGGACCAACTTCTGTGAGAATTTTGCTTAATCGGAATTTTTCATTCATTTTAGCAATCTGTTCATCCGCTTTTTCCAATTGCTTACCAATCGATTTTGGTAGAATAGCTTCGCGTTTGGTCCAGTATAATCCTAGATTATGATAATAACTATGACTGAACATTGTTCCGATAGGGGATAGCAAAGGTAAAGATCCAATCATTTTGCTATCTTCGGGTAAGTGCAAGGCAACATCCTCTGCCTGACCTTCTCTCCCCGCAGGCAAATCGATCTGAATACTGAGCTGCTCTTTTTGTTGGCCTAAGGTAACCGAAACATAGTTTGCTCGTTTTAGGATATCGAACCATCCTGCAAATAATACCGTCAAAACAAAATTGTCTCTTGGCTGTTTAAATTGCTCTTTAAAGGGGCCAGCTTCGTGCAACGGGTGTAAATCAAACCAGATCCAGAGTAGACTATTTTGCGAACGAGCTTTGTATGCAGAGATAAATTCTTTGCGATCAATCAGACCACCAGAAAGACTACCAGAATGATCTTCTTTCAGAGCCGATTTGGCCTGCCCTAGTTTAGAGTTGTTTTTCTGATTTTCTTGTACTTTTTCGCTCGATTTTTCATTTGTTTTCGTCTGGACTTTATCGGTCTTGCTCTTGTTCAGATTTTTTAGTTTATTTAGGCTATATTCTAGTATTTTGCGGTCGTTACTAAAAAAGCAAGTCGATTTGCTACGCGCTAGAACGAATTCTGGTCCAAACGGAATAATTTCCCCTTCTGGAACCGCTATTTTTACAGCGGGGATATTGGTGCCGCGCATCCGCATTTCGCTCATCACTAATCCGGGCAATTGTGCAAACCATTTTGCTACGGCTTCTTCATTCTTCCCCTGCATCATCAGCAATATTTTGCTATTTTCTGGAAATGGCCCCGCGGCAAAAACAATCCCATTTCCGGCGAGCTGATCCAACAATTCTGGCCAGTTCGTGCCCAGAGTTTTCTCTTGAAACTTTAGTATTTCCAGGGCGGCCAACATTTCCGGCGATTGCAACGTCGGCTGCGCTGCTTTGAGCTTTAAGCCATTTTGCAAGGCGGGTAACTTCCATACGGTTTCTACAAGAGAGCGGGCATTCGGTATATATACCAGTAACTCTGCTTGCTGTGGCACGAGCTGTAACAAATATTGAGATTGCTCTTTTGTCTGATTGGAATCGGCGTAGCTTGAATCGTTTTTCTTCGCGGCAAAGACTGGCTTTGTCGTGGCTAGCTTCTTCTCTAGCTCTTTCTGGGTATTTCGCTTTTCTAAAGGTGTATTTGCGTAATCAGTTGACTTTAAATCTCTTTCTTTTCCGACGATCTTTTCGCTACCCGTTACCCTCCAGCCACAAAAGCTTAGATAAATAACCAAGATGATTCCTACCAATCTGATTGATCGATTATGGAACCTGTTTAATTTGTTGTTATACAGTAAATTGCTTTTCATGGTACTTTACCTTGCTTTATCTTGCTTTGCTCTGCGGAAAACGAAATATAGTTGTTTTTTGGGGATTTTGTGAATAGCTGTAGCATATCTACTCCTATCCACTGATCTTTGCCTATTCCGTCCCTACGAACAGATTGAGTTGTTTTGAAGAGGGATTTGCCTTGAACTAAAAAATTCTAATCGATTAATTTCATATCAACCAAACTTCATTTCTTTAGATTGATAGGATTAAACTTTTATGAATTCATTTTTATTGGGCATTTTGATTCCTGACAATACTCCCGATTTTCCCCCAATTTTTCAAACCCAATCGATTCGTAATTAACTATCTTTACCTACGCAAAAATTGATTGTTTCAAAAAAAATTAAATGCTTTGAGGAAAGCTCTCCTATCTTTTGAGAATCATTAGATTAGATCTAGAAAATAAGAATTGAATTGAAAAATCCTAAGGGAGCAATTTTTTAACAACTAAAATTGATGAAGATCTTCATTCCTAGAGTTGATAATGATCCTTAGAAAGGTTGGACGATATTCTCTTCTAGGTTTGAGTTATTTAATGAGAAATCAGTATTTAAAAGCTGGATGAGTTGGATTAACAGTTCTTAGGTAAAAAGCCTATAGCCAAGTTGAAACAGCATAGAGTACAAAACCGACCATAAATAAGAAAAAGGCCATTCGGCTTCCCCAATGAACTGCTTCGCGGATAATCATATCCCAGCGATCGTAGCGAGTTGAGCTGTAAACCAAGCTTATCACCACGATTAAAATTGGTAGATGCCAGTATATACTTATTGCAAACAGAGGAGGAAACACGCAATTCAGATAGTTCATTAGGAATTTCCTCCCATTCGTTGAACGGAGATAACAGAATTAGTGGTATGTGTGGAATTCGATGGTGTTTCCGAACGCGGTGCACTTCCTGGTGTTGTGGTAACAGTTGCTGTTGATGTATTCGTCGACTTGGCTATCGTTCCTGAAGAATCCGTTTTATTAACGGTTGCAGCTTGTAGTGCTTTTTGGAGGATATCCGAAGGTACTTCACGAAATGCCGGGCCAGCAATCGCATCATAAATTACGAGTAAATTTAATAGACCAGCAATAACAGTGTAAACCCAAGCCAAATCCCAAGATTTATTGTTATCCCTTTGCAACTGATTAATCTCATCAAAACTGGGTGCCCGTTCAAAAGAGGCAAAAAATCCTGGATTGACATTTTGTTCGTCAAATTGGATGTACTGGTAGAAAGCAGGCCACGTCAAAACCCCGATCATCATCTGACCGCAAAAATGAGGACGATCTTTCAAATCAGATATGAATCGCATCGTACTAGAGGCATCGTGCGAATTTCGGGGAATCCAAACATTTTTCCAATGACCTAACATCATCCCGTATAAAAAAAGGCCATGTAAACAGGCAAAAAATAAAATCCCTTTGCCATAACGCCCCTGAGAAATTTGGCCCAAACCGGGCATAAATAAACTTAAAATTCCTGCAAACCAATCTTTGGGAAGGTCAGGTAACAGCTTATCCAAATCGATCTCGGGCGGTTTATCTTTATCTGAATTGGATTTATCGGAGACATTTGAATTTATTGCGCTATTTGTCATTTTTCCTGTGATATTTGAGGAAACCGGCTGGGTTGTGTTTGTGATCGATTCAATACTTGGTTTATTTCCCGGTATTTGAGAAATCCCATCAGTGGAATTGGAATTCGAACTTGTTGCATTCGAACTTGTTGCATTCGAACTTAAATTCGCAGAGGGGGGAGTTGCAGGTAAGATGGGCATGGAACTTACTGAAGGTGTATCCGATAGCGATTGATTTTGAATATCGCCAGGTATGATTGCTGCGATCTTATTCATCAAAGATGGTCCGGTGGATATTGGATTTACGGACCGTCCCTGATTGGATGAATTAATAGGCAAATCTGATTTCGCCGATCGGTTTGGTTCAGTGGGTGTAGACATATCTAAATTATTATTAAAGCTTTCATTCCTCGCTTGCTGCTAAGATCAAACATTGATCAAACATTCGAATATTCTATGGCAAATCGTTAAAACGGCAAATCGATCCCTGCAACAAATAGTCCCGCTAAAACCAAACTTGCTAAAATGAGTAGAAAACCGATTCTCCCGAGGCAATTCTTTACCCATCGTTTTGATAACCAGTTTGTTAAAGGCCCCAGAAGGCTTGTGGCAAAATTATAGATTTCATCAACAAATGCAAACGGCATTTGCCAAAACTTTAAAGGACTGTGAGGATACTTTTGCTCCGTTTTGGTCATTGTTTGTGGATTCTCAATCGTTATCTGAACCGGGTTCGGGGCTGATAACGATTGAGAATTAGGGATTGAGAGAGTTTGGAAGTTCGAATTCGAATTTTGTAGATTCGAATTTGGATTTTGAATCGAACTACTCACCGGACTATTTATAGCTCCAATTGGTGAAGAGACCTTATTGGCTCCTTCAATTTCGTATCCTGCATTTGTCGCCGCAAAATTGGGAGTAGGTTGAGCAGAAGCATTTTGTCGGTGAAAATCTACCGCTTCTTTTGAGAAGAGACCTGATTGAACCGATTTTTCCTGTTCGGAACTATTTCCAGAAAGTGCCTGTTTGAATAAAGGAGAAGTTACTGGCAATGGTGGCAAATTTTGGCTAGAAGTATAAGCAGGGGGCAAAGGGGACATCGGAGCCGAGCTAAAGTTAGTTGTTGCTGGAGTTGGCGGATTTTCTGGGAGCGGAAAAACAGGCATTATTTGATTCGAAGGCGGGGGATTGCCAAACACCATTGTAATGGGATTTGCGGAGGGGCTACCCGTAGATCCTGCTAGTATCCCGGGTTGAACTATATTAGTTGGTGGGGGTGATGAGGAGGACGAAGGCGATGGGTTTAAATGAGCCGGTGAGTTTTCTGGAACCCCACTCGTCAAATTATTGGTAGCCGTTTTTCTAGAATTGGTTCCGATCTCATCAAATCTGGCTAAAGGGGAATTTAATCTTTCGTATTTTATTGCTGGATCTTCCTGAGTACTCCCTTGGGTATTTCCTTGGCTACTTCCTATTTCCCCATTTGAATATTGTGTCGATACACCAATCCCTTCTGTTGTTTCTGGTATGTTTGAAGTATTTGGATATTGAAACGATGGCAAACTGCCTGCCGTAGATAATGATCCATTAGATAATGATCCATTATTCGTTTGTCCAGTCCGTTCGGCACCAGAAACCGCAGAATTCGAATTCATTCCTGCAATCGATTTAGAACTAACAGTGATGGTTGTCAAATTAGATTGGTTCGCACGAACAGGTGAATTAGAATTACCTGAATTCTGAACGGATGGATGGTTAGCAGAGCTCGAATTCCCAGGAATTGCAACACTAGATGGACCCGCTGACGAATTTACTGTAGAAGTACTTGTAGAGATTGCAGAGTTTACAGGAACAGGAATCGAGGGAGCACTCGGAAAAGAATAAACTGGATTTATTCCATTAGGATTTCCACTATTTGGATTATTGTTGATGGGTGAGGATGTTAATGGGCGAGTACTAACAACTGTTCGATTGGGAGGTAAGGGGGTTGATGCAGTGGCCATCGCAATCGTCTTCCGCACATCTGGTTCTTCCATATGAGTTAAAGACATCGAAAGCATATGTTGTAAAAGTAAATCTAATTCATCCAGTTCTTGTTTCGTAATATCTTCGGTTGTTGGTGCAGACATAGTCATTCCCTTCCCTAGTTCTCTTACTGCTTTCCATTATCTGATTATTTTCACCAAATTCAGAAATTGCTTTTCGCAGCAATTTGAATTTGATTCTTTAAATTCCCTATGAGGAATTATTTTTTCACTCAACGTTTCCGCGAAAAAGTATTCTTCACATGATCGTGGAATCGTTCTCTATTTACTCCATGGAACTAAATTAAGAACTAAATTAAAAACCATGATGAAATAGAGATAAAAATGGATTGTACCATTTCTTTAAAAAGAAGAAAATGGGAAAAAATAAGCTCAAGCAAAATTGATCTTTCCAGATTACCCTACTTGACCAGCTTGAATTTTTAGATCTGATCTGGTGGTGGTAAACCATCATCATGATTCGAATTCCTAAAAGATCCAATTTTTACTTTAAATCATTTTAATGATATTTTTCTATTCCTCTTCGAATAAATTGGATAAAAAGATATTTTGTTATCCTTTATCTCGTTTGAAAGAAACCCATGACCAAAGATAAGAAAAAAGACCAAACGTCATCAACAAAAGCAACAAACGAGTCCTCCAACCAAGAAATCACTTTGGAATCTGACTTGGCTTCGTTTCTTGCTCAACAGCAATCGACCTTATCTGAAAATGAAGCGGATATTCGCTTACGGTTACCTGGCGGCATCGGTATCTACGATCAAGCGATCCGCCATATGATCTGTTATAATGCCCAAGTTTTTCTCAACTTCCTCTGTCGTAATCTGAAAGTTCAATTCGATTTCCATGAACTTCTCGATACCCGTTTGGTCGTCTTACCCAGAGACCAAAATCGAATCGCTGATCTGATATTTCTTGTTTCTGAACGCCAAAATCCTCGGCAATTTTGGCTCTTGATCTTTGAAAGCGAAAGTGCAATCGAAGGTTCCTTTAAGCTAAGAGTTACACTCGAACAAGTTTCTAAACTGGTCATGCAAATACAGAACCGTTCCAAAAAAGCCAAGAAAAAGCACCCCTCCCATGCTGACGCAAAATCTCAATCTCAATCTCAAACTCAAACTCAAACTCAAACTCAATCTCTATCTCAGTCCAATTCTGAGACAGGAGAAGAACAATTTCAATTCAAGAATGAGCCTCTATCGATTACCGATCTGGAAAGTTTCCGAACCCTGTTGCCGGATGGGGTCAAAATATTGACTGCCTTATTCAATTTAACTAAAAAAGCCGCAACTACGGAAATCGATTTTTCGATCGATGGCTATGGGACATATCATCGCCCTCTAATTGAGAATATGGAAACGCTTCCTGCTCAAGCT